>CAXMMX010000249.1:0-14911 GCA_964194535.1 uncultured Alphaproteobacteria bacterium | reverse complement strand
TAAAATATGAATTCCCAGAATCTCGAAACTGTTGTTGGGAAGGTTGTTGGGAAGCGAAAATGTACCCCAATACTTCCCCAAATATTTCAGATACTTAGCATGTTGATTTGGCAGACACACAAGCAACCCAAGGAAACCCATGCAGACCAATACCCCCTCATAATAGTCGATGAATTGCGCTACAAGCGAGCTGCAGTCTTTTCCGGCTCCCAGGACGCCCATGAACGCAGGCCCCAGCACACAACCCCCGCCCAAATCCGTGGCAGACGCCGCGCCCGGCAACTGGGTCGATGAGAAAGCGCCCCATAGCTTTCAGCCCTACCTGCGACTTGCCCGGGCCGATCGTCCTATCGGAGTCTGGCTTCTGCTGTGGCCCTGCTGGTGGTCGCTGGGGCTGGCAGGCATCGAAACCGGCGCCGACTATCCTGACATCTGGTTCATGGCGCTGTTCGCCATCGGCGCGATTGTCATGCGCGGGGCGGGCTGCACCTGGAACGACATTGTCGATTCGGACTATGATTCCCGGGTCGCGCGCACCAAATCACGGCCCATCCCGAGCGGACAGGTTTCGGTTCGCCGCGCACAGATTTTCATGGCGGTGCTTTCGCTCATCGGGCTCGCCGTCCTGCTTCAGTTCAACGCGTTCACGGTCCTGCTTGGCATCGCATCGCTCGGCGTCGTCGCCACCTACCCCTTCATGAAGCGCTTCACCGATTGGCCTCAAGCCGTCCTGGGATTGGCCTTTTCGTGGGGCGCGCTGATGGGATGGTCAGCGTTGCTTGGAGCATTATCCCTTGCCCCCCTGCTGCTCTATGGCGGCGCCATCGCCTGGACCATCGGTTACGACACCATCTATGCCCATCAGGACAAGGAAGACGATGCCCTGCTTGGCCTTAAATCCACCGCGCTGAGATTTGGCGAAAAGACCAAACCCTGGCTGGCGCTGTTTTACGGGGTTGCTTTTTTCTGTATCGCCGCAGCCGGCATTGCCGCGGGCGCCAGTCTCGTCTTCTGTATATGTCTCGTCGCTGGCGCGGCACATCTCATCTGGCAGATCGCCACGCTCGACGTATCGGATGAGAAAGATTGCCTTGTCCGGTTCAGGTCGAACCGGGATTTCGGTGCGATTGTTTTTGCATCGCTCATAGCCGACATGGCCCTGAGCGCGCTGTTGTGATCCTGGTAGAAGATGAACGCTAGTTGCGCGCGATAAGCTCTTCGCCGGCAATGTGGTGAACCAGGTTCTGATCGCCCGTTTCACGCACCGATGAGATCGCTGAACGCCGCGCATTCAAAGCCAGTCTAGCGGGCCGGAAATGCGGCGGGTTCACTTTCAATTTACCAAAGCGCTCATTTGGCTCACGCCATCCGCCATCGAGCGCGGGCAGCAGGAGCGGCAACTTCAGCGCCCTGCCCCAACTCTGCCAGCGCGCGCCGATATTGCTCATATCGTATGACATATGCAGCGGGAAACAGAGCTTGGGATCAGGATGATGCAAATTGACCGAGATCGCGAACCCGTCGAATTCGTGTTCGAGGCTTTCGATCCGGATGGCAATGCCTGAAAAATCTTCCAGCGGCAGGGTACGCCTGACTGATGAAACGCCGGAAACCTGGTGTTCCACGGCAATCGAGCCCTGATTGATCTCTATGAGATCATGCGCTTCACGCGCCTGATCTGCATAGATATCGACTGGCAGGGAAAAGCGCACTGGCAGTCCGTGTGGATCAAGATCCAATGGACGCAAAGACCAGCGCGTCGCAAGCCCATGCGGCTGTGTTTGACGCCTCACAATTAACTCCCCCTCAGGTTGTCTATCGCAACCTTGATTGATTGGGAGTATCTCACACACACCTTCCGATCCCCTTAAAAAAGACGCTTAAAGATTGGTTTTCAGCGCGTAAAGCTTTTAGAAAGATTCACAACCTGATAGCAGGGCACATGAATAGCCCCGACAAAATTTCCGACAAACTTGCAGACGTTCCCGGATTACACGGCGATCTGGATCAATTGTTATCCGCCGTGCGGGAAGCGGGCGCGCTGACGATGAGCTTTTTCGGCCAATCGCCGCGCAGCAAATTGAAGGCGGACGGAACATCGGTGAGCGAAGCAGACCTGGCCGCGGACGCTTTGCTGAGGGAGCGCCTGTTCAATGCAAACAGCGCCTATGGCTGGTTGTCTGAAGAAAGCGAGGACGATCTATCCAGGCTCGAAAAATCCCGGGTTTGGATTGTCGATCCCATCGACGGCACGCGCGCCTTCCTGAAAGGCAAGCCCGAATGGACCATCTGCGCGGCGCTGGTGGAAGCCGGTCAAACTTTGCTGGCAGCGGTCTACAACCCGGCGACAGAGGAATTCTTTCATGCGGTGCACGGTGGTGGCGCCTTTTTAAACGATACACGTATCACAGTGCGGGAACCGGTTGATCTGGAAGGCTGTTGTCTTGCCGCCTCTGCGAGCCAGTTGCGTTCGAAACAATGGGCGATCCCCTGGCCGGAACTCGAAACGCTCTGGGTCAATTCAATCGCCTACCGGCTTGCCCTGGTATCAGCGGGTAAATGCGATGGGACAATGTCACTGTCCGGCAAAAGTGACTGGGACCTTGCGGCGGCACATCTGCTGGTGCATGAAGCCGGCGGTATCGTCACCACCCATGACGCAAGCCCGCTCGTCTACAATCTTGAAAATCCGCGCCACAGCTCTGTTGTATCGGCCGGGCCTGCGCTCCATAAGCAATTGATCGCACGCACGGCACAGGCGACACTGTGAAGCGGCAGATCATCCAGCACCCCCAATAAGGAGGACCAGCGGCAGATGGCCACACCTAAAAAACCCAACACTGAGAAGCAATTGCTTCATCTGGTTTTTGGCGGCGTATTAACGGACCTGGCTGGCGTCGAGTTCCAGAATCTGGATGAGCTTGATATCGTTGGCATGTATCCTGACTACGCCAGCGCCTACGATGTCTGGAAAAGAGCCGCGCAGCAGTCTGTGGACAATGCCCATATGCGCTATTTTATCGTGCACATGCACCGTCTTCTCGACCCGGAAGTGCCGGAAGTGGATGAGGAAAAAACTTGACCCAACGCGCATCCCGCCGCCCCGGCCATATGGCGCATCCCAGCATTAGCTGTTAGAAGTTCGTTCAAACCTGAAGAGGCTGCGCGGCGCACCGTGTAACCGATAGTCTGCCGACGGAAAGACCTCGTGATCAACATCCTGTTTACTGAATCATCATCGATCAAGCGGAGCGACGATGAACTTCAGATCGCCTATACAACCCAAGAAGTTGTTGAACGCATCTGGAATGAACATCTGCGCCCACGCATGGGGCTGCTCATACTTGCCGGTGTGTCCCTCGCCTTTGCAGCCGCCACCACGGGCGCCATCCCGTTCCTGATCCAGATGACGGCCGACGATGTGTTCGTCGCAAAAAAGAAAGACATGATCTATCCGATAATGATGTTCATCATCGGTGTCACGATCACGAAGGCTGTCACCGAATATATTTCCAACATCACTGTGGGATATCTGGGCCACCGTTTCATTGCCGATTTGCGTATTCAGATATTTGAGAAAATCACCGAAGCAGATTTGTCGTGGCTGAACTCGGTGCATTCCGGCCGGTTAATCTCGAGTTTCCTCTATGACGCAAATCTCATCCGCCAGACGGCAAGTCGCGCCATCGTCGCTCTGGGTCAAAATCTGCTCAAGGTTATCGTCCTGACCGGAGTGATGCTCTATATGGATTTGCGCTTCTCGGGCGTGGTCCTGGTTACACTGCCCATTGCCATAATGATACTCGGCCGGCAGCGCCGCAAAATGCGCAAGTCCACGACAAAATCGCTTCAGGAAACCGGCGATTTGAGCGCACTTATTTCACAGACCCTGGCCAGCATTCCGATTGTACGCGCCTACGGTCAGGAAGATCACGAAATCAAGCGCGCCGCCACGACCATCAACCGGGCGCTGGAATTCACAATGCGCGGCGCGCGTGCGCACGCCGTCTCGGCGCCTGTCGTTGAAGTTCTCGTGGGCATCGGATTTGCCTTGCTCATCTACTATGCCGGCATAAAGGGCATCACGGGCGCCGTGTCGCCCGGGCATTTCATGGGCTTCATGACGTCGGCTTTGTTGCTCTATCAACCGCTGAAAAGCGTGGCGACACTACAAACGGCAATTCAGGAAGGTGTAGCCGCATCGAATCGTGTTTTCGGTATCATCGACCGCCAGCGCAAACTTATTGATGTGCCTGGCGCGAAGCCTCTGAAGCTCAAATCAGGTGAGATCGTTTTTGATAAGGTTTCATTTTCCTATAACGAAGGCGAGCCTGTTCTGAAGGACATTTCCCTGAAGATTCCTGCCGGAAAGACCGTCGCCCTTGTGGGGCCCTCAGGCGCCGGCAAGAGCACCATGATCAACCTGGTGCTGCGCTTTTTCGATCCGCAGGAAGGCCGTGTCCTGATCGATGGCCAGGATATCTCCAAAGTTAAGAGCAGCTCTCTGCGCGACTCGATTGCGCTGGTGACGCAGGATCCGGTTCTGTTCGACGAAAGCATCAGGACCAACATCACTTACGGCTCAAAGGGAAATGAAAAGGCTGTCATCGCCGCCGCCAAGGCAACGGCATCACACGAATTCATCTCAAGGCTCCCTGAAGGCTACGACACCCGGGCGGGGGAAGCGGGAAACATTCTCTCGGGCGGTGAAAAGCAGCGCATTGCCATCGCACGGGCTGTGTTCAAGAATGCGCCGATCCTGCTGCTGGATGAACCAACCAGTTCTCTTGACTCTGAAGCGGAAGCACAGGTTCAGGATGCACTGAAGAAATTGATGCGGGGACGGACGGTGCTGATGATCGCGCACCGTCTTTCGACCATCATAGAAGCTGACATTATATGCGTGATGGACAAGGGTCAGATTGCCGAAATGGGCAGTCATGAAGAACTCATGGTATCAGGCGGCCTCTATGCCCGGCTGAACAGCGCTCAATTCGGTATTGTACTGGATGTAAACGGGAACAAATCCAGCAAAAAACCCGCCGCATGCGGAGCGCGCAAATCACGCAAGTCGCGTCCCGTCTCGGTAGAGTGATCAGGGTCCGGCGGCACAGGACATGTTGCAAGGTCTGTTTAATTCCAAAGCGTTTGCCAGCACTGCAGGCGCACTCATGGCCGCCTACATTCGGCTGATCAGACGCACCAGCAGCATGCGCGACGATCCCCCTGATTTCGTTTTGAAAAATTTACCAGATCATCCGCTCATTATTGCAATGTGGCACGGTCAGGGACTGCTCCTCCCCTACATTCGTCCGCGTGACGATATCAAGGTCGCAATCATGGTGGCCAGACATATCGACGGAGACATCGTGCATGAGACGCTTGACCGCTTCGGCATGACAACGATCCGGGGCGCAGGCGCGGGGCGCAAGGGCAAGGACAAGGGCGGTTTTGCAGCTTTGCGCTCTTGCATGAAAGCCCTCAGGAACGACACCACAATCGCCCTGACGGCTGATATTCCCCCCGGCCCTGCCCGCAAGGCGGGCATGGGTCTCATTGTTTTGTCGAAGTTATCCGGTCGCGCCATCTTGCCATGTGCGGTTGTGACCAAGCATTATTTGAAACTCAACACCTGGAGCGGCTTCACTGTGAACCTGCCCTTCTCAAAAATGATCATGACCGGCGGTGAGCAGATAAAAGTACCGCGCCATGCCAGCGATGCAGAGCTCGAAGCCGCGCGTCAGTTGCTTGAGGAGAGCATGAACGAGATCACCGAACGGGCATACCGTCTCGCTGGAACCAGTGAACGCGGTATTGCCAGAGAGGGTGATCCTGTCGCTTACGGCCCCATGCTGCGTACATATGTGCGGGCAACCCGGTTATTTCAGCCAATCGCTCCACTGCTTCTCGGATATCGCGAACGCCAGGGCAAGGAAGAAGGTGGCCGTACCAATGACCGGTTGGGAATAGCCAGCGCACCGCGTTTGCCCGGCCCCCTCGTCTGGCTGCATGCAGCAAGCGTAGGCGAGACAGTCGCCATTTTGTTCCTCATTGAAAAACTCATGAGAAAGCGGCCTGATCTGCAAATCCTTCTGACCACCGGAACTGTCACTTCCGCCAATCTGGCGCGTGACCGGTTGCCTGAAAGGGCCATCCACCAATATGTGCCGCTCGACACCCCGGACTTCATGATGAGATTCTTCGACCATTGGCGCCCAAGCACCGCTATTCTGACAGAATCGGAGATCTGGCCAAACCTCATCCATGAAACGCGTGCCCGTAAAATTCCTCTCCTGCTGGTCAATGGCCGCATTTCACCGCGCTCCTTCCGGCGCTGGCGGGGGCGTTTCAAAATTGCCCGGCCGCTATTCTCCAGCCTTGATCTCGTACTTGCGCAGAATGAACGCTATGCGGGTTATTTTGAACGCCTGGGCGCACGTAACGTCCAGGCTGCCGGTAATCTGAAAATGGATGCCCCCCCGCCGCCTGCAGACAAGGCTGCGCTGCGGCGCCTTAAAAAGGCAATTGGATCGCGTCCGGTGTTTCTGGCTGCAAGCACTCATCGGGGCGAAGAAGAAATCATCGCCGGCGTTCATCGCGCCTTGAAAAAAGATTTGCCCGATCTCCTCACAATCATCGTGCCGCGCCACCCGAATCGCGGCTCTGAAATCTGCGATCTGATACAGGGCGAGGGTCTCAACTGCACCCAACGCACATCTCACGATACCCCCTCAGACAGCGATGACATCTATTTGGCCGACACCATAGGCGAACTTGGCCTGTTCTATGCGGTCAGCCCGGTTGCCTTCGTTGGCGGCTCGCTGGTTCCTCATGGCGGACAGAACCCGATTGAAGCGATTATGCATAACACCGCAGTTCTGACAGGCCCCAATGTTCATAATTTCGAAGAGGCCTATGCCACCCTGCTGAATGCCGGGGCCTGCATCGAGATCACCACCAAGCAAGACCTCACAGGCCAGGCACGCCTGCTGTTACGGGACGAAGAGGCACACAAGGAACTCTTGACCAGAGCGCAAACGGAACTCGAAGATATGCGTGGTGCGCTCGATGCAACCCTGACTGCACTGGAAGCCTATCTGCCAGATGCAAAGGAGAAAAGGCGTGCCTCTTAGGGCCCCATCCTGGTGGTACGAAAGGTCCAGCCTCTGGCCGGCACTGCTCGCCCCCGCAGGCCTTGTCTGGAATGCGGTTACGCGAGCACGATGGGCTTTTGCCAAACCGTACCAGTCCTCTCTGCCCGTTATCTGCATTGGCAATTTTACGGCTGGCGGCGCGGGCAAGACACCGGCAACACTTGCCGTTGCGCATATTCTGGGTAATGCCGGTGAACGCCCGATATTCCTGACGCGGGGATATGGCGGTTGCACCCATGGCCCGCATCTGGTCAACCCATCGCATGACACGCCACACCTTGTTGGAGATGAACCGCTGCTGCTTGCGCGCGAGGCGCCAACCATCGTTGCCGCTGACAGGGCAGAAGGAGCAAGGCTTGCTGAACGCCAGGACGCCAGCGTCATCATTATGGATGATGGCTTTCAAAATCCGGGTCTCGTCAAAACCGCATCCCTCATCGTAATCGACGGCGCCCAGGGTTTGGGCAACGAGCATGTAATCCCGGCCGGCCCGTTGCGGGCAAGTCTTGGCTTCCAGATCACGATGGCAGACGGGTTTATTCTGGTAGGTGATGGTGATGCGGAAGGTCGTGTTCACGCGCTGGCGCAAGAAGTATCGTTGCCGGTGCTCGCATCACGGATAGTAGCTGATGCTGATAGCGGGTGGTTGAAGAACAAACCGCTTGTGGCCTTTGCCGGGGTTGGCCACCCGGACAAATTCTTCCGCACGCTCGAAGATTTGGGCGGCAGACTCATGGAGCGGATACCCTACCCCGACCATCACGTCTTCACTCAAGCAGATGCTGAAAATCTGCTTCGCCTAGCCTCGGATCATGGAGCCCAGCTGGTGACAACGCAAAAAGATTTCGTGCGGATTGAGGGCGGAGCAGAACTTCAAATGCTGAAAAAACACTCTCAAGCTCTGCCGGTACGCTTGCAATTCAGGGACGAAAAAGCTGCGAAGAAAATCATTTCAAGAGCTATCAGACCGGCCTAGGACTTCACAATGGCGCTGAAAGGAAATTTCCGCGCTGGCATAGGCTTCCTGAAGCTCCACGCTCCAGTAGAGCAGTCCATCGAGCGGGATTGGCTGGCCCGAGACCGCGCAGCAGACGAACTCTCCTGGTGACACGATCTGGTACTCGCCATCGCCATAGGTGAGCTTGGCCTCACCTTTCATCGAAAATTTGTTCTCAAATCTGTTCATCGTCTGCGTGTCTTTGTTATTTGGAATTGCGTGAAGATAGTCCCTGAAGGCTCACATTTCCAGATGCGATCTAAAACAACGACCTTTGCAGCCCTCCACCAGACCCGCCCGATGAGCGTGGTTTGCCTGCACCCTTCGGGGTGGTGCCTTTACCCGCGGTCGCCGCGACCTGACCGTCGGCGAACTCGATCTCCAGTAGATCGCCTGCCGAAATGGTCTGCGCCGAGCGCACCATGTGGCCCGCCGCATCGCGTACCAGCACGAACCCGCGCGCCAACACCGAATGATGCCCGAGCGATGACAGAAGCTGCGCGCGCCCATCGAGCATACGGCGTCTGGTTTCCACCATCAGCTGCAATGCGCGCATACTGCGTTCCCCATTACGGGTAAGGCTTTCGCGCATCTGCCGGGTTTGCTGCGCAAGCATTCCTGGGCGAAGCCGTGCCGATGCCCGGGTGAGCCGCGTGGCATGGGCACGCGTGCCGGCCAGCAAGGCGCGTGGCAAACGGCCTGATACCGCATCGAAGCGCTGGCGAGGCAGGGCGAGAAGATCGGATAATTTCGGCAACCCGCGCGAGGCGGCCTTAAGCCCAATCCGGCTCTGATCAAGCGAGCGGCGCAGGGCAATTCCCAGCCGGTGACGGCTTTCGCGCAGACGCTCCAGGAGATCGCCATGAACCGGCATGGCCCATTCGGCCGCCTTGGTTGGCGTTGGCGCACGGACGTCCGCGACAAGATCGATCACCGTCCAGTCGGTCTCATGTCCGACAGCCGATATAAGCGGGATGGAGCTTTCCGCAACGGCGCGCGCAACCTGCTCCTCATTGAAACCCCAAAGGTCCTCTAGAGAGCCGCCGCCTCGCCCGACAATCAGCACATCGGGACGGGGCAAGTCTCCACTCTGCCCGAGCGCATTAAATCCACGAATAGCGGCAGCCACCTCTGCGCCGCATGTTTCCCCCTGAACGCGCACCGGCCAGACAATCACATGCACTGGAAAGCGCTCGGTAAAGCCATGCAGCATGTCGCGGATCACGGCGCCGGAGGGCGAGGTGACAATGCCAACCACCTGGGGCAGGAACGGAATAGGTTTCTTGCGCTCTTCATCGAACAGGCCTTCAAGGCTGAGTTTTTTCTTCAGCTTCTCAAGCTGGGCCAGGAGAGCGCCCGCGCCTGCCGGCTCAAGGGAATCAATGATAATCTGGTAGCGGCTTTGCCCGGGATAGGTGGTAAGCCTACCTGAAACGATGACCTCCATGCCCTGTTCCGGCTGAACTTTCAGCTTTGCTGCCTGCCCGCGCCAGATGATGCCAGAGAGCACGGATTTTTCGTCCTTGAGGTCAAGATAGACGTGGCCAGAGGCAGGGCGGGCAATGCGCCCCAGCTCGCCGCGCACGCGCACATAGGAAAACCCATCCTCAATGGCGCGTTTGATGGCGAAGGAGAGTTCCGAAACGCTGAACTCCGCCACATTCCCCTGCGGTTCTTTCTCGCTATGATCCGGGTTATCCACTACAGCGCGTTCCTGACCTTTTCCTGTAGATGTGTGCAATGTTACATCACGAGTGACGTTGGACTGCAATCATCCCCCGGGAGTTTCGTCCTCATGAATATTTTGCTGATCGGATCAGGTGGACGCGAACACGCACTGGCATGGTCGCTCACAACAAGCCCATTACTCACGCGCCTTGTCTGTGCACCTGGCAATGGAGGGATTTCCCGGATTGCCGATTGCGTGTCTCTTGATGTCTCCAACCATGAAGCCGTGATCGGGTTCTGCAAGGATGAGAAGATTGATTTCGTGATTGTCGGCCCCGAAGCACCGCTGGTCGCGGGATTGGCAGATGATCTGAACGCGCAAGGGATAAAAGTGTTCGGCCCCTCCAGGGCCGCGGCGCAACTGGAAGGTTCAAAAGCCTTCACCAAGGAGTTGTGCGACCGAAAAAACATCCCGACCGCCGCCTATGGACACTTCACGGACGCTGAAGCCGCCAAGGCTTATACGCACGAGCAGGGTGTTCCCATCGTCATCAAGGCGGACGGTCTTGCCGCTGGCAAGGGTGTGACCGTCGCGGAAACGATGGATCAGGCTCTGGATGCCATTGATGACTGTTTTTCCGGAAAATTCGGTGACGCCGGCGCGGAAGTCGTGGTCGAGGAATGTCTCATCGGTGAAGAAGCCAGCTTCTTCGTGCTGTGCGATGGAGCGAACGTGCTCCCGCTTGCAACGGCCCAGGATCACAAGCGCGCCTATGACGGTGATGAAGGCCCCAATACGGGCGGCATGGGCGCCTATTCTCCCGCGCCCGTGATGAGCGAAGCCATGTGCGCGCAAGCCATGGAGGAAATCATCCTGCCCAGCGTCGAAGGCATGGCGGAGGCCGGAATGCCTTACAAGGGCGTCCTCTATGCGGGTTTCATGATCACCGAAACCGGGCCGAAGCTGATTGAATATAATGTGCGCTTTGGCGACCCTGAATGCCAGGTGCTGATGATGCGTCTGAAATCCGATCTGTTGCCAGCGCTTTTGGCAACGGCAGACGGCGTGCTCGATCATGTTGATCTGCGCTGGCATGACGATGTGGCGCTGACGGTTGTCATGGCGGCGGAAGGTTATCCGGGTTCTTATGAAAAAGGCTCAATCATTTCCGGGCTTGAGGATGCTGGAAGTGATGATCTAGTCGAGATATTCCATGCCGGCACGGCCCTTAAGGACGGGCAGGTAATCGCCACAGGCGGGCGCGTGCTCAATGTGACGGCGAGAGGGGTAACCGTGCGCGAAGCACAGGAGCGTGCCTATGCGACCATCGCCAGGATTGATTGGGCGCAAGGCTTTTGCCGCACCGATATTGGATGGCGTGCCATCGAGCGCGAGGAGCGGGCTGCGTGAGCAAACTGCCCGATCTGTTCCCCGGCTTTGAGTCGCGAACCATCAAAACAAAGGGCGCTGAGATTTTCATGCGGCTGGGGGGCGCCGGGCCGCCTCTGCTGATGCTGCATGGTTATCCGCAAACCCACGTGATGTGGCATAAAATAGCCGGCGAACTGGCCGAGCATTTCTCGCTCATAATTGCCGATTTGCGCGGCTACGGGCAAAGCTCATGCCCTTCAAGCGACGACAATCACGAGAGCTATTCCAAGCGCGCTATGGGCAAAGACATGCTCGAGGTCATGACGGAGTTGGGGCATGGCCGCTTCATGGTCCTGTCCCATGACCGGGGCGCGCGCGTCGGCTACCGCATGGCGCTGGATCATCGCGAACATGTTTCCCGCCTCGCCATGCTCGACATCGTGCCGACATGGTCCGCCTGGCAGGAAACATCGCATATCGGCATTGGCAAGTTTCACTGGCCATTCCTGGCCCAGCCCTCGCCGCTGCCTGAAACCATGATCGGCAAGGACCCGGTCATGTGGCTTGAACATCTCATCGCCTCGTGGAGCGGTGATGGAGACCTCTCATCTTTTTCCTTTGGTGCGCTAGCCCATTACCGGGCGGCAATCCGCCAGCCTGAGCGTATCCATACAGGCTGCGAAGACTATCGCGCAGGCGCCACATGCGATCTCGCCTTTGACGCCAGGGATCATACTGCAGGGAACAAGATTGCCTGCCCGGTGTTCGCGCTCTGGGGCGAGGGCCGCAAGAAGGGGTTTGTGAACAACTCGCTTGAGGTCTGGCAGGAGTGGTGCGTGGATGTAGGGGGCACATCGGTAGCCTGCGGCCATTTCCTGGCGGAAGAAAATCCCGACGACACCCTTGCCGCACTCCTGCCCTTCCTGCTGGACGACTAGCGCATTCCGAAAAAGCCTGTCCCCGCGAAAGCGGGGATGGGAACCGGTTTTCGGATTAAATGCGCGATGAAATAAAAACTAGCGCCGTTCCTTGAAAAAGCTTTTCAGGATTGCGCCTGCACGCGTTTCATCAATGCCGCCATAGACTTCCGGTGCGTGGTGGCATGTGGACTGCGCGAAAAAGCGTGACCCATGCTCCACGGCCCCGCCCTTGGGGTCACTGGCCCCGAAGTAGAGCCGGTGGATGCGGGCGAATGAAATGGCGGCTACGCACATGGCGCAGGGCTCGAGCGTCACATAGAGATCGCATACGGGCAGGCGTTCGCTCTTTGCAGCCTCGCACGCGGCGCGGATGACCAGCATTTCCGCATGGGCGCTTGGATCGTTCAGCTCACGCGTTCTGTTACCCTCGCGGGCTATAATTTCCCCGTCCGCGTTCACGATCACGGCCCCCACGGGCACCTCACCGCGCGCGGCCGCGGCTTCAGCCTCGGCAAGTGCCGCTGCCATTGGCGCTTCATGCTTGCCGGGCCGATGCGGTTCTGCGAGTTTGCGTGTCATCCCCCCCAATGGAATGGGCAAGCCGGTCCGGTCAAGTGGCGAAATCAAATAACAAGCAAACACAGAAGTCTCCAGACGCCCCTATTCGCATCGCCAAGGCGATTGCCGCAGCCGGTTTGTGTTCGCGGCGCGAGGCCGAACGCTGGATTGAAGCGGGGCGCGTAAGCGTGAATGGCAAAAAGCTGGATACCCCCGCTTTTACCGTGACACCGGGCGATACTGTCATTGTAGATGACAAACCCCTGCCCCGCCCTGAAGGCGTCAGGCTGTGGCGCTACCATAAACCCAAGGGCCTGATGACCACCCACAGTGACCCGGAGGGCCGGCGCACCGTGTTCGACGCACTGCCCAAGGACATGCCCCGCGTGATCTCCATTGGCCGGCTCGATTATGCGACCGAAGGGTTGCTCCTGCTCACGACATCGGGAGATCTCGCCCGGCATATGGAACTCCCCAAGACCGGATGGCTGCGCCGCTACCGGGTGCGGGCCAAGGGCACAGTTACCCAGGACGCGCTGGACAAGCTTAAAGATGGCGTCGAGATCGATGGCGTTCGATACAATGGCATTGAGGCGCAGCTTGACAGGGGGCAAGGCGCCAATGTCTGGCTGACCATGGGCTTGCGCGAAGGCAAGAACCGCGAAGTGAAGCGCGTGGCCGCCCATCTGGGGCTCGATGTAAACCGTCTGATACGCACATCTTTCGGTCCCTTCGCGCTCGGGGACCTGGCTGCCGGTCAGGTGGAAGAGATCAAACCCCGCATCCTTGCTGACCAGCTCGGGGCCAGGCTCGCCGGTGAGTTCGGCCTGAAGACCACCGGAAAACACGCGGAGGCAACTGCCAAACCAAAGACATTGAAATATCGCGGCAAAAAGCCCCCTCGCAGAAAATCGCCTCCCGGAAAACGCGCGCGCAAATGAGGATCGTTGCCGGAAAATTCAGGGGTCACACTCTGGCCACGCCAAAGGACCAGAGCACCCGTCCCACCAGCGACCGGGTGCGCGAAGCCCTGTTCAATATCCTGGAACATGGGGTCGAGGATTTCGAGATCGAGGGTGCGCGCGTGCTCGACCTGTTTGCGGGCACCGGGACGCTTGGGCTCGAGGCCCTCTCGCGCGGCGCGAAATACTGCCTGTTTATTGAAAACACAGCCTCCGCACGCGGTGTCATCCGCACCAATGTGGAAGCATTGCACCTGACCGGCATCACGAAGGTCTGGCGCCGGGATGCAAGCGCACTCGGGCCAGCGGGTAATATTGAAAGCTTCGATCTTGTTTTCGCCGACCCGCCCTACGGGCAGGGCCTGGGTGAAAATGCTCTGCGCGAGGCCCACGGCAATGGATGGATCAAGCCGGGCGGCATTGCCGTTCTTGAAGAGCACAATAATGCAGCGCTCCAGATTCCAGAAGGCTATGAGGAGTTCGACCGGCGCAGCTATGGAGGCACGCAGGTTGTACTCCTGCGGTCGGTGTTTTGACACCGGCCGCCGCCCCCCCCCTCACAAACCGGCCTGAACCGACTCGGTAGGTTGCAACCTCCCCAAACGAGGGTGGATCTAGAAAGGACAAACCCTGCCCAATCGTAATTTCATGCGATGAGGGCATGTTGTCACTTGGACAGCGAATTTCCTCCCTGTTGCGCGTTTTGGGTGTTTATGAACAGAGAGTCACCATGTCCGCTTTGGGTCAAAAGCAGACATCAGAGACCCATGCTCACAATGTCCGCTTTACCCCCGAAAGCGGATATTTCTCGGCATAGCTCTGAATGCGGCCGATGTTGAGGTCTATATGGGAGCAGTCTGGATTGACTATTTCGACAACCGTCCGACTTCAGTATCTCGCCCCAAACGCTCGGAGTGTTTCTTTTCAACTGGGCTGGACTCGGTAGTGAGAGACTCTATTGAAAAGGACAAGCTTTCAGCACCGTTGCCGATATAATTTACAATTTCTCTGTCCACTCCGAAGAGGGTTCCAATAATATATAGGGCGATCCCGACCAATGCTGGAGACAGAATGCCCGCTAACCATGGCAAACGCATTTTCTCTACCCAACATAATGACAGATACTGCGAATAATATAGCGCCATAGCACTCGCGGTACAAAATTACGCCAAACGGCTTATCCCCGTTATTCACAGGCATCAACAATAACGATTCGATAGGTCAGGGTGATGGCTACTCTAAGTCGAACACGGATGGCGGCAAAAATCTTCCGCTTGCAA
>CAXMMX010000248.1:0-17887 GCA_964194535.1 uncultured Alphaproteobacteria bacterium | reverse complement strand
CATTGTTACCGGACATATGATCCTCAAGGCCAAAGAAGCAGCCGGGTTAGCATGAATGGTGTCTGCGCGAAATACGGCAAATTGCGCACCAGCACGCTCAATCATCGAGCGGCAATTCTGATGTTTCGTCTTGTTCGCCATCGCGATCGGACATCTCGTTTGTCTCCATGGCAATGCGCTCAAGGCTCCAGTTGACGCTGATCTCACTGGCGCCGCCCATCGAGCCATGAATGACAATCTGGAATGTGCGGCGCGGCCCCTTAACATCAGCGAGGAACACGCTTTCCTCAATCAAAACCGCGCCCTGTTTAGATGACAGCCTCCAGCCGTCACGGCTCGGAAGCAAGATGAGTGCCGACATGCCGTCATCGAACATCCGCGCGCGCGCGGAAGGGGGCAGGTGAAAGCGGATAGCGAATTCTCCGCCATTATCGCGTGCCGCGCCTTTGAGTCCATTGGGGGCAATGAGCTGGTCAATACCCATCAGAAGCTCACCATTTGCCGCCAGCCGAAAGCGGCGCACATGGGTGATGCCATATCGCTGGTCATACCCGTCATGGGAGGCGCGGAGCTCCACATTGCCATTTTGAGATTTCAATTCAGCTTGTACATTTGATGGACCCGAGAGCCGCGGTGATTCGCCTGGTTCCGCCGGCGAGCCGCCGCCTACAAGGTTTGACGAAGAGGTGTCACTCACCACCAGCGTCGAGTGGGCCGCGCTGGAACGGGCAACAGTGCGCCACTCAGGCTCATCACGCATGGGCACCCCACAATTGACAATGAGCGGGTGGTGCCCGGCGCTCATCTCAAACGACAGGCTTGAGGCATGGGCTTCACTGCTGAGTGAGATGGGGGGTGCGTGTCCCGTGTCGGCAATAATCACGCTGGTGCCTGATTCCAGCCGGCAATAGCCGGACTTGTCCGCATGAGATATGGGTTTGCCGTGAATATCATCATGGACCATCAGCGCGGCCAAGGACTCCATGGGCGTCGGACCCATGCCGTTGAAATGGGCAAAGCCCTGTTCGCCGATCTGGAAGAAGCGCAGCATTGGCATCATCCGGTCAATGGCGCTCAACAGCTCTGGCAGAGGTTTCTGGTCACGGGCGATATAACATTGGCGAAGGGGCAGAAGGTCGAGCAGCAACTCGATCAGCGCGCCCGGATTGCGGCTGATATGGCCGCCATCGGCGAGGATCTGCCGCTTCAGTTCGTCCGCCAGTGCCTTGGGGCGGGAAAATGCAGAGGGCTGTTTTTCATCCGCGCATAGTCCTGCCAGGGCGAGGGCGATGAGCGCGGTGAGCCGGGGCACCCCATCGGGGGAATCATTGTAGGCCGATCGCAAATAGCGGAACTGCATTGCGAAGGAACGCATCACCTGATCGTAGAAATTCTCATCCGCTCCCTCGACGAAGATGGTGGCGTGCGACAACCATGAGATAATACGCCGTGCGGTGATTTCCGGTTCCCAGGCAAGGCCGTGCGGCTCTCCATGGATAGCGATCCAGTCGCGTACCAGCGTACGGGCGCGGTCACGTGAAATTTGGTCATGGGCAGCATGCAGATGGCGTAGCCAGCCGAAGCCGTGAAGTTCGCTCTCCCACACTTCGCTAGGGGGCTGAACGGCAAAGGGGGAATCTGTGCCAAGCAGGGCGACCTCACCAGCCAGGCCGAAATGACCACCATGGATTTCGCTGGCAAAGCTCGGATCGCCGGTTCGCAGGTCCTGCGGCATGAGCAGCAGGTGATCGATCGGATGGCCCCGGTAGCGCCAGCGCAGCAAGGGTGAGCGGAGCAGCCCCCTCCAGGCGTGGCGCCCAACACGGCTTGCCGCTGACGTGGTCAGGCGCGCACGGGTGGAAATCGAGTCAACGATCATGGGCTTAAATCTCGCCAGCCAGTAGGAAAAAGAGCATTAATGAGTCCGGACCCTAGGCTGTTGTTAGATCGGGTTGGTGTATTGTTGAGCGAGGCGCTGTTGCGATCAAGGGTCCTCAAATAGCGAAGCGGCAGGACAAATAAAAGGGGCCGCTGATGACGGGTCATATCCCATCGCCTTTTACGACGAGCTTTGCGGCAAAAAAACCGTCCATTCCTGTCATTTTTTGCGGGCCTGCCTCCAGATCAAACGGCATTGTTCTTAGATATCCTTCTTTCGTCAGCCATCCTTCATGGCCAAACACATCGTCCAGGCGAATCGGTATGGCATGAATGCCTGGCTCCTCATCGATCAGCCGCGCGATCTGATCCGCGCCCTCTTCGCGCTCCAGCGAGCAGGTGCAATAAACCAGTGTGCCCCCCGGGCGCACCAGCTTCACAGCATGGGCAAGCAGCCGGGCCTGTAGATCAGTCAGCTCTTTTAAATCCCTTGAGCTTTTGAGATGCGCGATATCGGGATGCCGTCTGAGCGTGCCGGTGCCGGTGCATGGTGCATCCAGCAGCACCGCGTCGAAGGTCTCGCCGGGTGTCCACTTCGTTGCATCATGCACGACACCCGTAACATCCAGGCTGAGCCGTGCCATATTCTCGTTGAGCCGTTCCATCCGCCGCTTCGAGCTGTCCACGCAAGTGACCTTCGCGCCCGCATGCGCCAGCTGTGCGCTCTTGCCGCCTGGCGCCGCGCACAGATCGGCGACACGCTTGCCCGATACATCCCCCAGCAGGCGTGCCGGCAATGCGGCAGCGGCGTCCTGCACCCACCAGGCGCCGTCTTCGAACCCGTCCAGATTTTCGATGCGGCCCGACGCATCAACCCGGACGCTGCCCGTGTCCAGCGCAATACCGTTCAATCGCCGTGCCCATCCTTCCGGGTCCTGTTTTGCCGTGATATCCAGCGCCGCACCCTGCATGTGCGCCTCTGCGATCCGGCGGGTTTTATCCTCGCCATATAGTTTCAACCAGCGTTGCCACAGCCACCCCGGCGTGTTCACCCGGGCTGCATCCTGTTGCTTCACCATGCCGGGGCCGTGTTCCGAGACGCGGCGCAGCACGGCATTCGCCAGCTTGTCGAAATGACGCGCGTTCCTGTCCTGCTTGCATTGGCGCACGGCCAAATCAATCACTGCATGGGCGGGTATGTTCAAAAACAGCAACTGGCAGGCGGCCGAGAGCAGGATTTCGCGCAAAGGGCCCGAGCGCATGGGAAGCTTCTTGTCGATATAGCTGTCCAGCACTGCATCCAGCTGGCCCTTGTGGCGCAGCGCTGTCGAGGCAATGGCGCGCGCCAGGCCGCGGTCGCGCTCGGCCATGGAGACCATTTCGCGCGAGGCAGGTGAATTTACCAGCGCATCGTCGAGCGGCTGGCGCTCGCGAAGCACAGCGCTCAGCAGGGCGACGGCGGCGCGCCGTGCGGGCAGGCCGACGCCATACTCACCTGTAAGACGTTTTTCGCGGTTCTCCCGAGACGATTGATCTTCAGCCAAAAGCTTTTCCAACCCCACTCCAGGTTATGAGTTCATAACCTAGCCCCAAGGACCGCGTGTACCGCCGGTGGAGGGTACAGAGCCTGCCGGTCTGGCGGTTGCCCGTGGCGGTTCAGTGAAGTCATGCGCCATCTCTTTGAGCCGCGCAATGCGGTTTTGCGTGTTGGGGTGGGTTGAGAACAGATTATCCATGCGTGCGCCCGACAGCGGGTTGATGATGAACATATGCGCGCTCGCCGGGTTGCGCTCCGCCGCCATGTTGGGGATTTGCCTGGTCAATATGGACATCTGTTCAAGCGCGGAAGCCAGCCACATGGGGTTGCTGCTAATCTGCGCGCCGAGCTTGTCGGCCTCATATTCGCGCGAGCGGCTCACGGCCATTTGCACCAGCGCCGCCGCAATGGGCGAGATGAGCATGACGGCGATTACGCCAACAAACCCGAAGGGGCTGTTATTGTCCCGGCCGCCACCGAAAAACATGCCGAAATTTGCGAGCATGGAAATGGCGCCGGCGATGGTCGCGGTAATGGTCATGGTCAGCGTATCGCGGTTTTTGATATGCGCCAGCTCGTGGGCCATGACACCGGCCACCTCTTCTTCACTCAGGGCGTTCAGCAGACCAGTGGTCGCGGCGACGGCCGCGTTTTCCGGGTTGCGGCCTGTCGCAAAGGCATTGGGCTGATCATTGTCCATGATGAAAACGCGCGGCATGGGCAGGCCCGCATTGGCAGCCAGATCGCGCACCATCGTGTAGTAGCTCGGCGCGGACGCCTCATCGACTTCGCGCGCGCCGTGCATGCGCAGTACCATCTTGTCGGAATTCCAGTAGCTGAACGCATTCATGGCCAGCGCCATGAAGAAGGCGATCATCATGCCGGCCTGTCCGCCAATCACTGCGCCCACGGCCATGAACAATGCGGTCATGGCGGCGAGCAGGATGGCGGTACGGAAGTGGTTCATGTGTCTCCTCAAAAATTGCGAAAATGGCTGGCGACATGTTCTGATCTCTTTAAAATGGTGATTGAGACGAGCTCCTGCAAGATTACAATCTGGCAATGACCGGACCTGAATATGATCAAAAAACCTGACGGGAAGGGCACGAAAGCAACCTCTCGCCCGAATTCCAAGCTTGACCCTGCCGCCGCCCGCGCCCTTGAAGAGGCCGAGGAGCGGCGCACCGCGCGCGAGCGGGAAAAGGCAGAGAGCAAGAAGGAAGTTGGCGGGCGCGGGGGGCTTGATCCTGTGCGCTATGGCGATTGGGAAAAGGACGGCACCACCTCGGACTTTTAAGCCCCCATATGCCGATCTTGAAGTCACTCCTAACCGTGTCAGCAACCAGGTCACGGTTGCCGTCAACACAGACGTTGCCACCACGTTCAGCCGCATTGCCCGTATCGACAAGTTTTTCCTACGCCGTGAAGCAACCGCAACCATGGGGATCACCGAAATCGAACTTGGGTTGATGCTCGACGTGACCGGCTCCATGAACCGCAACGGCAAATTGCAGGCTCTGAAAAATGCCACGAAGGATTTAATCGAGGCCGTCGTCCCGGAGGGACGCTACGCATCGAGTGTTCGCATCGCGCTCACGCCTTACTCGGAGCAGGTCAATGTTGGCCGTTATGCCAATATTGTCAGTGATACCCGTAACCGGAGCGGTTGTGTCGTGGAGCGGCAAAGCGGAGACATCAACTCGGACAACGCGCCTTCTCGCGGCAACGGGTTCCACGTCATGACGCGCCAGGAGAAACGCGAATATGACAGGGGCCGCTGCCGGATGCGGAAATATTGCCTCTGACCAGCAACAAGCGCCAGCTGGAGCGCGTTGTTGACGGTTATCGCGCCGAGGGCTGGACTGCCGGCTATCTTTGCATCCAGTGGGCCTGGAACCTGGTTTCACCAAAATGGTCGCGCCTCTGGTCCCACAGCAGCAGGCCCAAATCCTATGGAACGCCCAATCTCATCAAGGCGGTTGTGCTGATAACCGACGGTGAGTTCAACACGGCCTACACCGGGCGCACGAGCCGGGGTGAGATGTCGAAAGAGTCCTATGAGCATACAGGCGAGCTGTGCCGTAAAATGAAGGATGAAGACATCGTGGTTTTCTCCGTCGCCTTCGACCTGCGTCAGACGCGCGCCGAGGATGCCCTGTCCGGCTGCGCCTCATCGTCGAGGTTTTTCTACCGGGCCGAAAACGAAGAAGAGCTGCGCCGCGCCTATCGGGACATCGCCATCAAGCTCACCAAGTTGCGGCTCTCGAAATAAGGGAGAGCGTCAGTCAAGACGCAAGAAGGGCGCGAGGGAAACCCCCCGCGCCCTTTTAATATGTGACATTAGAACAGCAGCTTTACTTGTTCTGCCGGTTCTCGATCAAATCATCGACCACGGCCGGTTCTGCCAGCGTAGAGGTGTCTCCCAGGTTGGAGAAATCATCCTCGGCGATCTTGCGCAGGATACGGCGCATGATCTTGCCCGAACGGGTCTTGGGCAGGCCCGGTGCAAACTGAAGCAGGTCGGGCGTGGCGATGGGACCAATTTCCTTGCGCACCCATGTCTTGAGTTCGCCATGGAGATCGTCGCTTGCCTTTTCACCGGCCATCAGAGTGACATAGCAATAGATGCCCTGTCCCTTGATGTTATGCGGATAGCCGACGACCGCGGCTTCGGAAACTTTCGGATGGGCGACGAGGGCTGATTCCACTTCCGCCGTGCCCATGCGGTGCCCCGACACGTTGAGAACATCATCCACACGGCCCGTGATCCAGTAATATCCGTCCGCGTCGCGCTTGCAGCCGTCGCCGGTGAAATATTTCCCCTTGTAGTTGGCGAAATAGGTCTGCACGAAACGGTCATGATCGCCATAAACCGAGCGCATCATGCCAGGCCAGGAATCGATGATGCAGAGATTACCCTCATTTTCACCATCCAGCACATTGCCCTCGCCATCCACCAGTTGCGGCTGAATACCGAAGAAGGGCCGGGTGGCGGAGCCAGGCTTGGTGGCGGTGGCGCCGGGAAGCGGCGTGATCATGATGCCGCCGGTTTCCGTTTGCCACCAGGTGTCGACGATGGGGCAGCGCCCATCTCCGATAATATTGTGATACCACTCCCAGGCTTCGGGATTTATTGGCTCGCCGACCGTGCCGAGCAGGCGGATGGAGGCGCGTGAGGTCTTTTTCACGAAATCATCGCCCGCGCCCATCAGCGCGCGCAGCGCCGTCGGAGCCGTGTAGAAAATATTGATCTTGTGCTTGTCGCACACCTGCCAGAAGCGCGAAGCGTCCGGGTAATTCGGAACGCCTTCGAACATCACCGTCGTCGCGCCGTTGGCCAGCGGCCCGTAGACGATATAGCTGTGGCCGGTGACCCAGCCGACGTCGGCCGTGCACCAGAAGATGTCGCCATCATGATAGTCGAAGACATATTTATGGGTCATCGCGGCATAGACGAGATAGCCGCCCGATGTGTGCAGCACGCCCTTTGGTTTGCCGGTTGAGCCTGACGTATAGAGGATGAACAGCGGGTCTTCAGCACTCATTGGCTCTGCCGGGCAGTCGGTCGAGGCCGCCTGCGTGACCTCGTCGTACCAGACGTCACGTCCCTCGGCCATGTTCACGTCTCCGCCGGTGCGCCTGACCACGATCACATGGTCAACCTTGGCGCCATCGCCCTCGGCAATCTCGATGGCTTTATCGGTATTGGCCTTGAGCGGGACAGGCTTGCCGCCGCGAAGGCCCTCATCCGCCGTGATCACGAAATTTGACCGACAGTCCTCGATGCGCCCGGCCAGTGCGTCGGGCGAGAAGCCGCCAAACACAATCGAGTGGATCGCGCCGAGCCGGGCACAGGCCAGCATGGCGTATGCGGCTTCGGGGACCATTGGCATGTAAATAGTGATCCGGTCGCCCTTTTTGACGCCGAGGTCCTTCATCGCGTTGGCGAGCCGGCAGACCTGCTCGTGCAGTTCTTTGTAGGTGATGTGCTTGTCGACCTCCGGGTCGTCGCCTTCCCAGATGATCGCGGTCTGATCGCCGCGCGTCTCAAGATGCCGGTCGACGCAGTTGGCGCAGACATTCAGCTCGCCATCCTCGAACCACTTGATCGACACACTGTCGTAGTCGAACGACGAGTTCTTGATCTTCGTGTAAGGCTTCATCCAGTCGAGACGCTTGCCCTGCTCACCCCAGAAACCGTCCGGGTCGTCGACTGATTGCTTGTACATTTCCAGATATTTGTCGTTGTCGACAAAAGCACGGGTCTTCCACTCAGAAGGGACCTCGTAAGTCTTGGCTTCAGACATTTATTTCCTCCAAACCAACAAAACGAAAATGCTGCGCTGCATTATGGAGAGGCTGGAAGCGCCCATCAAGCGACTCGTTCGTCGCACGATTTTCGTCGCATAGGCTCCCGCGCTCCTCACTGCGGATTTTTCGCGGATTTTCATACTGAATCCGCTCCGGCAAGCATGATTTTTCCATCACTGAGCTGTACGCGCAAAGGCTCCAGCGATGCCCCTTCGCAGGGGCCCTGGACGCACGCGCCGTCCTTGAGCCGAAAGCGCGCGCCGTGGGTGGAGCAGATAAGCAGCTCGCGTCGAGAAACCTGTCTGGAAAGGTCTCCAGCGGCGTGCCCTGGTGCGGGCAGCGGTTCACATAGGCGAAAATTTTATGCCCCCGCCGCAGCACGATGACATCGAGAACGTCTCTTCCACTTCCGATCACGATGCCCTTGGCGCCGCCATCCGGGATGTCGGAAATCTTGCAAAGAAGAATGGCGTTTTCCACGAGCTCCTAGACGCCGAACCAGCCGATGATCGCGCCCATGACAATGAGCACCACGAGATAATGCCCGGCATCGATAAGGGTGAGTGACAGCGGGCGCCCCTGAAACGTGTAGTTGACGGCCATGGTCGTCACGACAAATCCGGCCCAGGCAAACAGCCCGGATATGATGCCATTGCGAATCGTGACCTGCCCCTGGCCGAGATGACCAATAAATCCGGCCAGTACATAGGCCATGACCAGCAAGCAAAGCCCCAGAACGATAAAAGGTTTGGGCTCGGGCTTTGGCGGATTGTCCGGGTCCTTGCCTAGCGCTTTTGCCCAGCTCTTGCCGAAGATCATGTACCAGGGCCAGCCGACGAAAAAGCTTGCCAGCGCCGCGACCAAAACGGCGAGGTAATTTATACCGGCAAAGTCCATGCTGTTCCCCGGGTTCGGGCTTAAATCCCGCCCATCTTGCACACGGCCTTCCATTCCTTCTCGCTGACGGGCTGGATGGAAAGACGCGAATTATTGACGAGCACCATGTCACTGCATTCCGGCTCGGCGCGGATGTCCTTCAGCTGAACAGGGCTCGGCATGTCGCTAACGGGGATGACATCGACGACGCCGAACCGCCCTGTGGGGTCGGTTTCGTCGGGGTAGAATTCCTTCACCACCTCGACCAGTCCGACGACGCGTTTCTCCTTCACCGAATGATAGAAGAAGCCTTTGTCGCCCTTTGCCATACTCTTCATATGCTTGTTGGCAAGATGGTTGCGGCTTCGCTTGACCGGATGGCCAGCTTTGCCGGTTTTCTTATGGTCTTCCCAGGACCAGTTGCCGGGTTCGGTTTTGAACAGCCAGTACGCCATGTCAGAAATGCCTCGTGCTTGTGGATCAGTTTATCCAGGGTCCGGACTCTAACTTACGCGTCAGGATTGCCGATCGTCCAGTTCCATGACCGGACCTGAACATCGGCAAATAACCCTGCTTGTGCATAAGGGTCGCGTTCCGCAATGGCCCTGGCTTCTTCAGCTGAATTCGCTTCCACGATCAGCAGGCTGCCGTTCATTTCCGATGCGTCTTCATTGGTGAAAGGTCCGGCAAGTTTTATCTGCGCCTCATGGGCCTTGAGATGCTCGAGATGGGCAGGACGGGTATCGAGACGAAGCTGCAGGCTGTCCGGCTTGTCGGTGCAGATAAGCGCATAGAACATGTGTTTCCCCATAAGTTGTGTCGAGGGAATCTAGAGCACAATCTGAAAAGTGGGAACCGGTTTTCAGATAAATTGTGCGGGGAATCTAGAGCACAATCTGAAAAGTGGGAACCGGTATTCAGATAAATTGTGCGGGGTACAACAGCTATGGCCGAAAGCCATGTCCAGCAACCCTGGCGTTATGAGTAGAACTCAAGCCGCCTTGCCAGGCATCTCAGTGCAGCCGACGATCATCCTCAGCATATGGCGCGGCTCATCATAGTCATCGACCGCGGCATGAATGGAGGCGCGGTTGTCGATGCCGAGCAACATGTTCAGCCCCCATTTGTGACGGTACTGATAGTCCGGCCTCAGCGCGTGCTCGAACAACTCTTCGAGCAGATCATCGCTCTCCTGGGCGCTGACCTCATTGATGCGCATCACATAGCCCGGATTGACGTAGAGGATTTTGCGCCCGGTCTTCGGGTGTCGGCGCACAATGGGGTGCACCACGTCCGGGTGGCTCTCCAGCTGTTCTTTAGTGAGCGTTGGCGTCCCGCCTTGTGTATTCCAGCCCCAGCGGTGGGTGGTGGTGAGATTTTCAATGCGGTTCTTGGTTTTCCCGGGCAGTCCGTCATAGGCCATGTACATATTGGCCGCCAGCGTGTCGCCGCCCTTGCTTGGGATTTGCGTCGAATAGAGGAAGATGGCGTCAGAAGGGTTCTTCTCGTAGCTCAAATCCGAATGCCAGAAAGCGCCCGCCGGCTTCGGCGTATCGCGGGATTCGCTCGTACCGGTGTTGCGGGCGATGATCGAGACCTCGAAGCCTTCCGGGTGGTGATACTGGTCGAGCACATGGGGCACCAGCGGCCCGAAACGGGACCCAAAATCCCTCAGCCACGGCACATTCTCTTCCAGCTCGGGCACGACGATGGCGATATTGTCGTACATCGCCTGCTCTACGGTGGCGAAATCCTCATCTGACAAAGGTTTGGTTGAATCAAGTCCGTGGACGAGCGCGCCGATAGGGCCGTCGAGGGGTTCTATCCTGATCGCCATGGCATCATCCTTACATCATCCTCGCATCATCTTTCCGGGCGGCGATTATTGCGCGTGTGACACGTGGTTTCCAGTAGGCGGGGTGTCGCATTTTACATCAGCTCCGCCCGCAGCGGCCGTGCAAGCAACTCTTCGATGGCCCTGTCCACCGTTGCTTCGCCTGAAACCACCGACTGGACGGCAGCGCATATGGGCAGATCTAGCCCGGAAGCTTGAGCAATCTCAACCACCGCTGATGCAGTATAGACGCCCTCGCTGACAGACTTGCGCGCGCCCAGCACCTCATCCAGCGTCTTGCCTTCGCCCAGCGCCAGCCCGAGCGACATGTTGCGCGATTGCGGGCTGCCGCAGGTGAGGATGAGATCGCCGAGCCCGCTCAGGCCGGTCAGTGTTTCGGCCTTGCCCCCCAGCGCCAGGCCAAACCGCACCATTTCTGAAAAGCCTCGAGTGGTGATCGCCGCGTGGGCGTTTGATCCCAGCTTTTTGCCGACCACGATGCCGGCGGCAATGGCGAGCACATTCTTCATGGCGCCGCCGATCTGCGCGCCGATAACATCTCCGCTCCAGTAGGGACGGAAGGCGGCATGGCCGAGCGCCAGCGCCAGTGCTTCGCCCATCTCTTCATTCTCGCAAGCCAGGGTCAGGGCCGCGGGCAGACCCTTTGCGACTTCAGCGGCAAAGCTTGGCCCCGACAGGACGCCGTAGACAGCTTGTGGCAGGGCTTCGCAGAGCACCTGGCTCATAAGCTTTCGCGTCGACTGCTCGATGCCCTTGGAACACATGATCACGGGCCGGCCTTCGGGCAGGTGCTTTGCCAGTTGCCCGGCGATCGCGCGCGTATGCTGCGCCGGGGCGACCATCAAAACGGCGTCGCATGCGGCGATTTCCGCCAGCTCGCCGGTGGCGCGCAGCGATGGGTCAAGCGGGATGCCAGGCAGATATGTGGCGTTCACATGGGCGTTGTTTATGTCCTGTATGGTCGCCGCTTCAAAGGCCCACAGAAGGGCATCACGGCCGGACTTGATAACCGCCTGGGCCAGCGCCGTGCCCCAGGCGCCACCGCCGACAATGCCGATTTTCTGATAGGCCATCATGTGCTCCTCTTAAGTCCCTGTGCCCTGACCCTTACACCATGACCCTTACGCTTTGATCCCGGCGCCGATGGCTGGAGCCGCATCAGGGTCCAGCGGCCAGCGCGCCAGTGCCGGAGCGGTGAAATCGTCAACCAGACCGCGCACCAGCCGCTCCGCCCCGGCCCAGGCGATCATGGCGCCATTGTCGGTGCACAACGCCGCTGGCGGGACATGGAGTGTATATCCTTTTGTCTCGCACACTTGTTCAAGGCTTGCTCGAATTGCCTGATTTGCCGCCACACCGCCAGCGACCACGAGCCGGCGTTGAGCGCTCCCGTTCAATGCCCTCTCATAGAGTGCCATTGCGGTGGCGGTCCTGTCGATCATGACGTCACACACCGCGCGCTGGAACGACGCGCACAGATCGGCGATGTCTTTATTGGACGCCTGGCCCAAATCTTCGGCGCGCCGCCGCAGCGCGGTTTTCAGGCCGGCAAAGGAAAAATGCGGCTCCGCGCGCCCCACCATTGGCCGGGGAAGGTCGAAACGGCTTTCATCTCCATCGCGCGCGCAATTTTCCACCTCCGGACCGCCGGGATAGGGCAGGCCCAGTAACTTCGCCGTCTTGTCGAAGGCTTCGCCCAGCGCGTCATCGAGCGTGGTGCCAAGACGGTCATAGGAACCGACATCGCGCACGCCAAGAAGTTGCGTATGACCGCCAGATACCAGCAATAGCAGGTATGGCGGCTCAAGCCCTTCACTCAGGCCCACTGTGAGCGCATGGGCTTCGAGATGATTGATCGCCATGAGCGGCAATTTGTGCGCTGCCGCGATTGCCTTGCCCGTCATCAGGCCGACCAGAAGCCCGCCCAGCAAACCGGGCCCGGCCGTTGCGGCGACGCCATCGAGATCGCCCCAGCTGACACCGGCCTCCTCCATGGCTTGCTTGATAAGGACATCCAGCACCTCAACATGGGCGCGCGCCGCGATTTCAGGCACGACACCGCCAAAGGCGGCATGATCGTCGAGTTGCGTGCGTACCAGGTTGGACAGGATTTCGCCTTTTCCCGGCCCGCGCCGCAGCACAACCGCGGCTGCGGTCTCATCGCAGCTGGTCTCGATGCCGAGCACGCGCAGCCCGCTTTTGTCATTTTTGGCTATCATAAGACTTGCTGTCCGATTGCGTTGCCCGCCGATGCCGGGCATTAATGGCGCGCATAGAAGTATTGATCCTTCTTGAGTTAGCACCGGGAGTGAACCGCTTGCAATCTCATCCCCTTATAATAGGCACCAGAGGCTCTCCGCTGGCTCTCTGGCAGGCCAATGAAGTGCAATCACTGCTTGTTGCGGCGCATGGGATGGATGACACCCAGACGCAGGTTTCGACCTTTAAAACCTCAGGCGACAAGATACAGGACAAGCCGCTGCGCGAGTTTGGCGGCAAGGGGCTGTTCACCAGGGAAATCGAGGACGCGCTGCTGTCCGGCGATGTCTCTCTTGCCGTGCACTCCATGAAGGATATGCCGACGGTATTGCCTGATGGCCTTGAGATTGCCTGCGTGCTGCAAAGAGAAGATGTGCGCGATGCTTTTCTGTCAGACAAGGCTGCAAGCCTCATCGATTTGAGTGAGGGCGCCGTGGTCGGCACCTCGTCACTGCGGCGCCAGGCGCAGGTGAGGCGCCTGAGGCCCGATCTCAAGGTGGTGGAGTTTCGCGGCAATGTTGAGACGCGCCTGCGAAAACTCGCCGAGGGACTGGCCGACGCCACATTTCTGGCGGTTGCCGGGTTGAAGCGGCTGGGCAAGGAGAAGCTTGTCACTGCCTATGTGGAGCCCGATGAAATGCTCCCTGCCGTGGCGCAAGGCGCAATCTGTATTGAAATCCGTTCCGATGACACTGCTACGCGCAATTTACTGAAAGCGATACACCACGAGGAAACCGCGATCTGCGTTGCGGCGGAGCGGGCTTTCCTCAAGCAACTCGACGGCTCCTGCCGCACGCCGATTGCCGGGCTGGCGCAACTGGATGGAGAGCGCTTGCGCTTTCGCGGACAAATCCTCACCCCGGACGGGAAGGTGAGCCATGAAGCTGCGCGCGAAGGACCGGCGAGCGATGGCGAAGCAATGGGTGTCGATGCGGCGCGCGAATTGCTTAAGCTCGGCGGCGATGATTTTTTCAAGGCATTTAGGACCTGTTGACAGAGCAGGTTGTGACGCTGGTTTGATGAGATTGGCGCAGTTTCGCGTTAAGAGGACGATGGACATGCTAGGCATATTCGAGGACGAATGGCGCAAAACTGCGCCAATCTCGTCAAATCCCGAAGGGACGAAGCGCTTTTCGCCGCTGGACGTCGCTTTTTGCGGCTTGAAGGGGGCGGCCCTCCTGCGCCACTCAAAGCTAGCCAGCAACGAAAGGCGCAACGCCAGCACCCCAACCTGCTCTGTCAACAGGTCCTAGGTGATGCGCCTTCTCGTCACACGGCCGCAGCCTGATACCGACGCCCAGGCTGAAAAGCTTAACGCGCTCGGCCATGAGGTCATCGCTGCGCCATTGCTGGAAGTTGAATTTCTTGAATTTTCTCCCTTGCCCCTCAATGCTGCGCAGGCCCTCATCGCCACCAGCCGCAATTGCCTGCGCGCACTTGCATCGAGCCCGGAATTGCAAGCCACGCTCAAGCTGCCGCTTTATGCGGTCGGCAAGGCCACTGCGGATTTGGCGAGGGAGCTGGGTTTTAATGAAATTCACCAGGGCCCGGGAACTGCCGAGTGGCTGCTTCCGCTTATTGCATCTGAATGTAAACCGGGCTCTGGCGCGCTTCTTCATCTGGCGGGTGAGCGCCAGGCTTTCGATCTGAAAACCGCACTGGAGGATAAAAAATTTAAAGTCGAGCAGCGCGTTGTCTACCGGATTCTCATGGCTGACAGTTTCGCCGAGGGCGCGCGCGAAGCCCTTGGCAAAAGTGCACTCGACGGCGTTATCCTGATGTCGCCGGCTACGGCGCAAACATATGTGGCGCTTGTCGACGCATCCGACCTCCGGCACAGGGCCGCGAAACTCACCTATTTCTGCCTGTCGCACGCCGTGGCGGAACCGCTCAAGGCACTCGATGACGCGCGGGTTCTCATTGCCAGCAGGCCGAGGGAAGATGATCTACTTGCGTTGATCGGCCACGAGACGGCACACTGCTAGGGCGCGGTAGGCGGCTGAGGCGCATGGGGCTATAAAAAGCAGGGCCAGCAAAAGTAATGAAGCGTGAAAAGAAAGATAACTCGAACGGAGCATCGGGCGGAGATGGTGCTTCGGGATCATTGAAGCGGCCTTCCAGAACGATTGAACTGGAAGCCGAAGAGGTCGAGATCGAGGTCAAGACGGATGAGGATGAGCCGGCTGGCGAGGAAGGCCCGGACGAAACGACCGGCAGCCTTGAGCCACCTGAAGAGACCGGCGATGAGCGTCCACCGCCGCCTCCCGCTCCCCCGCCACAGCGCACCAGGCCGTCCGAGATCAAGAGCTTCGTGACCCATCTCGCCGCCGGCCTTGTTGGCGGGCTTGTCGGCGTCATCGGCGCAGGCATTGCTCTCGACAAGCTGACTCTGGCTGGCCTCATGGGCACGAGCAAGGCGCCAGAACAGGTCAAGCAGATCGCGCAGATAGAACAGCGCCTGACCGCGCTCGATGGCAAGCTATCCGGGCAGTCAAAATCGCTCGAAGGGGTGGTCAGATCAGAAAAAATCGATGCGCTTGAAGCACGTCTCGCGGCACTTGAGAACAGACCTGAAGCGGCTCCTGGCGTACCTCAAGGTGTCACCGACCGCCTGGGCAAACTCGAAAACACATTGAAAACGCTTGTCTCGGCCGCCGGTGAAGAGGGGGCGTCCGGTCTGGAGCAATCGGCCGCCCTTACGGCCATGATCGATGCGGTGTCTTCTGACCTTGAGAAGCGCGCGACTGCCCTCAGGGACGAGATCGCCGAATTGGACAAGGCGCTGAAATCGCGCGCCGCTTTGCAATCGGAAAATAGCGGACCGGATGTGAACGCTCTGGAAACCCGGCTTGGATTGCTTGAGGAGAAAATTTCGGAGCTTGCCGCCCGGCCCGTACCTGTAGGGCAAGGGCCGGTTGCGCCAGGAAATAATTCACGAGGCGCGGCACTGGCCCTGGCTTTTGAGAGTTTGCGGCGTAGCGTCGAGAGCGGTGGGGCCTTCTCGGCCCAGCTCGAAGCGCTGGCCAGGCTTGCCCCCGATGGTCTTGATCTGTCTGAACTCAAAAAGATGGCCGGTACTGGCGTCGGGACCGAGCGCGCCTTGTTGAGCGCGCTGCCGGGGGTATTGCGCGATGCGCGGGCGGCGAGTGCCAAATCCGACGATGACACCTTTCTCGGCCGGCTGGTTTCGAATGCCCGCACGGTGGTGCGCGTGCGCCGCATTGGCCCGGCCGAGGGCGATAGCGCCGGGGCGGTTCTGGCGCGCATGGAAGCGCGTATGAAAGATGCGGATCTGGACGCGGTACTGCGCGAAGCAAAAGGTCTGAGCGGACCGGCACATGACTCAGCACAGCCATGGCTCGACAGGGCCGGGGCGCACCAGGCGAGCCGGGCAGGGCTTGACGCGCTTGAGAAGAGCCTGCTCGCAAGTCTCAAGCCTGGCGCGGACGCGAAGAGATAGGGACGCGATGCTGAGGCTCACTTTCTTCGTTGTTATGGTAGGCGCAGCTGCGGTCGCGCTGGCGTGGGTTGCCGACAAGCCAGGCACGCTGACGCTAGAGTGGCTCGGCTACCAGATCGAAACCTCTGTTTTCGTTGCCGGGCTGATGCTCGGCGGAATTATCCTGGCGGCCGTGGCGTTGTGGTCGGCGCTGCGCTATCTGCTGACGCGTCCTGCCGTCCTCTCGCAATTGATGAAGAAGAAACGCGAAAAGCGCGGTCTTGATGCGCTGTCACATGGTCTCATCGCGGTGGGGGCGGGCGACAAGGACGAGGCGCGCAAATATGCCGGGCTGGCGCACAAGTTGCTTCCCGGCGAGCCGTTGACCGGGTTGCTGCGATCGCAATCCGCGCAATTGCATGGTGACCGGGCGGCGGCGCGGCGGATCTTTGAAACCATGGCCCAAGCACCGGAGACGGAGATGCTGGGCTTGCGCGGGCTTTTCCTCGAGGCAAGACGCGAAGAAGAAAGCGAAGCCGCGAGGCAATTCGCCGAACGCGCCATGGCGCGCAATCCTGACCTGGCGTGGAGCGTAAACGCCCTGTTCGAGCTACAATGCAAGGCCGGTGACTGGGCTGGCGCGCTGAGGACGCTCGATGTGGCGCAGCGGCAGAAACAGATTGATAAGCCGGTGGCCGCGCGCCGCCGCGCCGTGCTGCTGACCGCGCAGGCGATGGAAGCAGAAGACAGGGACATAAACAATGCCCGGCAACTGGCGCTCGAAGCCCACAAGCTGGCGCCGGACCTGGTGCCGGCAGCAGAAATCGCCGGACGGATCATGGCTTCGCAAGGAGACGCTACGCGCGCGGCACGCCTTGTCGCCAAGACGTGGGAACTCAATCCCCATCCCGATCTGGCACTCGCCTATGCCCATATTCGCCCTGGCGAGAGCCCGCGCGAGCGATTGAAGAGAGTGAATTTCCTGGCCCAATCGGCGCCGGACCAAATTGAAGGCGCCATCGCAGTTGCGGGCGCCGCGGCCGAAGCGCGGGCCTGGGACGAGGCACGCGAGGCGCTTGCGCCCTATATTGGCACGCTCGCCACGGCGCGGGTGTGTACGCTGATGGCGCGCATCGAAGGCGGCGAGACCGGCGACCAGGGCCGTGTGCGCGAATGGCTGGCGCGTGCCGTTCATGCGCCGCGCGATCCCGTCTGGACGGCGGATGGATATATATCCGACCGGTGGACCCCTATCTCACCCATTACCGGCGCCCTGGATGCATTTGAGTGGAAAGCTCCGATTGAGTTGCTGGGGTCACGCGATCGGCTGGTGATCGAGGATACCGATCCGGCCACGGTTGAGACGATATCCCCTGATGCCGGGGGAGAGCCGCCCGCGCGTGATGTCGGTACTGAAACGAGTGATACACCTGCCAGGCAGGACGCCTTGGCCGCACCTCCCGTTTCAGATGACCCGGCAGACGATCTGGAAACGGAAATCTTCGTTCCCCCGCACGCGCCGGACGATCCTGGCCCCGAAGGGGGAGCCATGGATGAGGAAGTGCAGGCCGAACGCAAGTTTCCCGCATCTTCCGGCTGAACAGGCTTCGCGGCATCTTGCTTTCGGATGTGACTGGAGCTATGCCAGTTTTCTGGTGAAGGCCTTGCTGCCAAAGGGGAGCATGGTGAGGCCGCTCCAGCGGCGCCGCATTAGCTCAGTTGGTAGAGCACA
>CAXMMX010000247.1:0-32283 GCA_964194535.1 uncultured Alphaproteobacteria bacterium | reverse complement strand
TACCGACTTCGATCGATCCGATAGATTTTTAGCGTGTCGGGATAGCCCTTGATCGTTTTGAGTTCGTAGGGATTGAGACCAGCGCTGGACATGCACTGATGATAACACCGTTACATACAGAATTGTATGTAATATGTATGTAAGTCTTAAAAAATTGTAGCTTATTGATATACTTTAATTATTATGATTTACAACGGTTTTCGAGACCGCCCCATTCAACCACTCTGGCACCCCTCCGCTGAGATATGAGTGTCGTGGTCACGGGACTGAACTCTCGATATCGGGAGTGGTTGAACAATTCAAGGGTTGGCGTGCCCTGGCCTCATGGTGCCGTCAGGCGGTAGGCCAGCTCAAAACAGCACCTCATGGTGCCGCTATGCGTCGGACCAGCTTAAAACAGCGCCTCATGGTGCCGTCAGGCGGGAGAAGGTCGCTCCCTATGAACTCTTGCCCTTGTTCAACGTTGCCGGAGAAATCAGAACGCCGAATTCCTGACACCAGACAACGACGCTTTTAAAGGCCGCAATATCCGCCGATGCCGGCACCGGGAAAATCTGGCTGCCCCTGAATGACCGGATTTTGCCCAGATCAAGCTTTTTTGCATCATTGAAATCCTTGGCGCTGCGAACCTTGGCGTGATCGACCAGATAAACATGGAACGCGGGTCCGGGCCCGACCTGGAAATCATTGCCGAGGTGAACGCTCGATCGCCCGTCTCCCTCGCTATAAAGCGTTACATGGCCCTTGTCATAGTGCACCGGGTCGGAGGGATTGGTTTGGATGAATTCGCCCTTCGCAATTTCAACCCGGGCGCTGTTTTCGACCAATTGCTCCGTTGCGGCCTCGTTCAGGAACCAGAACGGATAAATGAAAATGCCGAGCGCGAAACCAAACAAAATACCGGCGATAGCACCGAACAGAAAACGTTTCATTATCTTCACTCCTGTTAAGCGATGAACCTGAATTTCAGCAGAGTCTGAGCGGTTGCCCAATACCGATGCCATATCGCTTCAATCTACGAATGATATGATGATACAGATGCCTGCAATGGCCAAATTGACTTCGCGCGCTTGATCCGTATAGTGCGCCGCGAAACGTGCGAAGATTGAAATGGCTCGCGCGTAAATGCGCTGTCCGAGGCTCAGCCGAAGATACGGTTCTCAACCATGAGCAAAGTCCGCGTCACTCACGCGGCGCCGCAGGGCGCGGAACAATAAGGATTAAGTCCGATGTACGCAGTGATCCGCACTGGCGGTAAACAATATCGCGTTTCCCCCGAAGATGTTATCGAGGTTGAGAAACTTGCTGGTGAGGCGGGTGAAATCATCCAATTCGAAGAAGTGCTGTTTCTGGGTGGCGAAGGGCCTGCGCAGATAGGCACGCCCACAGTGTCCGGCGCCAGCGTGGCAGGCCAGATTATTGAGCAGAAGCGCGCCGACAAGATTCTTGTTTTCAAGAAGAAACGGCGCAAGAACTACCGCCGCAAAAAGGGCCACCGCCAGCATCTGACCGCGATACGCATCACCGAGATTCTAACCGGCGGCAAGAAACCGTCGAAGGCGGCTGCCAAGCCTGCCCCGGCAAAGAAGGAAGAAAAGGCAAAGGCTAAGAAACCGGCGGCGAAAAAAGCCGAGACAAAGGCGGATGCCAAACCCGCCGCCAAGAAGCCTGCCGCTAAAAAGCCTGCCGCGAAAAAGTAGCGACGAAACGGCCCCGATCCTGTATACGGGGTTTTGAGAGGACAGATTAATGGCTCATAAAAAAGCAGGCGGTTCATCACGCAACGGACGCGACTCGGCCGGCCGGCGTCTTGGCGTCAAGAAATTTGGCGGTGAGAACGTAATTCCTGGAAACATTATCATTCGTCAGCGCGGTACCAAATGGCACCCGGGCGAAGGCGTCGGCATGGGCAAGGACCATACGATTTTTGCCGAGCGCGAAGGTCATGTGAGTTTCGCCACCAAGGCCAAAGGGCGCGTATATGTTTCGGTGGACCCGATGGCCGCCAAATAACGGCGGTTTTCAAATACGACCCGCCGGCATTTCATCAAACCGGGGGATCGCACAAGGTCAAGCAAGGGGAGATGGGATGCCATCTCCCCTTTTTCTTTTGACCGGAGCGGAGCCATGAATGCACAAAGTGAAGAAAGTGACGAACAGAGCCGAAGTGCGAGAGCGAAGCGCCTGCCGATAACCACCGGCGGGCTGGTGTTGCGGTTGCCGGAGCCAGAAGACGCAAAACCCTTCGCCGGGGTGGCCAACAATATGGCTATCGCCTCGCAGATGAGCCGTCTTCCCCATCCCTATTCGGAAAAGAACGCCGAGAGCTGGATAGCGGCAAGCCGGGCGAATGCCGATCCGAGAAAAATCTCTCTCGTGATCACCCTCAAGGATGGCACGATTGCCGGGGCCGCGGGCGTGCGCTCCAATGACAATGGCGAGCCGGAAATCACTTATTTTCTTGGGCAGTCCCATTGAGGCAAGGGACTGGCGACCGAGGCGGCGCAGGCGATCATCGACCATGCATTTGCCGCGCTCGATGTAGAGCGCATCATCGGGCGTTGCATGGCGGCCAATCGCGGTTCAAGGCGGGTGCTGGAGAAATGCGGGTTCCAGTTTTCCTGCCCGGGCATGTGCGATTGCGCGGCCCTGAACGCTTCGGTTGCGTCTGAAGAATTTGTACAGGAGCGGGCCGTCTGGGTGAGCCTGAAGCAGTAGGGCGCGGCATGAGCACGCTGATCCCGCTTCACCAAATCTGCGTCCGCGCCTTGCGCGGGTGAAGCCACGCCGATAGACACCGATAGTGAGACTATGAAAACCATTTTTATCAGAGTGTTGTCATGAAGTTTCTTGACCAGGCCCGCGTTTATGTCCGCTCGGGTAGCGGCGGTGCCGGCTGCACCAGTTTCCGGCGCGAGAAATATGTTGAATTCGGCGGTCCTGACGGCGGCAATGGCGGGCGCGGCGGTGACGTGATTGCCGAGTGCGTCGATAATCTCAACACGCTGATAGACTATCGCTACGTGCAGCACTTCAAGGCGGAGAAGGGCATCCATGGCATGGGCAAGGATCGCTTTGGCGCGGCGGGAAAGGATAAAATCCTCCCGGTGCCGCCCGGCACGCAGATATTTGCCGAAGACAATGAAACGCTGCTCGGTGACCTGACCGAAATAGGCGAACGCCTTGTGCTGGCAAAAGGCGGCAATGGCGGGTTCGGCAATGCCCATTTCAAATCGTCCACCAATCAGGCCCCGCGCAGGGCCAACCCTGGCGAGGAAGGGGAGGAGCTGACCATCTGGCTGCGGCTCAAGCTGATCGCCGACGCCGGGCTTATTGGTTTGCCCAATGCCGGCAAATCGACGTTTCTGGCGGCCACCTCAGGAGCCAATCCGAAGATTGCCGACTATCCCTTCACCACCCTGCATCCGGGTCTTGGCGTGGTGCGCGCGGGCGATGTGGACTTTGTGCTGGCCGATATTCCGGGGCTGATCGAGGGTGCCCATGAGGGCTCAGGTATCGGCGACAGGTTCCTGGGGCATGTGGAGCGCTGCCGCGCGATCCTGCATCTGATCGACGTGACGAACGAAGACGTTGTTGCGGATTATGCGACCATACGCGGTGAGCTAAAAGCCTATGGCGCGGGGCTTGATGAGAAGCTGGAAATTGTCGCGCTGACGAAATGCGATGCGGTTTCGGAAGAATTTCACCAGCAAGCCGCCGGCGCTTTGTTACAAGCGCACGGTGTCGAGGCGAACCGCATTTCCGCCGTTACCGGGCTTGGCATGGACGATATCCTGTTCGCGATCGCGCGGGCTATCGGCACGGCGAAGAAAGACGAGAAAAAAGCCGCTTGTGAAGAGCAGGAACTCCAATGGCAGCCGTAAGAGCAGAATGGGACAAGGCGAAGCGGATTGTCATCAAGATCGGCTCATCCCTGCTGGCGGACGCGGAGACCGGCGCGCTCAATAAAGAGTGGCTCGCCTCACTCGTCGCCGATGTGGCGGCGCTCAAAGCCAAAGGCAAGCAGGTTATTCTTGTGTCCTCCGGCGCCATTGCGCTTGGCCGCAGGGCGCTGGAACTGCCCTCAGGGCCGCTCAAGCTGGAAGAAAACCAGGCCGCCGCGTCCGTTGGCCAGATTGGTCTGGCCCATGCCTATGAAGAAACCTTCAAGGCGAGTGGGCTGGTGGCGGCGCAAATCTTGCTGACCCTTGGCGATACGGAGGAGCGGCGGCGTTATCTCAATGCCCGCTCCACCATGGAAACGCTACTGCGCATTGGCGCGGTACCCGTCGTCAACGAAAACGACACGGTGGCGACGAGCGAGATCCGCTATGGAGACAATGACCGGCTGGCGGCGCGGGTAGCGAGCATGATGAGCGCGGACTGCCTGATATTGCTGTCGGACGTGGATGGTCTTTATACCAGCGTGCCGGGCTCGGATGACGCCGCGCAGCTTCTAACTGAAGTCGAAGACATAACCCCCGGGATAGAAGCCATGGCGGGCGACACCGGCATGGAGCTGTCACGTGGCGGCATGGTGACAAAAATCGAGGCGGCCAAAATTGCGGTCGGCGCGGGCACGAACATGATCATCGCCAGCGGCAAGGTCATGAACCCGCTGGCGCGCTTTACAGATGGGGGCGCGTGCACATGGTTCCTGGCGCACAGCAATCCAAGAGCATCCCGCAAGCGCTGGATTGCCGGAGCGCTGGAGCCGCGCGGCGTGGTGGTCATCGACGATGGCGCGGTCACGGCGCTCAAAGCAGGCAAGAGCCTGCTGCCAGCGGGCGTGTCATCGGTTGAAGGGTCATTCGATCGCGGCGATGCCGTCATTATCCGCGATGCGTCCGGCACGGAGCTGGGGCGCGGATTGAGCGCCTATTCCCACCAGGACGCGAAAACCATCATCGGTCATAAAAGCCGTGAAATTACCGAACTGCTCGGCTACCGTGGCCGGGACGAATTAATCCACCGGGACAATATGGCGCTCAAACAGGGCGGGGGTTCAGGCGAATAGATGGACGCGAATGTGAAGGATAATGCAGCTCAAGACATCGCCGTGGTAATGGACGCGCTTGGCGCGCGCGCCAGTGCGGCCGCAAGCCTGCTTGCCCATGCGGGTTCGGATGCGAAGACGGGCGCGCTCAAGGCCATGGCGGCCGCCATCCGTGCAAAGATGAGTGAAATCCTTGCCGCCAATGAAAAGGATATGAAGGCAGCGGCGAGCAAGGGCCGTGCCCATTCCTTTCTCGACCGGCTGAAACTCGATCCCGAACGGGTTGAGGCTATGGCCTCAGGGCTTGAGGCGATTGCAGATCTGAAAGATCCGGTGGGCGATATTATCGGCTCGTGGGAGCGCCCCAACGGGTTGCGGATCGAGCGGGTGCGCACGCCGCTCGGCGTCATCGGTATCATCTTTGAAAGCCGCCCCAACGTGACCGCCGACGCGGGCGGGCTGTGCCTTAAGTCCGGCAATGCGGTGATCCTGCGCAGCGGATCGGAGAGCGAGCATTCTTCCCATGCAATCCATGCCTGTCTGGTGCAGGGGTTGAAATCGGCTGATCTGCCCGAATATGCCATACAGCTTGTTCCTACCACCGACCGGGCGGCTGTCGGCGAGATGCTCAAGGGCCTGAATGGCGCAATCGACGTGATTGTGCCACGCGGCGGCAAAAGCCTCGTGGAGCGGGTGCAAAGCGACGCCCGCGTGCCCGTGTTCGCACATCTGGAAGGCATCTGCCATGTCTATGTGCATCAGGCGGCCGAGCTGGCGATGGCGAGGGAGATTGCAGTGAATGCCAAGATGCGCCGTACCGGTATTTGCGGCGCGGCGGAATCCCTGCTGGTGGACAAGGCGTGTGCCGGCACGCATCTCAAGGTGCTGGTCACGGCGCTGCTTGAGGCGGGATGCGAGGTGCGCGGCGATGAAGAGACCAGAAGCACCGACCCGCGCGTGACGCCCGCAAGTGAAGACGATTGGGGCACCGAATATCTCGACGCGGTCATTTCCATCAAGGTGGTGGACGGGGTGGACGCGGCCATCGCGCACATTGAATGCTATGGCTCGGCCCATACGGACAGCATCATTACCGATGACCAGGGCGTGGCGGACGCCTTTCTGGACAAAGTGGGTTCCGCCATCGTCCTGCATAACGCCTCGACCCAGTTTGCCGACGGCGGCGAATTCGGCATGGGCGCGGAGATCGGTATCGCAACGGGCAAAATGCACGCCCGCGGTCCGGTTGGCGTGGAACAACTCACTAGCTTCAAATATGTGGTGCGCGGCACGGGCCAGACCCGTGCCGGGTGAAGCTGCCCTGGCGGACCGGGCCGAAAAATTACAACCGCCCCCGGCCTTCCCCGGCATGACCATCGGGTTGCTCGGCGGCACCTTCAACCCGCCCCATGCAGGGCATATGCATATCTCGCAGGTGGTCCTGAAGCGGCTTGGGCTTGACCGCTTGTGGTGGCTGGTAACGCCGGGCAATCCGCTCAAGACCAGGCGTGATACGGCGTCCTTCACCAGGCGCCTTGTGCAAGCGCAACAGCTGGCCCGCCATCCGCGTATCGACGTTACCGGGTTCGAGGCGTCGCGGGGGAGTGCCTATACCGCCGACATGCTCGGCTTTCTTGTACAGCGCTACCCTGAGACCCGTTTCATCTGGGTCATGGGGGCGGACAATCTCGCGAGCTTTCACTGCTGGCGGGACTGGCGCGAAATTCTGGGACTGGTAGCTGTCGCGGTTATCGACAGGCCGGGCTACAGATACGCCGCGCGGGCCGGGATTGCCGCTCAATGTTTTGCCGGCGCATATGTGGATGAGAGCGACGCGCGCGGTTTGTACCGGTACCAGCCGCCGGCCTGGACATTCCTGAGCGCACCGCTCTCGGCGCTCTCGTCGAGTGGGCTGCGTGCGAATGCCATTCGCGAGTCTTGACCCTGGCTATTGAAATTGACGCAATTCGCAGGCTATTCTCAGGACGTTGCGCTCCTGATTGAAGGATAAGTCATCGCTTAAGTGCAAAATGGCTGTATGACAAAAGGATATCCAGCAAAATATGAGAACCTCTCGCGAGGGTGCCTCCAAGGGCACGCCTGCGTCCAAGCATGCTCTGATTGAGGATGGTTCGGACACGTTACTTGGTCTCGTTCTCGAGACCCTCGATGAAGCCAAGGCAATGGACGTGATGTCCATCGATCTGGCCGGTAAATCTTCGATAGCAGACCATATGGTCATCTCGTCCGGGCGCTCGAACCGCCATGTGGGCGCGATTGCCGACCAAATCGTCAAGAGGCTCAAGAAAGAAACCGAATTTGGCGCCAGGGTCGAAGGCATGCCCCATTGTGACTGGGTGCTGATCGATGGCGGCGACGTGATCGTGCACATCTTCCGGCCCGAGGTGCGCGAATTCTACAATCTGGAAAAGTTGTGGAGCGCGGAGCGGCCGGACGAGCGCGTTGCCATTTAGGCGGCCCGCCCGGTTGTTCATCAGATGCACCTTACCATTGGAGCCGTCGGTAAACTGAAAGCGGGGCCTGAACGCGACCTCTATCAGCGCTATGCGGAGCGGGTATCGCCAGCGGGCAGATCGCTCAACCTGGGGCCGCTCAACTGCATTGAAATTTCAGAATCACGCAAAGGCAGCGCAAAGGAACGCCGCGCGGAAGAAGCCGGGACTTTGCTGGCCAAAATCCCCACTGCGGCTTGCGTTATTGCTCTGGATGAAAACGGCGACGCGCTCACCAGCGAGCAGTTTGCGCGCCTGCTGGCAAAGCAGCGCGACGCAGGGGCATCCGGTCTTGCATTCATCATAGGCGGACCTGACGGTCACGGGGCCCAAATCCGCGAGAAGGCCGAGCGTATATTCTCGCTCGGCGCCATAACCCTGCCGCACGGCCTGGCCAGGGTGGTGCTGGCCGAACAATTGTACCGTGCCGTGACCATACTGGCCGGTCACCCTTATCACCGGAGTTGAGTGGCGCACGCCCCAAGGGTGCGGACTGTTATGCCTTGTACCAGACACACGCAGGGCCTATTGGAAAACATATGAGTGTTTCCCAATCGGTGAAGCTAGGCTTGTTGGCGTCAATGACGGCGCGGTTTGCCGCGGCCCTGGTGGCCGCCATTGTGCTTATTTTTCCTGCTGTTGGCCCTGTCAGTGCGCAGGACCAGGTGAAGCAGGAAGACGCCCAGAAACAACTTCGGGAATCCAAGCGTGATCTTGAGACTGCCCGCGCCAGGGAAAATGAAATTTCCGGCGATCTTGAAAGACTGGCCGGGGAACGCTCTGCTCTGAATGAGAATTTGATCGGCACCGCCAGGCGGGTTCAGGCGAGCGAGACCAAATTATCGGCTATCGAATCGAAGCTTGGAACCCTGTCGGACCAGCAAGATAAGGTGCGCGCCTCAATCGATGAGCGTCACGCCACGATTGCCAGGCTGCTGGCCGCCATGCAGCGCATTGGCCGCCAGCCTCCGCCCGCACTGGTGACACGGCGCAACGACGCACTGAAGATGGTACGTTCGGCCATGTTGATGGCATCGGTGTTCCCGGAGCTTAAAATCCAGGCTGATGGGCTGAGCGAAGAGCTCGACGACCTTGTTCGCTTTGGCGAGGGTATCAAACAACAACGCGATAAGTTGAAGCGGGAAAACGATAAATTGATTGCCGCCCGTGACGCGATTGGTGGTTTGATTGCCGAGAAAAAGGCTTTGGAGAAGTCGCGACAGGCAAAACTGGCGAAAATCCGCGAGGCAGCCAAGCGCCATGCCAAGACGGTGAGTTATCTGGATGAGCTGGTGCAACGCATGGACAAGGAAATCGCCGCGGCGGGTCTCGCGCTATATGAGGCGGAACTCGCTGCCAGGCGGCTCCGGGAAAAAGCGCTTGCAGAGACTGCAAAAAGCCAGGGCCGCTCAGGAGTTGATCAGATTCCGGGCAAGACCACGAAGGTCGCGTTTCTCAGTCCGGGACGGCTAAAGCCGGCGATGGAATTCACCGAAACCAGGGGCAAACTCGCCCGGCCCGTCATCGGCGTGCAGATACGCGCATTCGGTGGTGAAAACGGGTCAGGTGAGAAGGCAAAGGGTATCTCTATAGCCAGCCGCTCAAATGCCCAGGTAATTTCTCCGGTTGACGGCTGGGTTGCATATGCGGACGAATTCCGTACCTATGGGCAACTCTTGATCATAAACGCCGGCGGGGGGTATCATATCCTTTTGGCCGGTATGCAGCGAATCGACGTTGGTATCGCGCAGTTTGTGCTCGCTGGCGAGCCTGTCGCGGTTATGGGCGCCTCAGCCAGGCGCAGCAACGATACAGGCAGCAGTGATAATACCAGTAGACCGGGCCAGACATTGTATGTGGAATTTCGTAAAAACGGCCGGTCAATTGATCCAGGTCCATGGTGGGCCAGGAGTCCTGAAAGGGTAGAAGGATGATGCGGAGACCAGAATTCGCGCTTTGGGCATTTTTAATCCTGGCCGGCCTGGCAGCTGGAACAGCGGTGCTGAACCTGACACGGAGCCACAGCGCCATTGCCGCCAACTCCGAAATCTACAGGCAGCTGGATCTGTTTGGCGATGTGCTGGAGCGGGTGCGGTCCGATTATGTCGAACAGCCCGAAGACACCAAGCTGATAGAATCGGCAATCAACGGGATGTTGAGTGCTCTCGATCCCCATTCGTCCTATCTCAATGCAAAGCATTTCCGGGACATGCAGGTGCAGACCCGCGGCGAGTTCGGGGGGCTCGGCATCGAGGTCACAATGGAAAAAGGCGTGATTAAGGTCGTGGCGCCGATTGCTGACACTCCGGCAGACAAGGCCGGGCTGCAGACTGGCGATTACATCACGCATCTGGACGACGAGCAGATTCAGGGGCTGACCCTTCAGCAGGCCGTGGAGAAGATGCGCGGTCCAATCAACACGTCTATCAATCTCACCGTGGTGCGTAAGGGCGAGGATGATCCTTTAACGATCAAGGTTGTGCGTGATGTGATCCGTATCAACCCGATAAAAGCACGCGCCGAGGGTGATGTCGCCTATGTTCGCATTACCACCTTCAACGAGCAGACCTATTCGGAACTCAAGAAGGCGGTTGACAGGTTGAAGAAGGAAATCGGCAGCAAGCTAAAGGGTTATGTGATCGATTTGCGCAACAATCCGGGCGGCTTGCTCGATCAGTCCGTATCGGTAGCCGATGCTTTTCTTGAACAGGGTGCGATCGTATCCACCCGCGGCCGTAATCTGCAGGAAACCCAGCGCTATAACGCACGGTCCGGCGACATCACGGATGGCAAGAAGATTGCCGTCCTGATCAATGGCGGTTCAGCGAGCGCGTCCGAAATCGTGGCCGGCGCCTTACAGGATCTGCGCCGCGGCACAATCATCGGAACGCGTTCCTTCGGCAAAGGATCGGTGCAGACGATCATCCCGCTTGATGGCAATGGCGCCATTCGCCTGACGACTGCCCGCTATTTCACGCCATCGGGGCGCTCCATCCAGGCCAAGGGGATCGATCCCAACATTGTGGTTGAGCAGGAATTGCCAGAGGAACTCAAGAAGCGGGCCCGTAAACCGCGCGGCGAATCGGATTTGCGCGGGCATCTGAACAGCGAAGATAACAAGGAAGCATCGGGAAGTCCGAACTATGTGCCAAAAGACAGCGAGAAGGACCGCCAGCTCAAATATGCACTGAACTTCGTGCGCGGCCTGAAAGCGGAAAACGAGCAGAACAAGAATTCGGCCGCTAACTAGGGTCAGGATCCATTGATGAGTTCCGGCCCTGACAATTTGCCAACGACCCGTTAACCGGCTTGCGATAAAACAAAGAGGAGATTGCAGCGGTACGGTTTCCCATGATATGCGCGGCATTGATCGGGAGAACGAGGGGCCCGGGAGAACGAGAAGTTGGACACTGAGGCACAGTGACACTGAGGCACAATGAAGGCGCTTGCCATATCCACTACCGTGGCCCTGGGGCTGATTGCCATCACCATTGGCTGGTTTTTTATCCGTTCAGATCCGATGGGCGGCGAACCTGTTGTCGTCATCGCGATCGACCCGAATAACCGGCCCATAGCCGGGGGGTCGGCTGATATTGTGCCGGATGTGAAAGTCATCGCGCCACGCGTACCGTTTCCCTCATCGGGATCGGTACAGCAGACCGTTCCCTCGCAAGCCTTTTCAGGGTCTCAGGAATTGCCCGTAGCCGGCGTTTCCCAGCCCGAGGCCCCTGTCCCTTCATCCGGTAACACACGAGTCGTCCTGCTGCCGGTTCCGCAGCGCTCCGTTGTGGAATCCTCCCGCTACGGGCCATTGCCGAAAATCGCTGCGGATGGAAGCCGGCCAAGCCAGGTTTATGCGCGACCTTCCAACGGAGCTGCCAATCCGGGCCCCGGCCAGTCGGCGCGCATAGCTTTGCTTATCACCGGTATGGGCCTGTCTGAAGTGGCAACCACGCAGGCTATCAACTCGCTTCCCGGGCCCGTATCGCTCGCCTTCGGTCCCTATGGCCGAAATCTGGATGGCTGGGTGCGCAAGTCTCGCGACGCGGGCCATGAAGTCATGCTTGAAGTGCCGTTAGAGCCGTTCGACTATCCCGATAACGACCCGGGCCCCCACACGCTTCTCACCAGCCTTCCGCCCGAGGAGAATATCAAGCGGCTGCACTGGATCATGTCGCGGTTTACCGGATACACCGGCATCACCAACCACATGGGTGCGAAATTCACCGCCGCCCAGGACGCGTTTCTCCCCGTGCTGGAGGAGGTGAAGTCGCGTGGGCTCCTTTATCTCGATGACGGGACGGCCGGGCGCTCAACCGCCGGACAGATTGCCCGCGACCTTGGCCTCGATTTCAGCGTATCCCAGATCACCGTCGACGAGGAGCGCAACGGCAAGGAAATAGACCTGGCGCTTAAAAAGCTTGAGATGCTGGCCCAGGAAAATGGCATCGCCATCGGTATCGGCTCCAGCTTGCCACTGACCATCGGGCGGGTGGCGGAGTGGGTCTCCACCCTCAAGGCCAAGGGCATCGAACTCATTCCCGTCAGCGCCGCGGTACGCTCCGGTAAGCAAACCTGATTTGCCGCTATCCATCATGCCGGCGCCCATGTCCAAGGATTTCTCCAAGCTGCCCTACAGACCCTGCGTCGGCATTGTGCTGTTCAATAGTCAAGGACTGGTATGGGTTGGCCGGCGCATTGCCAAGTGGGAAGGGGATGCGTCTCCCTCGCTGTGGCAGATGCCGCAAGGAGGCATTGACGAGGGCGAAAGCCCGAGCCAGGCGGCCATGCGTGAGCTGGAAGAAGAAACCGGTACGGCGCAGGCGGAAATTATCGGCCAGTGCCAGCGATGGCTGAGCTATGATCTGCCCAGGGACGCCCTCGGCGTCGGACTGAAGGGCAAATTTCGCGGCCAGAGCCAGAAATGGTTCGCCATGCGGTTCCTGGGCACCGACGACGATATCAATATCGATGCACCCATGGGCGCCAAGCCGGAATTCGATGCATGGAAATGGATTTCGCTCGAGGAGACACTAAAGCACATCGTCGATTTCAAGCGGCCTATCTATGAAGAGCTGGTGAAAGAGTTTGCCGGTCTGGCCAAATAGCGGGTGGTTTGGAATACTTTACTCAACGCGCTAGCGCGCCAGCCAGTTGCGGATCAGGTCGACAATCTGCTGATGTGTGCTTGCTTCACTGGTAGAATAGCAGTGCTGGAAGGGAACCGTCCCGCTTTGCGTATCGACCAGCACCCGGTAGCCCTTGGAGCTATCTGCGTCACTGGTATCGACACGCACGCGCTTGATCCGGTCGAGCGGCGCCTCGCCATGGTGCGATTTGAACAGACCGGGTTTTGTCCAGCGGAAATGATTGGCGGCCCGGTCAAATTCAAAAATCGAAGGCCGTAGAAAATAGATTGCAACGGCGGTGAATGCGAGACATGTCGCACCCATGCCCCACTTGCTTGGCAAATCAAGTTCGGCCCACTTGGTGGCCATCCCGTAGACAAGCATCACGGCGGAAAACCAGGAAAGCCCGGCAAGAAACGTGTAGCGAACCTCAAGAACAAGTTTCTCGCGGGTGTTTGTCAGAACCTGCACAACGCTTACTCACAATACCAAATGGCGCACCGCTATGGACGCCAGCATAGCTGAGAAGAGTTGTTAATTTCTTTACCTGAAAAAGACGTTGGCGGGCGGGGCGTTTAGCCCAGGCCGAGCGTATCGCGAACGAGTTTGAGCCTGTCGAGATGACCTTGCGCCTTGTCGCGCGCCGCGTCATCCTTGGCGTCGCTCACGTCTTCTTCCGCGTCCTTGATTTCCTGCGCCAGGGCGGACTTGTTGAGATCGGCGGAATCGATGGCGGTTTGCGCCAGTACCGTGAGGCTGTCCGGACCCGCTTCGGCAAAGCCGCCGCGCACGTAGATACGCCGTTCCTTGCCGCCGGGCAGAACCACATCCAGCAGACCTGGCCGGAGCGTGGAGAGCATCGGCGCATGATTGGCCAGCACCTGGAAGTCTCCTTCCGAGCCCGGCACGAGCACGCTCTCCACGGCTTCAGAAATCAGAAGCTTCTCAGGTGAAACCAGCTCGAATGTGAAAGTGTCTGCCATGAGCGTTATGCTGCCTCGGCGGCCAGTTTCTCGGCCTTCTTTATGGCCTCGTCCATGGTGCCGACCATGTAGAAGGCCTGTTCGGGCAGATGGTCATAGTCACCCTCGCACAGCCCCTTGAAGCCGCGGATTGTGTCGGCGAGATCAACCAGCACGCCGGGCGCGCCGGTGAAGACTTCGGCCACATGGAAGGGCTGACTCAAGAAGCGCTCGATCTTGCGGGCGCGCGCCACGACGATTTTGTCTTCTTCCGAAAGCTCGTCCATGCCGAGAATGGCGATAATGTCCTGCAGCGATTTGTAGCGTTGCAGGATTTCCTGTACGCGCCGGGCAATTGCATAATGCTCCTCGCCAACGACACGCGGCTCCAGAACGCGGGATGTGGAGTCAAGCGGGTCCACGGCAGGATAGATGCCCTTCTCCGCGATTTGCCGTGAGAGCACCGTGGTCGCGTCCAGATGGGCGAAGGAGGTGGCCGGCGCCGGGTCGGTCAAGTCATCAGCCGGCACGTAAATGGCCTGCACCGAGGTCACAGAACCCTTCGATGTGGAGGTGATGCGTTCCTGCAAGTTGCCCATGTCGGTGGCGAGCGTCGGCTGATAGCCCACAGCGGACGGGATACGGCCCAGGAGCGCGGAGACTTCAGATCCGGCCTGCGTGAAGCGGAAAATATTATCGACGAAGAACAACACGTCCTGACCCTGATCGCGGAAATGTTCCGCCACGGTGAGGCCGGACAGGCCGACGCGGGCGCGCGCTCCGGGAGGTTCGTTCATCTGGCCGTAAACAAGCGCGCATTTGGAATTGCCGCCGCCGCCTTCTTCATTCACGCCGGACTCGATCATCTCCCAATAGAGATCGTTGCCCTCGCGCGTACGCTCGCCAACCCCGGCGAACACCGAATAGCCGCCATGGCCCTTGGCGATATTGTTGATGAGTTCCATGATCAGCACGGTCTTGCCGACGCCGGCGCCGCCGAACAGGCCGATCTTGCCGCCTTTCGCGTATGGCGCAAGCAGGTCCACGACCTTGATGCCGGTTATCAGAATTTCCGATTCCGTCGACTGCTCGATGAAGGACGGCGCTAACTGGTGAATGCCGCGCTTGATTTTGGTCTTGATCGGCCCCGCTTCATCGACCGGCTCGCCAATCACATTCATGATGCGGCCCAAAGTTTCCACGCCCACCGGCACGTTGATGGAATCCCCGGTATCCATCACTTTCTGGCCGCGCACCAGGCCCTCGCTTGAGTCCATGGCAATGGTGCGGACCGTGTTCTCGCCCAGATGCTGAGCGACTTCCAGCACCAGCCGGTTGCCATGGTTATCGGTCTCCAGCGCGTTCATGATGGCTGGCAGATCGCCATCGAACCGCACGTCGATGACAGCCCCCATCACCTGGACAACGCGTCCTGTAGCCTGCTTTTTCTTCGCCATAGTCTTAACCCTTCAAGTCGTCAAAACTCTTTTACAGCGCTTCCGCGCCCGAAACGATTTCAATCAGTTCCTTGGTGATCTGCGCCTGACGCGAGCGGTTATAGAGCAGCGTCAGATCGTCGATCATATCGCCCGCATTGCGGGTCGCATTGTCCATTGAGGTCATGCGCGCGCCCTGCTCCGAAGCGGCATTCTCCAGCAGTCCGCGATAGATTTGCGTGGAGACGTTGCGCGGCAGCAGATCGGCAAGAATCTCATCCTCGTCCGGCTCATACTCGTAGGCCGCCTGTGCTCCTTGCGCGGCTTCGCTTTCCTCGGCCTCAGGCAGGTTCACCGGGATCAATTGCAGCGCCGTTGGCTCCTGCGTCAGGACCGATTTGAAATGCGAGAAGAACAAGGTGCAGACGTCGAACTCGCCATTGCCGAGCATTTCCAGCACCCGCTTGCCTATTTTGTCCGCATCTTCAAATCCAAGCTTTTTCACAGCCTTCATATCAATGAGGTCGATGATGTGGGACGATAAATCGCGCCTGAGCGCATCACGCCCCTTGCGCCCGACGCACAGGATTTTTACGGATTTTCCCTGATCGAGCAGCTTTTTGGCATGGGCACGCGCGAGCCGGGCGATGTTCGAGTTGAACCCGCCGCACAGGCCGCGCTCGGCCGTCGCCACCACCAGAAAATGCACTTTGTCGGAGCCGGTGCCCACAAGCAGCGGGGAGGCGCCTTCGTTCGCGTTTACCCGCTCGCCGAGATTGGCGAGAACCTTGTCCATGCGCTCCGCGTAAGGCCTTGCGGCTTCTGCTGCTTCCTGTGCACGGCGCAACTTCGCCGCCGCAACCATTTGCATGGCCTTGGTGATCTTCTGGGTCGCCTTGACGCTGGCGATCCTGTTGCGAAGGTCCTTGAGTGAAGGCATGGCGCCTGATCCTGACCGTTCGTTCCGTTACGCCGCGAAGGACTTTGCGAAGGCGCCGAGCGCCTTTTTGAGCTTCTCTTCCGATTTGTCATCGAGCTCGCCGCTTTCGAGAATCGTGTCCAGCAGCGCGCCGTGCTTGTCTTTCAGGTGCCGCAGCAGCTCTTCCTCGAAGCGGCCGACTGCGGAGACCGGGATATCGTCCAGGAAGCCGCGCGTGCCGGAATAGATCGAGACGACCTGTTGATCGACCGTCATCGGCGAGAATTGCGTCTGTTTCAGCAATTCCGTCAGCCGTGCGCCGCGCGCAAGCATGCGCTGGGTGGAGGCATCGAGATCGGAGCCGAACTGCGCGAAGGCGGCCATTTCGCGGTACTGGGCAAGCTCGCCCTTGATCGCGCCGGCGACCTGCTTCATGGCCTTCACCTGGGCTGCCGATCCCACGCGAGACACCGACAAGCCCACATTCACCGCCGGGCGGATGCCCTGATAAAACAGATCCGTTTCCAGGAAGATCTGCCCGTCGGTAATCGAGATCACGTTGGTCGGGATGTAGGCCGCCACGTCACTGGCCTGGGTTTCCACCACCGGCAAGGCAGTGAGCGAGCCCTCGCCATGCGCCTCGTTCAGCTTGGCGGCGCGCTCCAGCAGCCGTGAATGGAGATAGAACACATCGCCGGGATAGGCTTCACGCCCTGGCGGGCGGCGTAGCAGCAGGGACATTTGCCGGTAGGCGACAGCCTGTTTCGACAAATCGTCATAGGCGATGAGTGCGTGCATGCCATTGTCGCGGAAAAACTCGCCCATGGCGCAGCCTGCATAGGGCGCCAGGAACTGCATTGGCGCTGGTTCCGACGCGGTCGCCGCGACGACGATGGAATATTCCATCGCGCCATTCTCTTCGAGCGTTTTGACGAACTGGGCGACGGTTGAGCGCTTCTGGCCAATGGCCACATAGACGCAATAAAGCCTCTTGCTCTCGTCCTTGCTCGTATTGATCGATTTCTGGTTGAGGATGGCGTCGAGAATGATGGCGGTCTTTCCGGTCTGCCGGTCGCCGATGATCAGCTCGCGCTGGCCGCGTCCGATGGGGATCAGCGCATCGATGGCCTTGAGGCCCGTCTGCATCGGCTCGTGCACGGACTTGCGCGGCAGAATGCCCGGCGCTTTCACGTCCACCCGCGCCTTTTTCTTGGTCTTGATCGGGCCCTTGCCGTCAATCGGGTTGCCAAGGCCGTCCACAACGCGCCCCAGCAATTCCTTGCCGACCGGCACTTCGACGATGGCGCCGGTCCGCTTGACCGTGTCGCCTTCCTTGATGTCGCGGTCATCGCCGAAGATGACGATGCCGACATTGTCGACTTCAAGGTTGAGCGCCATACCGGCGATGCCGCCGGGGAATTCAACCATCTCACCGGCCTGGACATTGTCCAGTCCATAGACGCGGGCGATACCGTCACCGACCGACAAGACCTGTCCGATCTCGGAGACCTGGGCCTCCTTGCCGAAATTCTTGATTTGGTCCTTCAGGATCGAGGAAATTTCTGCGGCGCGGATATCCATCAGCCGACCTCTTTCAGTGCGAATTGAAGATTATCGAGTTTGGTTTTGAGCGATGTGTCGATCATGCGGGAGCCGACTTTGACAATCAGCCCGCCCAGAAGCGCTGGATCGACATGTGAAGTGAGTTGAACGTCCTGCCGGATTGCCGCCTTGAGCGATGCTTTCAGCGCTTTGGTTTGATCGGTGGAAAGAGAGTTGGCGGATGTGACTTGCGCCGTGACCTCGCCGCGATGCCTGGCGGCAAGGGCATGAAAGGCGCGGATCATGTCGCCAACGGCGAAAAGACGCCGGTTCTGCGCGATCAATTCGAGGAAATTGGCGGAGATGTCCGAAATTTTCGCTTTTTTGGCAATTGCCGCGATCGCGTTCTGCTGGTCGCCGGCGGAGAAAACGGGGCTGCGCACAAGGCGCTGCAGATCGGTGCTGCCTTTAAGCAGGGCGGCGAAGGAGTTCAAATCCGCTTCGACTTTCTTGAGCTTTTTGGACTCCAGCGCAAGCTCGAACAAAGCGAGGGCATAGCGGCCCGCCATGCCAGCAATGATGGGATCTTCGCCTGCCACCTGTTACGCTCTTCGTTGCCGGATTTCAGCCCGTGTTCATGGCGCTGAAACTACACGTCTCGCGCCGTCCCCAAGAGGAACAAAGTTAGCTCCCCAAAGCCGCGCTTGATCTAGCATAGGCCCTTCGGGCTGGCAACAGAAGCCAAACCACGTTTTTGCATGATTTTTTGTCGCATGAGGGCAGGATATCTAAAGTTTGTCCGCTGCGGCCATTACGGCCGCCATGCGCTCTTCCTGGCGCGCCGCGGCTGCGCTGCGCGTGGTCTCGACAAGGGCCGGGCCGGCATTGGCCGGAGAACCGGATGCAAATGGCGGGTCAGGGTCATATTCAATAGCCAGCTGGATGGCGCGGGCAACCTCTTCACCATGGAGATCGGCGGCGATCGCCAGGGCAAAATCGATACCCGCCGTTACGCCGCCTCCGGTCACGATATGGCCGTCAATCACATAGCGCTCATTGACCGGTATCGCACCAAAAGCGCTGAGCATCTCATGTGACATCCAGTGGGTCGTAGCGCGTTTTCCCTCAAGAAGCCCGGCGGCTCCCAGCACGAGCGCCCCCGTGCACACAGATGTGACATATCTGGCCTCCAACGCCTGAGAGCGAATGAAGTCCAGCGTTTCAGTATCGTTCAGAAGCGGGTTCATGCCAGTGCCGCCAGGCACGCACACAAGATCGAGCTGGGGACAGTCGGTAAAGCTGGTGTCGGGCAGTATCCGCATACCGCCACCGGCTGTCACCGGATCGAGCGATTTCCAAATGAGCCGGACCTTGGCGTCTGGAAATTTGATGAACACTTCATACGGCCCGGTAAGGTCGAGCTGCGTGATGTCGGGGAAAAGTAGCAGGCCTATTTCAAAGGGCATGGCGCCGCCTCCATTGTCAGTTTTCGGGGGTCTTAGCTACATGAAAATATGGCCTACATGAAATTATACGGATCGACATCGATGGCAAGACGCACGCTACCTTTGGGCGGTGGCGCCATGTCGAGCCATTGCCGCAAATAACCCTGGATGTCGGCTTGCTTGTCGGCCTTGACCAGCAAACGCATCCGGTAGCGCCCGCGAATGACCGACAACGGCGCTTCGGCCGGGCCGAGCACGAGGATTTTGCTTGCCTTTGGGGCATGGCGCGCAAGCGCGCGGGCATAGTCCATTGCCTGGGGGATGGAGGAGGATGAGACGATGAGGGCCGCCAGGCGGCCGAAGGGCGGGTAGCTCGCGCCTTCGCGCGCGGCGATTTCCTGCGTCAGAAACGCATCGCGGTCGCCCGAGACGAGTGCCTTGATAACCGGGTGCTCGGGTATATGGGTCTGGATATAGCCTGAACCGGTGATCCGCTCTCGGCCCGCGCGTCCGGTCACCTGGCTGAGCAACTGGTAGGTGCGCTCGGATGCCCGCGGGTCGCCCTGACCCAGTCCCAGATCGCCATCGACAACGCCAACCATCGCAAGCTGCGGGAAATGGTGTCCCTTGGCCACCAGTTGCGTGCCGATGATGATGTCGGCCCCGCCTCGCTCGATTTGATCAAGCACCTCGCGCAGCGCCTTCACATTGGGCGCGAGGTCTGAGGACAGAATTACGGAGCGGGCCTCGGGGAAGCGTTGTTTCACCTCTTCAGCGATGCGCTCGACACCCGGGCCGCAGGGAATGAGCGTAGCTTCCTTACCGCAATTTGGACATTCGTCAGGCGCTTTTGAGGTAAAACCGCAATGGTGACATTGCAGGCGCCCGCGAAACCGGTGCTCCACCAGCCAGGCGGCGCATTGCGGGCATTCGAAGCGATAACCGCAGGCGCGGCACAGCGTTAGAGGCGCATAGCCGCGCCGGTTGAGAAACAGCAATGCCTGCTGCTTGTCCTTCAACGTGTCCTCGATCGCGCCAACCAGAACCGGCGACAGCCACATGCCCTTTTCAGGGGGAGATTTGCGCAGATCTATGGCCTTGATGTCCGGCAGGGACACGCCGGTAAAGCGCCGGGGCAGGGCGACATGTCCGTAACGGTCCTGGCAAACATTGACGTGGCTCTCCACGCTCGGCGTGGCGGATGACAGGATGACGGGGAGTTTGCCGATGGAGCCGCGCACCACGGCGATATCGCGGGCGTGGTAGCTCACGCGCTCCTCCTGCTTGTAGGAGGCGTCATGCTCCTCATCCACGACTATGAGACCAAGTTCCGGGAAGGGAAGAAACAGCGCTGAACGCGCCCCCACGACGACCCGGGCCTCGCCTTTTGCCACGGCCAGCCAGTTGATGCCGCGCTGGCGAGGGCTTATGTCGGAATGCCACTCGACCGGCGCATGTCCGAAACGCGCCTCGAAGGCCTGAACGAACTGGCGCGTCAGGGCGATTTCGGGAAGCAGGATGAGCGCCTGTTTATTCGCCTTGAGCGCCGCGGCGACAGCCTCGAAATACACCAGCGTCTTGCCGGACCCCGTTACGCCGTCCAGCAGCGTGACGGAGAACGTATCGCCGGCCACTTTTTCAGCGAGCGTTTTCGCCGCCCGGACTTGATCGTCCGTGAGTTCCGGTTTTGCGTAATCTGGGTCCGGTGACGGCAGTTTTGCCGGCGGCATGGGTTCCACCGAAAGCGTGCCTGCGTCCACCAGTCCATTGATCACGCTGGCGCCGACACCGGCCGCCTCCATCAAATCGCGTTTTGCCCACAACATGCCGTTGGCCGCGATCTCGAGTACCCGTGCGCGCGCCGGAGTCATGCGCGAGGGTTCTGCGCCCGTCAGCCGGTGCCCCATGCGCGGCTTTGGCGGTGTGAAGGCCGCCTTCGCGCTCATCATCATGCGCAACACCATGCCGGGCGGGCTAAGGGTGTAATTCGCGACCCATTCCACGAGCTTGAGGGATGCAAGCGGCAGGGGCGGCATTTCAAGCCGCTCCAGCACGGTGCGCAACCTGGCGGCGTCGACATTCTTGCGCCCGCCAGTGAAATTGCCCTGCCAGACGACACCGATGCGCTCGCGCGTTCCAAGCGGCACGGCCACGAAGTCACCCGGTGCAAGTGTCATACCCGGCGGCGCGAGATAATCATATGGAGCCTCGAGCGCCAGCGGCAGCAGGACGGGTATGGTTTCGTCAATTGCCAAGCTGTGTCTTTCTTGCATCCGGCGTTAAGGGAAGCGGAAGAATCAGGCTCCTATTGTAGCGTCAAGCCTCCTTTGGATATAAGGGACACCCTCTAAGCGCATCAGGAGTTGAGCCGAAGCCATGAAATTCTTTGTTGATACCGCCGAAACGGATGAAATCCGCGATCTCGCCGAGACCGGCCTGGTGGATGGCGTTACCACCAACCCGTCACTAGTCGCCAAGTCCGGCCGCGACTTCACCGAGGTCGTCAAGGAAATCTGTTCCATCGTTGATGGTCCCGTGAGCGCGGAAGTGACCGCGACGGAAACAGACGCCATGGTCGAGGAAGGGCGCAAGCTGGCGCAGATCGCCAGCAATGTGGCCATCAAGGTGCCGCTCACCTGGGATGGGCTGAAGGCCTGCCGGGCGCTCACACAGGCGGGCACCATGGTCAATGTGACGCTGTGCTTTTCCGCCAATCAGGCGCTGCTCGCGGCCAAGGCCGGGGCCACCTTCATTTCGCCCTTCATCGGCCGGCTTGATGATATCGGTGAAGACGGGATGCAATTGATCCGCGATATCCGCACCATCTATGACAATTACGATACGCTTGATACGCAGATCCTCGCGGCATCCATTCGCAGCGACGATCATGTGAAACAGGCGGCGCTCGCCGGTTCCGATGTGGTGACCGTGCCGCCGGACGTGTTGCGGGGGTTGAGCCAGCATCCCCTGACCGACAAGGGACTTGCGGTGTTCCTCGCGGACTGGGAAAAGACTGGCCAATCCATTATGTAGAACTCTAGCCGGTTCCTTAACGTGTGAGAGGTCTAATAAGGGTATGGCGAGCGCCCATACAGACTTGATTGCAAAAGCTGATCTGTTGCGCGCGTACGACAAATGGCTGGTATATCTCACGACCGAACGGCAACTGGCGGAAAAGACCCGCGAAGCATACACCCGCGACCTTACATATTTTCTTGGGTTCCTGGCCCTACACCACGGCGGTCCGGCTTCTTTGAAGCTTCTCAAAAAACTCGAACCTGGAGACTTTCGCTCCTTTCTTGCCGCGCGCCGCAATGAGGGTGTGTCCAGCCGCTCGCTGGCGCGCAGCTTGTCGGCGCTGCGCATGTTTTTCAGATTTCTCGATCGCCGGGGGATTTTGAAGAACGACGCGGTTACGGCTGTCCGGACGCCCAAGCTCTCTCACGGGGTGCCCAAAGCGCTGGGTGTCGATGCCGCTGTATCGATAGCAGATGACGCGAGCGCGGGTGCGCATGCCGCCGCGCCTGAATGGGTGCTGGCGCGAGACAGCGCCGTGCTGACCCTGCTTTATGGCTCGGGCCTGCGTATTTCCGAAGCCCTTGGGCTTAACCTCAATGAAGCCCCCCTGGGGCGCCGCGACGTACTCAGGATTACCGGCAAGGGTTCCAAGGAGCGCGCCGTTCCTGTGTTGCCACTCGCTAGCAAGGCAATACAGCGCTATCTGGATTTGTGCCCGTTCTCCCTGTCCCCCGATGGCCCGTTGTTTGTCGGCGTGAAGGGCAAGCGCCTCAGCCCGCGCATCATCCAGCTTGTCATGGAACGACTTCGCAGTGCATTGAGCCTGCCGGAGACCGCGACGCCACATGCGCTGCGCCATTCATTTGCCACACATTTGCTTGGTAATGGGGCGGACTTGCGCGAAATTCAGGAACTGCTGGGACACTCCAGCCTATCCACCACGCAGATTTATACCGAGGTGGATACGACGCACCTGCTTAAGGTTTACGATGAAGCGCACCCGCGGGCGCGGTGATTTCAAAGGTGCGAAATTCTGATTATTTTAATCACTTGCAGATCAAATAGGAGTGAGTTGATATCCATACTCGTTTCACTACATTTTACGTTGTGAGCACTGTGACGAGAATTGGGAGGATGACCATGCCGCAAACGCTTTTCAGGACACAAGTCGCAACACATATCGTCGCGCGCGTGTCCTGTTTGTCAGCCGGGCTTGGTCTTGTCATTCTTTTGTCCGCCGCCGGTTCCACCCCTGCGGACGCGCAGCGCGCCACTCAGGCAGCAAATTCAGGCGAGTATCAGCTTGCCTATCACATCAGGAAGCAACGCCGCCGTTACGTGCGCCGGCGCAGGAAACCCGATACTCCGATCGCCACGCCGGCATGGTTCCCGAAAGAGGAACTCAAAGACCCGATTCAGGTCATCGTCTCACTGCCGGAGCAGAAGCTAACCGTCTACAGGGGGGATAAGCCCTTGGTGACGTCGCGCTTGTCCTCGGGAAAAAGTGACTATTCCACCCCGTCCGGCGTGTTCTCCATTTTGCAGAAAAACCGGTATCACTATTCGAATATCTATCGCGGCGCGCCAATGCCGTACATGCAGCGGCTCACCTGGTCGGGAATTGCTTTTCATGGGTCTAACTCCGTACCGAAGGACCGCCCCGCGTCGCATGGCTGCATCAGGCTTCCCCATAGCTTCGCCAGCCAGCTTTTCAAGTTCACCGAAAAGGGCGCGCATGTGGTCGTGGCGAATGAAAAGGCCGTGGCGCCGTTCGAGATAAGCCATGACAGTCTGTTCCAGCCCTCGCCACGCGCCCCCAAAGACTTCGATCTTGTCGAAGAGCAGTGGGTGATGAAGCGCGGCGGCATCAAGATAGAGGAACAGAAAGTCTCTACCTTGCCAGTGCGTGTTCTCGTAACCCGGCGCACGGGCAGGGAGCTGTTCAAGGACATGCAGAGGCTGCTGAACGAGCTTTCTTTCGGGGCCGGTGATGTGGACGGTTACATGGGTCCAGATACGGCCAAGGCAATCCGCCGCTTCCAGGCAACCTACGGGCTTCAGGCGAACGGTTTCATGTCCGATGATCTCATCAGGAAGCTGTATGAGATTGCCGGCAAGGACGCGCCCATGAACGGCCATCTCTATGTGCGCCAGGATTTCAACCCCGTGTTCGACGTGCCGGTGAGAATCCGGGACGGCGAGACGCCGCTGGGGTCGCATATATTCACCGCCATGTATTTCGAGCCGGGCGCGGACGAAACCCGCTGGCTCGCCGTGACCCTCAAGAAGGGGTCGGGCAGCAATGCGGCATATGGCCGATCGGCGAGAAAGAAGATAAAGCCCGTCGAAGACATCGTGCTGCCCGAGACCGCTCCTGAGGCCTCGACAGCTGAAGAAGCATTGAGCCGCATCGAAATCCCGAAGGATATTCGCACGCGCGTCGCTGAAATGCTCACGCCGGGGTCATCGCTTGCCGTAACCAATGACGGCATCTCCAGGGAAACCACACCCAAGGGCTCTGACTTTATCGTGCTGATGCAGTAGCGCCCGGTTTCACCCGCCCGGTTTTCACCACTATGCAGGATGACCTCCACCGTTTCGGGAGATGATTTCCCATGCGCGGGAACTTATGCGCTGGCCCGATCACGGAACCGGCACCGTTCGTTCACGCACCAAATGTCGGGACAAGCCGGCGGGCACCCCCCAACCGCCTTGAGCCGGCAGAACAAACTTGATTGAGGAGTGAAACTCATGAAATCGACTTTAGGCGCATTTATCATTGCTGTTGCTCTGATTGCCGTTGCTGGCGCTGCGAGCGCGATGCCGTCAGCCGACGACTCGTTCACTTGGGAAACGGTGTTTGAGCCTGGCGGCTAACGCTCACGTGACATGGTGAAATCATCAGGAGGCGGACCCCCGTTGGGGCCCGCCTCTTTTTTCACCTTGGCTGTCATGCCCCGGACCGCATATTATTGTCTCCGGTGAGGGTCCTCAAATAGCGAAGTGGTAGGACAGATATCAGAGTCCTCAAATAGTGAAGCGGTAGGACAGATAGGAGAGTACAGAGCTGGAGGTTGAGGATATGCGTGCAGTATATGTGGCGTTGTGTGTTGTCATCGCCAGTAGTTTTCTGGTCATAACGCCGCCGGACAGGGCTTATGCGGCTTGCAAGACCATGGTAGGGAGCCACAACGGGACCAACATGTTCCATGAAACAGGCGCTCTTGGCGCGGCCATCAACGATCTTCTGGTCAAGGTGGATCAATTGAAAATCTAAATAGCTCCCAGGAAGGTGCGTATGGGCCAGGTGCGGACCAAATGCGGGCCATGGTTCGAGAAATACCTGCTGCCACACCGGAACTGTGTGGCCAAGGCGAGGGTGTGCTACTAGAGCGTTTACGAAGTATTCCAGACCACCCGCTCCCCCTGACCCAACCACCCAGTAATGGTAGCCTTGGGGTGGTTGGGTCAGGGGGAGCGGGTGGCTTGGCTTCGGTATCATTCGAAACCGCTCTAGGCACCTTTGAAGTGTGCGGAAGATATGACAACCAAAGGTCCTGAGATTGTCGTCATCGGTGCCGGGATCATCGGCGCTTCCATCGCCTGGCATCTGGCCAAGGCGGGCGCGCGGGTGACTATTCTCGACGCCAGCGAGCCCGGCGGCGTGGCCACGCCCAACTCCTTCAGCTGGATCAACTCCAACTATTCCTTTGCTCAGGACTATTTTGCTCTGCGCCACCATTCCATGGGCGAGTGGCGGCGGCTTTTCGCCGCGCTGCCGCGGCTTCCCGGTTCCCTGTCGGGGTCGATTTATCTCCCCGCGCAAGGGCTCGATCTGGAAGAGTTCGTGTTGCGCAACAGAGCATGGGGGTACCGCATAGAGCTCATCGACGGCGAGCGGGTGAAACGCCTTGAGCCTAATTTGATCCTGGCGCCGGACATCGCCGTCCATGCCCTTGATGAGGGCGCGGTCGAGGCTTGCGAGGTTGCGGAACTTCTAACCGCGACAGCCGTGGATGAGGGCGCGGTTCTGCGCACGGGCGTGCGGGTGGAGGGCCTTGCGCTTGAGGACGGGCGCGTTACCGGCCTGCGTGCGGGCGATGAGATACTCACTGCCGATGAGGTTGTGGTTGCCGCCGGCGTTGCGACAGCTGAGCTTGTCTCCCAGGCAGGTTATGAACTGCCTCTCACCATGCCGCCCGGACTGCTGGCGCATACAAATCCGGTTTCACGGGTTTTGAACGGACTTGTTCTGTCAGACGGGCTGCACATGCGCCAGAAAGCCAATGGGCAAATCCTCGCCGGGTCCGATTTCGAGGGAGCGGAACTGGCCGATGACCCTGAAAGCGGCGGCGAGGAACTGATGCGCCGCCTGCGCGCCGCGCTGAACACCGACGAGCCGCTTACCCTTGACCATACCACCACGGGCTATCGCCCCACGCCTGCCGACGGCCTGCCCGTCATTGGCAGGGCGCCGGGCGTTTCCGGGCTCTATGTGGCGGTGATGCATTCAGGCGTCACGCTCTGCCCGGCAGTCGGCGCAATGGCCTGCGAAGAACTTCTGGCAGGCAATCGCCACAACCTGCTGGCATCCTTCGGTCCTGAACGCTTTCTCGAAGTGCCGCCGGCGTCGGCAAGCGTGTGATCACGGGCTCATGCCGGGGTGTTGACTTGCCTCTTTTTGGCTGTATTTGGATATTAATCCCCCGGACATAATTAGTGAATTATGTTGCCTGAAGGATCGGGCAAAGGTGCGAATCTTCAAAATGTTCATTCTGGCTTTTCTGCTTACGGTGGTGACGCCGCTGGGGCTTCATGCCGCGCATTGGTGGAGCAAATCCCAGCCTTCAAGCTGGGCCACGGCCAACTGGTCCAGCACTCGCACGCTTCCACATCCATCGCGAAGCAAGCCGGCGATGGTCCGCATCTATGCCGCGCGCACCGGGCGCTGGAAGGGCGTATTCGCCACCCATAGCTGGATCGTCCTGAAAGAACAGGGCGCTTCGGCTTATGAGCGCTGGGACAAGGTTGGCTGGGGACATCCGGTGCGGCGTAACAATTATGCACCGGACGGTCGCTGGTATGGCAATAACCCGCATGTTGTACACGAGGTGCGCGATGAAGAGGCGGCGCTACTGATCCCGAAAATCCGCGCTGGCATCGCCAGCTATGCGTATAATTCGCGTGGCGACTACCGCGTTTGGCCCGGACCCAACTCAAACACCTTCATTGCGTCCGTGATTGCCAATATCCCTGAGCTTGCCGCCACCTTGCCGCCGACCGCCATCGGCAAGGACTTCCCCCATGACGGATGCTGGTTCGGATGGACACCCTCGGGGACAGGATTTCGTGTCTCTCTCGGCGGCTATGCCGGGCTGACGCTCGCTTGGGTCGAGGGGTTGGAGATCAATATTCTCGGCGCGATTGTCGGTATAGATTTCCGCCACCCCGCCCTCAAGATCCCCGGCTTCGGCCGGGTTGGTGTTTAGAGGCATTTCCCTTCTGGCCTCTTGCACGAGACGGCGCTACCTTTCGGGCTGCGCAAATTGATAAGGGCGTGTGTGAGGATAATGCCATGACCGAGTGGTCGCAGACCTGGACATTTTTCGATGGCTCTTGGAGCGAGGGCAACCCGCAGCTTTTGGGACCCCGTGACCATGCCGCATGGCTCGGCTCCACCGTGTTCGACGGCGCGCGCGCGTTTGAGGGCATTACCCCTGATCTGGATATCCATTGCCAGCGGGTGAACGACTCGGCCCGCGCGCTCGGACTCATCCCGACCCGCAAAACACAGGAGATCATCGAAATTGCGCGTGACGGCGTGGCGAAATTCCCGGCCGATGCCGCGCTTTATATCCGCCCCATGTACTGGGCCCAGAACGGCGGGCGTTTCTCCGTGCCGCCGAACCCTGAAAGCACGGTGTTCTGCATGTGCGTTTATGAACTGCCCATGCCGGAGCCAACGGGCTTTTCCGTTACCCACTCAAGCTATCGCCGCCCGGCGACCGATCAGGCGACCGTCAACGCCAAGGCCTCGTGCCTTTATCCCAACTCCGCGCGGGCGCTGGCCGAGGCGGCGGAAAAGGGGTTTGACAATGCGCTGGTGCTGGACCCGGTTGGCCATGTGGCGGAGCTTGCCACGGCAAATGTTTTCATGGCGAAGGACGGCGAAGTGCATACGCCCTTCCCAAATGGCACGTTTCTCAATGGCGTGACGCGCCAGCGCACCATCACGCTGCTGGAAGATGCCGGAGTTAGCGTCCACCAGCGTTCTCTCACCTTCGAGGATTTTGAGGCGGCGGATGAGATTTTCGCGTCGGGCAACTATTTCAAGCTGATGCCGGTCACCAAAATCGAGAACCGTGATCTCCAACCCGGCCCGCTCTATACCCGTGCACGGGAGCTTTACTGGGACTGGGCGCATAGCTGATTTTCACTTGTGGGGGATCGGTTGCTTCGTACCTGCACATTTATGAGGAGCGCCAGGCTTCCGGCCACTTTGTCCAGTAAATATGAAAGTTGAAAAAACCCATGTCCATCATCGATCATGTTCGCGATTATCACAACGAACTCACGGCAATCCGCCGGGACTTCCATACTCATCCCGAGTTGGGCATGGAAGAAGTGCGCACGAGTGGAATCGTGGCTGAAAAGCTCAAGGGCTGGGGGCTGGAGGTGCATCGCGGTATTGGCAATACCGGCGTCGTTGGCACTCTGCGCATCGGCAATGACACGCGCTCGATTGGCCTGCGCGCGGACATGGATGCACTGTCGATGAGCGAAGCCAACACCTTCGAGTATCGCTCGGTACATGACGGGAAGATGCACGCCTGCGGTCATGACGGTCACACGGCCATGCTGTTGGGAGCTGCGCGCTATCTGTCCGAGACCCGTAACTTCGAGGGCTGCGTGCACTTTATTTTCCAGCCCGCAGAAGAGGGCCTTGGCGGGGCGGAAGCCATGCTCAAGGATGGCCTGTTCGAGCGCTTTCCCTGCGACACCGTTTTCGGAATGCACAATCATCCCGGTGTTCCAGCGGGTAAATTCGGCATCCGCGCCGGCCCCATGATGGCGGGCGGCGCGCTGTTCGACATCAGGATAACGGGTGTTGGCGCCCATGGCGCGCGCCCGGAAGGCAGCATCGACCCGGTTGTCGTCGCGGCCCATATCATCACCGCATGCCAGACCATCGTTTCGCGCAATATTGGCGCCAAGGATGCAGCCGTGCTCTCCTTCACCCAGGTGCATGCGGGCGATGCTTATAACGTCATTCCACATGAAGCGCATATCATGGGCACGGCGCGCACATTTTCCAGCGAGCTTATGAAAAAGGTGGAGCAGAATCTGCGCCGTACCGTGGAAGGCGTCGCGGCGGGCCTGGGGGCCAAGGCGGAGCTCGATTTCCGGTTCACATTTGCGCCGCTCGTCAACGATCCGGAACAAACGGACTTTGCCGCCGATTGCGCCGCGAAACTCGTTGGCGAGGAAAATATCAATCGCGAATTTCACCAGATGATGGGATCGGAGGATTTTTCCTTCATGCTTGAGAATGCACCGGGCGCCTATATCCGTATTGGCAATGGCGAGGACTCTGTCCAGGTCCACAAGACGGGCTATGATTTCAATGACGAGATCATTCCGCTTGGCGTCGCATTCTGGGCCAAGCTGGTGGAGACGAAGCTGGCGAAACAGTGATGCTGAGGCGTGCGGGGCGCTGGAAGCGCAATCGGGTATCGATGGTGCTAGCATAACATCAGGACTGCCGGTATGGGGTATGCAGGAATTCTCATGCAGAAATTTATCAACACAAAGGCCTACCATGACCCCGCTAAGACCCGGCCTGACAGGCAAAGCTGAAATAATCGTCGGCCCCGAGCACACCGCCGAGAGCGTTGGCAGCGGCAAGGTCGGAGTCCTGGCAACGCCGGTGATGATCAATGTGATCGAGGCGGCTGCCCTTGCGGCAATCGATCCGCATCTGAGCGAAGGGCACCAGAGCCTCGGCACATTTCTGCAAGTCTCCCACATTGCCGCGACGCCTGTCGGCATGCCGCGTGAGCGCGACTGCCGAGATGGTGAAGGTCGATGGCCGTCATCTGGAGTTAAAGGTACGCGCGCAGGACGAGGTGGAGGAAATAGGTTCGGGTATGCACCACCGCATCGTCGTCAATGTGGGTAAATTTGACGCGCGCGTGGCGCGCAAATTGGCGGGTGAATAAGACGGCGCGTCAATGTGCTCAAGCAGCGAAGCGGTAGGCCAACAATAAAGGCGGGAATAGCCGTGAGCGATAAATCAAAGGGAGGTTTGGAGGGCTGGGATAAGTTGTTGCGATGTCTGCTTATGGCCCAAAGTGGACATAGTAGCAGTCCTGGATTAGGGAAATGCAAGATGCGGTGGAATTAAGGAAGACGCGCACAATCAGTTGATTGCAGATAACACTTTTGGCAAGCGTTAATCATACAGACATACCACATACCAAATATTTGATGGACACTATGAGATATTTGCGAGCAGGCTTGGCGATCTTGGTTGCTGCCTGGTTCTTTATAGGTGCTTCTTTGGCCAGTGAAGACGCACTCCATCCTTTGAGTCCGCCGGACACATCCAGCCCTAAAGCCACACTCACGAGTTTCCTGGAAAATACAAGGGCAGCTTATACGTTAGCCTCGAAGGCTCGAGCGTCGTTCATATCATCAGAAAGGCAGCGATTGTCTGTTGATGAGGTCGCCCTGTTGACGCAGGTTTACGCGCATTTAAACCGGGCCATTCGATGCCTTGATCTTAGCAAAATCCCAAAAGCACTCATCAGCAGTAAAGCGCCTGAGGTTGCGATACTACTAAAGGAAATACTGGATCGTCTCGAAATTCCACCGATTAGTCAGTGGCCGACTGTCGAATCGAATGGAGACAAAGCTTTTCAAAAATGGCGAATCCCAAATACCGAAATCAAAATCTATCGTGTATTGCAAGGTGAGAGAGCGGGTGAGTATCTCTTTTCAGCAGAGACCGTTAAAAGCCTGGAGACATTCTATCAAGCAATCCGTCATCTCCCTTACAAGGAAACCGTTACCGAAGGATGGTACGAGCGATATGTCAGCAATCCGAAAGGACTTACCGTCCTATCCGTCCTTCCCTTGAGATGGCTTGTTGATCTACCGGATTGGGCAAAATGGAGGGTATTTGGCCAAGCTTTTTGGCAGTGGCTTGGCCTCGCCATTGCACTGGTTCTAGGCATAGCGATTGTTATCTCAGTTTATGGCATTGGACGTTATTGGCGACGGCGTCATCCCGACTCCAGATTGAGCAGTCTCTGGTTACGTGTTGTTGAACTCTCTGCGGCCATTGCGGTCTTAATCGGGCTGGCAATCCTTTCAGGCGGGGCACTTGGGATCACTGTTGGATTTCATCAAGGCTTGTATATTTTGCTTTGGGCATTTCCCGTCATAATATTGGCCGCTTGGCTCGCCTGGGTCATCTGTAGCGCCGTAGCCGAGACAATCATTGTAGCTCAGCATCTCCGCCCACGCGGTATGGATAGTCAGCTGCTAAGGCTCGCCTTTCGTTTGGTGGCGTTGATGGTGGTTTCAGCGATCCTGGTTGAAGGCGCAAACCAGTTGGGTCTCCCCTCATATTCGATATTTGCAGGACTTGGCATTGGCGGTTTAGCCTTCGCGCTTGCGGCGCGCGAGACTTTGGCCAATCTACTGGGCTCCCTTGTCATCATGTTCGAGAAGCCCTTCAGGGTCGGTGACTGGATCAGGGTCGGTGATGACGAAGGTCATGTGGAGTCCGTTGGATTTCGCTCAACACGGATACGGACTTTCTACGACTCGCTGATTTCGTTACCTAGCAGCAAACTGATCGACGCGACGGTAGACAATCTGGGCGCCCGCGAATACCGCAGGGTAAAGACAACCCTTGCAGTTACCTACGATACGCCACCACAAAAAGTGCAATCTTTCGTCGATGGCATCAAAGAGATTATCCGTAGTCATCCCAAGACGCAGAAAGACAAATTCCATATCGTCTTTAACGACTTCGGATCGCACAGCCTCGACATTCTGATTTATTTCTTTCTTAAGGTGCCGGATTGGTCAGCGGAGCTCGTCGAACGCGAGGGCATCTTTCTACAGATCATCCAACTAGCAGAAGACCTCGAAGTGAAATTCGCTTTCCCGACGGAGACGATACATGTTGAGTCGTTGCCATCTCCGATCGCAACGTCAACTCCGAGTCGTGTTAAAGCGCAAGCCTCGAAACGCCGACGAAAACCGGCCGCCTGACTCCATCAGACATGTTCAGTAGCAGCTCGATGCAAATGT
>CAXMMX010000246.1:0-4846 GCA_964194535.1 uncultured Alphaproteobacteria bacterium | reverse complement strand
GGTATCGGCACCTATGTGGGCGGCGCAATCGAGAGCGATGAGCAGATCAGCGACCGCGCCAATGACGCGATCCGCGTGAAGGCACACGAATTGAACGTGAAGGTCATTGGTGAAGGCGCCAATCTCGGCATGACACAGGATGCGCGCATCGAATTTGCGCGGGCCGGGGGCCGCGTGAATACAGATGCCATCGACAATTCCGCCGGTGTGAATTCGTCCGACCAGGAGGTCAATATCAAGATTGCGCTCGGCGCGGCCATTGCGGCCGGCAAGCTTACCTTGAAGGAGCGCAACGTGTTTTTGCCCAGGATGACCGATCAGGTGGCGGAAGCGTGCCTTGAGAACAACTATCTGCAAACGCTGGCCATCAGCCTTTCTGAACGCCGGGGCATTGCCGCGATTGGCTTTCAGCAGCGGCTGATGCGGGATCTGGAAGGCTCAGGTTTGCTCGACAGGGAACTCGAATTTCTCCCCAGTGACATGGAAATTACCGAGCGCCAGAAGCAGGACGACCCGCTCACCCGCCCGGAAATTGCCGTCCTTCTGGCCTATGCAAAAATCGATCTCTTTAATGAACTCGTGGCATCAAAAGTGCTGGACGATCCATACTTCTCCAGAGAACTGGAAAGCTATTTCCCGAAAACGTTGCTCAAGCGCTTCCCGCAAGAAATTGCTTCGCACAGGCTACGGCGCGAGATCATCGCCACGCAGCTCACCAATGCACTCATCAACCGTGGCGGTCCTGCCCTGTCGGTGCGGCTGAAAGAAGAGACGGGCCGGAGCGCGGACGATGTGGTGCTCGCCTTTACGGCTGCTCAGGCCATCTTTGGCCTCGAGGAAATGTTTGCGGATATTGACCAGCTGGACAATAAAATCTCCGGCTCGGTGCAGCTTGATCTTTATTTGAGGGTTCAGGATCTCGTCTCCGTGCTAACCGCCTGGTTCCTGCGTCACGTTGCGCTTGGCAAGGGGATTGCGGACACACTTAAAACATATCGATCAGGACTGGCCGAGCTTTCGAAGGGGCTGAAAACAACCCTTACGGAAACCCACAAGGGCGCGTTGAAGAGCGACATGGATGCCTTGAGAGACGCCGGTGTCCCGGCACCGCTGGCACGCTCGCTGGCGGAGTTACAGGTCATGGCGGACGGTCCCGACATGATACTTGTCGCACAAACGGTGAAACGCAGCGTTCAGGAAATCGCCGCGGTGCATTTCGCGATGGGCGCTTTCTTCAGGCTCGATGAGTTGCAGGCCAAAGGCCAGGGGTTGCTCGTCACTGACTATTTCGACCGTCTGGCGATTAACTCCGCAATTGGCGCCATGGCTGACGCCCAGCGCTCCATCGTTCAGCGCGTGGTGCGGAAAAGCTCGGGTAGAAAGGCGGACTTCAGGATATGGTATAAAGCCAATGCCTTGCAGGCTGACCGGACCAAACGCGCACTCGATGAAATTCTCGATGGCGGTACCGCTAGCCTCTCGCGATTGATGGTGGCGGTCGGTCATCTGCGCGATCTCAGCCACTCGTGATGACATAACGGGCATGCCGTGCCAAAGGAAATGAAATGCAGATAACGCCCCGGCGCGGTCTGGTGGGGTGGGTCATGTTCGACTGGGCTGCGCAGCCGTTCTACACCCTCGTTCTGACCTTCCTGTTTGCCCCGTATTTTGCCTCCACTTTCATTGGAGACGCCGCATGGGGTCAGGAGCTGTGGGGCTATACCACGGCGGCAGCCGGGCTCATCGTCGCAATCCTCAGTCCGGTCCTGGGCGCCATCGCAGACGCATCGGGCAAGCGCAAGCCGTGGATCGCGGGCTCATCCGTCCTGCTCATCGCCGGCCTGTGTTCGCTGTGGCTGGCGGCGCCAGGACAAACCTCACTGCTTGTGCCGGTGATCAGCGGGATTATTGTTGCCAGCGTGGCGGCCGAGATCGCCACCGTTTTCACCAATGCCATGATGCCGGGCTTGGTGCCGCCGGACCGGCTGGGGCGGCTCAGTGGCACGGGCTGGGCAGTCGGTTACGCAGGCGGGCTTGTCTCCCTGATTCTGGCCGCTGGTTTACTCGTTGCCGATGGCGAGACCGGAAAGACCATGATTGGGCTGAATCCTGTCCTGCCCCTCAATAGTCTCGACCATGAAGGCGAGCGGCTGATCGGGCCGTTCTCAGCGCTCTGGTATGCCATTTTTGTTTTGCCTCTGTTCATGTTCACACCGGACAGCGGCACCGGCAAATCCGTGAATGGTCCGGGCAGCGCGGTATCACGGGGCCTCAAACAATTGCGTGAAACACTTGTTCACGTTCGCCACTACGGGAACATCGTGCGGTTTCTGGCGGCGCGCATGTTCTATGCCGATGGCCTGGGCGCAATCTTTGTTTTTGGCGGCCTCTATGCCGCAACGCTGTTCAGCTGGTCCGCACTGGAGCTTGGGCTGTTCGGTATTGTCATTACAGTCACCGCCGCAATTGGCGCCTTTATAGGGGGTCCGCTGGATGACCGCTTTGGCGCGCGCACGGTCATTATATGGGGCCTTCTGGGTCTCATGGTGGCCTGCGCCGGTGTGATGTCGGTCGACGGCACACGGATTTTCTATGTTGTGAACACAGCACCCGCAAACGCCGCCGATGGCGCATTTTCAAGCGTTGGCGAGCGCGTGTATCTCGCCTTTTCCGCCGGTATTGGTCTCGTGTCAGGCCCGATACAGGCCTCATCCAGATCGTTGCTGGCGCGGCTCACCCCCCCCGATATGGCGACCGAATTTTTCGGCCTGTTCGCCTTTTCAGGAAAAGTTACCGCGTTTGCCGCGCCGCTCACGGTTTCCGTGGTTACCGCGCTCACCGGAGATCAGCGTCTCGGGATTGCCAGCATTGCAATTTTCCTGATTCTCGGACTGGGGCTGCTTCTGAGCGTGAAAGAGGAGCACTAAAGTCGCTCGATTTTTTTGCTCGCGGCTGTTCCGCTTCGCGGGTCTGCGCGGGCGCGCGCCATAAGGCGCGGCGGCCGTTCGGCCTTTCCTCGGCTATGCCTCGGGGGGGTGTGATACGGAACCGCTTTGCCGTAATGCATCATACCGACCGCAGGGAGGCAGGCCATTGAGGCCCGCCCGTTAGGGCGCACCCGCGCAGGCTCCGCCAGAGGCGGGAAGTGCCGTAAGCGATACAACAAGCGCTGGTCCGGGGTGAATCAGGTTGGCGAATGCTTAATGCCGGAAGTGGCGCATGCCGGTAAACACCATGGCGACGCCAGCTTCATCCGCCGCCGATATCACCTCATCATCGCGCATCGATCCGCCGGGCTGGATGACAGCCGTGGCACCGGCTTCAATGGCTGTTATCAGCCCGTCCGCGAAGGGGAAGAACGCATCGGACGCCACAACCGATCCCTTGGTCATGGTTTGGGAAAGTCTTGCCTCTTCACTGGCGTCCTGCGCTTTCCACGCGGCAATCAGCGATGAATCTATCCGGCTCATCTGCCCCGCGCCAATGCCGACGGTTGCGCCGTCTTTCGCATAGACGATGGCGTTCGATTTGACGTGCTTGGCAACGGTGAACGCGAATTTGAGATCGGCAAGCTCCTGATCGCTCGGCGCGCGCTTCGTCACCGTTTTGAGTTCAAGCTCGTCAACGCGGCCATTGTCGCGGCCCTGCACCAGAAAGCCGCCCGACAGCATTTTCAGTATTGTGCCCGGCGAGCCGGCATCGGGCAGCCCGTCGGCCAGCAGCACGCGCAAATTTTTCTTTTTTGCGAGAAGTTCGAGCGCATCCTCGCTGGCGTCAGGAGCAATGATAACCTCGGTAAAGATTTGTGAAATGGCATCCGCCGCTTGTTCATCAAGCGTCTGATTGAGCGCAACGATACCGCCAAATGCGCTCGTCGTATCGCATTGAAGCGCCAGCTTGTAGGCATCCGTGATCGAGTTCGCAATTGCCACGCCGCACGGGTTGGCGTGCTTGATGATGGCAACGGCGGCATTCCGGGCGGGGTCGAATTCCGCCACCAGCTCATATGCCGCATCGGTATCATTCAGATTGTTGTAGCTGAGCTCCTTGCCCTGCTGCTGGCGCGCGGTGGCGACGCCGGGCCGCTTCCCGCCTGATATGTAGAAGGCCGCACTTTGGTGGGGGTTCTCTCCATAGCGCAATGTCTGGGAAAGGCGTCCGGCAAAAATGCGCCTATCCGGAGCGTCCAGTTCCAGTTGCTCAGCGAACCAGGTGGCGATGGCGGCGTCATAAGCGGCGGTGCGGGCATAGGCCTTGGCGGCGAGTTTGCGGCGGAACTTCGGGCAGGTCGCGCCGTCATGCTGTCCCATATCTCCCAGCAGTTTTTCATAATCGCCCGGGTCCACGACGACGGTGACGCTTGCATGGTTCTTTGCCGCGGCGCGGATCATGGCCGGGCCGCCAATGTCGATATTCTCGATGCAGGTGTCGAAGTCCGCGCCCCTGGCGAGCGTCTCCTCGAAGGGATAGAGATTGACCACCAGCAGGTCGATATTGGGAATAGCATGCTCGGCCTGCGCGCGCGCGTGATCCTCGTTACTGCGAATGCCAAGCAACCCGCCATGGACCTTCGGGTGCAGGGTTTTGAGTCTCCCATCCATCATTTCCGGGAAGCCGGTAATCTCCGATACATCCTTGACGTCAAGGCCTTCGTCCCGCAGCAGCTTTGCCGTTCCGCCGGTCGAGACGATCTCGATGCCCGCATCGGTGAGCCTGCGCGCAAATTCCGCTATCCCCGTCTTGTCGGATACGGAGATCAGCGCGCGCTCGATTTTTACATTGTTACCGGACATATGATCCTCAAGGCCAAAGAAGCAGCCGGGTTAGCATGAATGGTGTCTGCGCG
>CAXMMX010000245.1:0-3040 GCA_964194535.1 uncultured Alphaproteobacteria bacterium | reverse complement strand
CCCTCGAATGTGAATTCCTTATAGATACGCATGGGCCGCTCTTTACGGGATTTTGCGATGCAATACCAGATGGCTTTCAGGCAATTCCGATGATCTTGTGTGTTTGTAGGCTCAGCCGCCATCCAGGATGCTCAAGACAGTAGTCGAGGGCGGCCTGCGTATTCTGCATCCTGTTGACGCCATCCATGGGTTGCAACAGGAAAATCTCAAACGCCAACCCGGCCACCTCCTCCGGTAAAATACCGGTTTGTGGATAGACAAGCTTCAACTCGTCGCCGGATGTCTGCACCAGTTCCGCGCCGGCCTTGGGGCTGATGCATATCCAGTCGATGGAACGCGGTACAGGCAGCGTCCCGTTGGATTCTATGGCTATCTCGAACCCGGTCTCATGGAGCGCCTCGATCAGTGCCTCGTCGACCTGCAGCATGGGTTCGCCACCTGTCAGCACCGCCAGGGGTTTTGCGCCATTGTGCCCGCACCATTGATCCATGCAAGCGCGCGCAAGGTCTTCAGCACTTTCAAATTGTCCTCCGCCCGGTCCATCCGTCCCGACGAATTCGGTATCGCAGAACTGACACACAGCTCTCGTGCGATCCTGCTCGCGCCCGGACCACAGATTGCAGCCCGCAAAGCGGCAAAAAACCGCGCGACGGCCCGTCTGCGCGCCTTCGCCCTGCAGGGTGAGATAGATTTCCTTGACCGAATACATCTTTAGGGTCCGGACTCGCTAATGGTATCCATCACGCCCGCCGGGTTTGATCAGGAGGGCCCGCCTGCTGCCAAACAATGCTCGAAAAGACGAACAGCCTGATCTTGCGCTTGTTTAACCGCATTCGAACCCTCCTGATCAAACACAATTGAATGCCATTAGTGAGTCCGGACCCTATACCGTTGTGGCGTCTTTATACCGTCGTGACGTCCACCATTTTGCCCCGCCATTCCTCAAAACCTTTGGCGCGCAGCTCACATGCCGGACATGTCCCGCAACCATAGCCCCAATCCTGGCGCGCGCCTCGCTCACCCAGATAGCAGCTATGGGTTTCCTCAATGATGAGGTCGACAAGGGGTGTTCCGCCCACATCTTGCGCCAGCTTCCAGGTCTGCGCCTTGGTCAGTTGCATCAGCGGCGTTTCAAGAGTGAAATCCGTCTCGGTTCCGAGCTGGATAGCCTTCACAAGTGTTTGCAGCGTCTCGTTTCGGCAATCCGGATAACCGGAAAAGTCCGTCTCGCACATGCCGCCAATCAGCACATGGAGTCCCCGCCTGTAGCCGAGCGCGGCAGCATAGGTAAAGAACAGCAGGTTGCGGCCTGGGACGAATGTGTTTGGCAGGCCATTCTCTTGCATCTCTATAGCGACACCGCGGGTGAGGGCGCTCTCGCTTATTTTTGCCAATGCAGGCAGTTCAACCCTGTGATCGGCCCCGAGCCGTTCCCGCCATTGCGGAAAATTTTCAGGTATCTTGTGCAGAAGCGTCTCGCGGCACTCCAACTCAACATCGTGACGTTGGCCATAGTCAAAACCGACCGTCTCGACGCGCCAATAGCGGGTCAGGGCCCAGGCAAGGCAGACGGTCGAATCCTGCCCGCCGGAAAACAGCAAAAGCGCTGAAGAATGTTGGCGTTCCTCGCCGGTCATCGTCAAAATCCTTGAAATTCTGAACCCTAGGTCATGACCTAGCCATCGGCGCCCTTTTACAAGGAGCAGCTTTCGGTTAAGAGGGTGCACGAATTTTTGCATGGGCGGCAGCCCCCTGCAACTCAGCTTCTGGACCCTAAGGACAGGATTCTATGACAGCGATTGTTGAAATCGTCGGCCGCGAGATTCTCGATAGCCGCGGCAATCCCACCGTTGAGGTGGATGTAATGCTGGAAGACGGGTCCATGGGCCGCGCCGGCGTGCCGTCGGGAGCATCGACGGGAGCCTATGAAGCTCATGAGTTGCGCGATGGCGGGAAACGCTATCTGGGCAAGGGCGTTCTCAAGGCGGTCGAGGGTGTTAACGGCGAGATATTTGATGCGCTGGAGGAACTGGAAGCCGAAGACCAGCGCCGCATTGACCAGATATTGTGCGATCTCGATGGCACCGATAACAAGGCGCGCCTCGGCGCAAACGCGATCCTCGGCGTTTCACTGGCAATTGCCAAGGCCGCGGCCATGGCGGCCGAGATGTCGCTCTATCGCTATCTCGGCGGGACGGATGCGCACATTCTCCCGGTTCCGATGATGAATATCATCAATGGCGGCGAACACGCCGATAACCCGATCGACTTTCAGGAATTCATGATTATGCCGGTTGGCGCCGATACGCTTGGAGACGCGGTGCGTATTGGCTGTGAAATCTTCCATACCCTGCGCAAGAGCCTGGCTGATGCGGGGCATAATACCAATGTGGGCGATGAAGGCGGCTTTGCCCCCAACCTGGCAACCGCGGCAGAGGCGCTGGATTTTGTCATGAAGTCCATAGAAGCGGCTGGCTACAAGCCGGGCGATGATGTTGTCCTCGCCCTCGACCCGGCTTCGACCGAGTTCTTCAATGACGGCAAATATAAACTGGATGGCGAGGGCAGGACACTCGATGCCGGTGGCATGGTCGACTATTACGCCGAGCTCGTTTCCAAATATCCGATCATGTCGATTGAGGACGGCCTTGCAGAAGATGATTGGGAGGGATGGAAAGCCCTCACGAAAGCCATTGGCGGCAAATGCCAGCTGGTAGGTGATGATCTGTTTGTCACCAACGCCGAGCGCCTGGCAAAAGGCATCGCTGAAGGCGCCGGCAATTCCATTCTTGTGAAGGTCAACCAGATCGGCACGCTGACGCAGTCCCTGGAAGCGGTCTCGATGGCCCAGAACGCAGCATTTACCGCCGTCATTTCACACCGTTCAGGCGAGACCGAAGACGCCACCATTGCCGACCTGGCGGTTGCGACCAATGCGGGGCAGATAAAGACAGGATCGCTTTCGCGCTCCGACCGGTTGGCAAAATACAACCAGCTCATCCGCATCGAGGAAGAGCTTGGTGACAGTGCGGAATATGCG
>CAXMMX010000244.1:0-9834 GCA_964194535.1 uncultured Alphaproteobacteria bacterium | reverse complement strand
GCGCAGGAATTCGGGGTTGGAGCACACGGCAAAGTCAGCATCTTCACGCAATTTTCGGATACGCCGCTCAATCTCCCGGCTGGTTCCCACAGGCACGGTCGATTTGGTGGTGATAACGGTAAAACTGGTGAGATGGGGGGTAAGTTCTTCCACCGCTTTGTAAACATAGCTCAAATCCGCAAAGCCATCGCCGCGGCGCATCGGCGTGCCGACAGCAAGAAAGATCAAATCAGCGTCTGACACAGCCGTTGCAAGGTCGGTCGAAAACCGAAGACGCCCATCCTTCTGGTTCCGCGCCAGCAGATCTTCGAGGCCCGGCTCATAGATTGGCACGACACCCTTGCGCAACCGTTCGACCTTGCCGGCATCCTGGTCGACACACTCCACCGTCCAGCCGAATTCCGAGAAACAGGCCGCGGATACGAGGCCCACATAACCGGCGCCGATCATTCCTATTTTCAAGCTTGCACTCCTGTTTGCTGACACCACCGCATTGTGTGCCTGAAATTCTAGCCTTTGGCCTTGATCTTGGCCCAGCTGTCCCGCAATGCCACAACCCGATTGAATATATGGTTGTCAGGGCAAGAGTCAGGATCAAGACAGAAATAGCCTAAACGCTCAAACTGGACGGTTTCGCCCGGCTTTGCATCCGCCAATGACGGCTCCAGGCGGCACTCGGTCAGAACCTTGAGTGAGTCAGGGTTCAGAGCATCGCCAAGTGATCCCTTGATATCGGGCTCTTCCTCGCGGAACAGGGGTTCGTACTGCCGCACCTCGGCGGAAATTGCATGCCTCGCCGAAACCCAATGGATCGTCGCCTTGACCTTGCGCCCATCGGGGGCGTTGCCACCCCGGGTTTCAGGATCATAGGTGCAGCGCAATTCCACCACTTCACCTGCGTCATTCTTGATAACACCGGTGCAGGTGACGAAGAAAGCATAGCGCAACCGCACTTCGCGCCCCGGCGCCAGCCGGAAGAATTTTTTCGGCGGGTCCTCCATAAAATCATCCCGCTCGATATAAAGTTCGCGCGAGAAGGGAACAGCGCGGGTTCCTGCTGTCTCATCCCCCGGATTATTGACAGCCTGCAAGTCTTCGCTTTCGCCTTCAGGATAGTTTTCTATAACGAGCTTGAGGGGATTGAGAACCGCCATGCGCCGCGGCGCTTGCGCGTTGAGCAATTCGCGCACGCAGAATTCAAGCAGCGCCATCTCGATAACATTGTCCTGCTTGGTAACACCGACACGCGCGCAAAAATCGCGGATTGCATCTGCTGGATAGCCTCGCCGCCGCAACCCTGAAATGGTTGGCATGCGCGGGTCGTCCCAACCGTTCACATGTCCTTCATCCACCAGTTGAACAAGCGCGCGCTTTGAAAGCACGGTGTGGGTCAGGTTCAGCCGCGAGAATTCATACTGCTTCGGCTGCGTGGGCACCGGCAAATTCTCTATGAACCAGTCATAAAGCGGGCGGTGGTCGGCAAACTCCAGCGTGCAAACCGAATGGGTTACGCCCTCTATGGCGTCGGACTGGCCATGGGTGAAATCATATGTCGGATAGATGCACCAGTCGTCCCCCGTGCGCGGATGCGGGGCGTGAACAATGCGGTAGAGGGCAGGATCGCGCAGATTGATATTGCCGCTACCCATATCGATCTTCGCCCGCAACACCTTTTCGCCCTCCTTGAAGGCGCCGCTGCGCATCTGGCGGAAAAGATCGAGATTTTCTTCTAATCCCCGGTCGCGATGAGGACTGTTCTTGCCAGGTTCCGTCAGCGTGCCGCGATATTCACGCATTTCCTCAGCCGAGAGATCGTCCACATAGGCCTTGCCCTCACCAATCAGATGCTCGGCCCATTCGTAGAGCTGCTCGAAATAATCGGACGCGTGATAGAGATGCTCGCCCCAGTCGAAGCCGAGCCAGCGGACATCCTGCATTATGCTGTCTATATATTCCTGCTCTTCCCTGGCCGGATTGGTGTCGTCGAAGCGCAGATTGCAGCGCCCACCAAACTCCTTTGCCAAACCGAAATTCAGACAAATGGATTTTGCGTGGCCGATATGGAGATAGCCATTGGGCTCGGGCGGAAAGCGGGTGATGAGCGAGCCAACGCGTCCGCTTGAAAGATCGTCCTTGACGATATCCCTGATAAAATTACTCGGGATATCACTTGTCGCGTTCTCGGCCTGGCTCATCGGCTAATGCTGTTTCCCAGGGTCGGTTTGAAGTTTCAGAACCGCAGTCTGTTCATAGGTTGCAAACAGGTGGAATGACGGCTGGCTGGGGCGCAGGGATTCGAACCCCGATATCTCGGACCAGAACCGAGCGTAATGCCGTTATACGACGCCCCAACATGCGCCCGGTTTATATATCGGGCCTGCCCACATGACACCAGTACCTGTTAAATGTGATTACGTTCAGAAAAAACGGATTTTTTGTGTGTACCTGATAAAATATACGACTGATATATCTAGATAAATCCCTTTTTCTCCAGATCGGATATCAACTTGCTCACCAACTCGTCCGGAGAGCATCGGTCAGCCTCAAGGTGGATGTCGGCCCGTTCGGGCTGTTCATAAGTTGAATCGATTCCCGTGAAATTCTTGATCTCACCGGCGCGGGCCTTCTTGTAGAGCCCCTTGGAGTCACGCTGCTCGCACACCTCCAGGGGGGTGTCGACGAAGACTTCCAGAAATTCATTCTCCATGAAAAGATCGCGCGCCATACGCCGTTCAGAGCGGAAGGGTGAAATAAACGACACCATGACGATGAGCCCGGCATCAACGAACAGTTTGGCCGTTTCCGCAACGCGGCGGATATTCTCCACACGATCCGCATCGGTGAAGCCGAGATCCTTGTTGAGTCCGTGGCGCACATTGTCGCCATCGAGCACATAGGTGTGCTGGCCGCGCGTGTGCAGCTGCTTCTCAAGCAAGCTGGCGACGGTCGACTTGCCTGAACCGGAAACCCCCGTGAACCAGAGCGCGCAGGGCTTCTGCGCTTTCATCCCCGCGCGTGAACTCTTGTCGATGTCCAGTTCCTGCCACTGGATGTTGGTGGCCCGGCGCAGGCCAAACTCAATCATGCCCGCACCAACGGTTGCATTCGTCAGGCGGTCGATCAGGATGAAACCGCCCATTTCGCGGTCCTGGCCATAGGGGTCGAACACCAGCGGCCGGTTGAGCGAGAGATTGCAATAACCAACCTCATTCAGATCAAGCGTCGTTCCGGCCTGATGCTCCAGATTGTCCACGTTGAGCTTGTGCTTGAGCGTGGTAATAGAGGCGGTCGCAGTCTGATTGCCCAATTTGAGGATGTAGTCCCTGCCCGGCAGCATCGGGCTTCGATCCATCCAGATGACATTGGCCGCGATCTGGTCCGATACTTCCGCTTCCGCACCGGGCGCAACAAGCACGTCACCGCGTGATATGTCGATTTCATCGGCAAGCGTCAGCGTCACCGCATCCCCTGCCCGTGCCTCGTCCAGATCACCTTCATAGGTGACGATACGCTCTACCCTGGTGCGCTTTCCTGCCGGCAGAGCGATCACTTCATCGCCCGGACGCAGCTCGCCCCCGGTAATGCTGCCGGCAAACCCCCGGAAGTCGGAATTCGGCCGGTTCACCCATTGCACGGGCATACGAAACGGCCGCCCGGTCTTGTCGGATATCACATCGACAGTCTCAAGATGCGCCATCAGGGTTGGCCCATGATACCAGCGCATATTCGCACTCGGGTTGAGGATATTGTCGCCCTTGGCGGCGGCCACCGGGATTGCGACCACGTCCTCGAAGCCGAGCGACCCGGTGAAGACGGCGAAATCAGAAACAATCTCGTCAAACCGGTCCCTGGAAAAATCCACCAGATCCATCTTGTTGACAGCGAGCGCGATCTTTTTGATGCCGAGCAAATTGAGAATACAGCAATGGCGCCGGGTCTGTGTCAGGACGCCCTTGCGTGCATCCACCAGCAGCACGGCAAAATCACAATTGGAGGCGCCTGTCGCCATGTTCCGCGTGTACTGCTCATGACCGGGCGTATCAGCGACGATGAATTTGCGCTTGGGGCTGGCAAAATAGCGGTAGGCGACATCAATCGTGATGCCCTGCTCGCGCTCCGCCTGAAGCCCGTCCACCAGCATCACCAGATCAAGTTCACCTGATGCACCCTTGCCCTTTTTTGCATTAGACTCCAGCGTGGCAATCTGGTCGTCATAGACAAGTTTTGAGTCATACAGCAGCCGGCCAATAAGCGTGCTCTTGCCATCGTCAACGCTGCCGCATGTCAGAAAGCGAAGCAAATCCTTGTTCGCTTCTTCTGCGAGCATTGCTTCAAGGGCATCTGAGTCCAGCCCCGGATCGGGATGAACGACCGTGAGTTTGGACATTTAAAAATAGCCCTCTCGTTTCTTGCGCTCCATGGAGCCCGTCTGATCACGGTCAATCACCCGTCCCTGACGCTCCGAGAGCCGGGAGGTCATTAATTCGCCGATGATGCCGGGCAATGTGGTTGCTTGGGACTCGATGGCGCCCGTCAGCGGATAACAGCCAAGCGTACGGAAGCGCACCTGGCGAAGCTCAGGCTTCTCGCCCTTGTCGAGGGGCAGGCGCTCGTCATCGACCATGATCATCACGCCATCGCGCTCGACAACCGGCCTGGGTTCAGCGAAATAGAGTGGAACGATCGGTATTTCTTCTAAATGGATGTAGCTCCAGATATCCAGTTCGGTCCAGTTGGAGAGCGGAAACACCCGGATGCTTTCACCCTTGCGGACGCGGGTATTGTAGGTGTGCCACAGTTCGGGGCGCTGATTTTTCGGATCCCAGCCATGGGTCTCGTTGCGGAATGAAAACACCCGCTCCTTGGCGCGCGAGCCTTCTTCATCCCGGCGCGCGCCACCGAACGCTGCATCAAAGCCATGTGCATCAAGCGCCTGTTTCAGCCCTTGGGTCTTCATCACGTCCGTATAGAGCGCGCTGCCGTGGGTAAACGGGCTGATTTTTTCGCGTACCCCCTCCTCGTTCACATGGACAATCAGCTCGAGCCCCAGACGTTTTACGGTCTCGTCCCGGAAGGTGATCATTTCTTTGAATTTCCAGGTCGTATCGACATGCAGCAACGGGAAAGGTGGTTTTGCCGGATAAAACGCCTTCATGGCGAGATACAGCATCACGGCGGAGTCTTTGCCGATGGAATAGAGCATCACCGGGTTGGTGAACTCGGCCACAACCTCACGGATGATGTGAATGCTCTCGGCTTCGAGCTGCCGAAGATAACTGGATGCTGTTGTTTTCATGAGACGATGTGTGTTGCGTCTACTCACCAAACACCCTACCGGCCGCCGCCGCGCACCTGCAGGTAAAAACTCGAAACTGCCTTAACAGCTTGCGCTCTCTAGCACAAATGAAACGGCAAATACGACAGTCAAATTAGCGCAGTGGCAAAGAAACAACATATGAACCGAAGAAACAAACCGGATTGCTCACCCTTTCTTGTCCTGGAACTGCCCTGAAGCCGCCAGAATTCATCTATAGAGAGCATCAATATGCGAGCCTATACCTCTGTACTTCTTGCCAGTTTAGCGATTGCCCTCCCCGCTTCCTCTGCCACGCAGAAGCCGGAAATCGGGCGGGCGGAACTCATTACGAAAGACGTGACCGGCACGCTGGCAACCAGCGCCAGAAAACTTAAAACCGGAGACAATATTCATCTGAATGAAGTCATCTCCACCGCGAAGGAAAGCGAAGCGGAACTTGTTCTGAATGACGATACCAAGCTTGCTGTCGGTCCGGAGTCCAGGATTGTTCTCGACTCATTCATCTATAATCCGGAAAAGAAAGACGGCGAGGTCGTCATCAACGCCGCCAAGGGCGCATTCAGGTTTATCACCGGCAAGAGCGCCAAAAGCGCCTACACCATCAAGACACCGGCATCGACTATAGGCGTGCGCGGGACGACCTTTGACGGTTACATCGATGACAGCGGAGAGATCGCCCTTCTGCTCGTTGATGGAGAGATCGATGTTTGCAACACCAAGCGAACCTGCAAACGATTGAAGCGCAAGGGCTACTTCCTTCACATTCGCCGCAACGGCCTGATCTCGGATCCACGGAAATGGGACGGTACCTTCATGGGACATGTTGGTCTGGGGCGTGCATTTCCGTTCATCGGCAGACGGCTGAGGATTTCACCCAAAGTGCGGTTCAGGCGTGCAGACCTGTATGGTGGCAAGCTGCTGCGCCGAGGCGCAGTTCCTCGTGGTGTGCCGCGCGCGCGTTCGTTACGCAGGGTCATCCCGCGCGGACGCATCAAACGGCGCTTCTGATCACGCATGCCTGCTGAGTCGATCAAGGCGTCGCGTTGAAAGCTGCGCTCAACTCTTTTTCATACGCGAAGAGGGCAGGTGTACCACCGGTATGAACAAAAATGAGCGATTGGCTTGCTACGGCTAACCTCGCACTTTCAATAAATGCGCACATGGTTTTGGCTGTATAAACTGGATCGGTAAATAACCCTTCTGTTTCTGCGGCCAGCTTCATGGCATCGAACATCCGCTCATGCATCCGGCCATATCCGGCGCCCAGAAATTCATCCGTCAGAATTATATCAGCATCTTCAACCACTAATTCCATGCCCAGCAGATCAGCGATTTTAACGCAATGAGTCGAGACCCGATCATGTTGATCTTTCATATTACGGCGCACGCAAACACCGGTCACGCGACCCTGCCAACCGAGTGCACGCAGCCCGAACAGTAAACCGCTATGGGTGTGCCCGCTTCCCGAAGCAATGACCACTTCATCCAGATCAATTCCCTGCTCTACGCATTGCGAGAGCATCTCACGCGCGCAGTCCACGTAGCCGAGTGCGCCAAGTGGTGGATTACCGATACCAAGATGGATGATGTAGGGTTTCTGACCTTTGGCACCCAATTCTTCTGCTATTTCATCCAAATGCGCATCTGCGCCCTTTTCGTCTTCACCATGCGGGTAGTAATGGATCGTTGCACCTAGAATCTTGTCGAGGAGAACATTACCGGATGATCTATAAGTGGGATCATTCTTGGGCACGCGATCTTCAAGCTGTACGTGACACGTCATTCCAGTCTTTCGCGCAGCAGCGGTCGCCATACGCACGAAGTTCGATTGAATCGCACCAGTAATAATAATTGTGTCGGTACCCTTCGCCTTCGCATCACCTATATAATATTCAAGCTGGCGAACCTTGTTGCCACCGAAGGCGAGCCCGGTAAGATCATCGCGCTTCACGATCAGGCGCGCCGTCCCGATATGCCTGGTCATGTTTGGCATATCCTCAAGAGGCGTCTCACCCGACATCAACCGGGTACGCGGCAAATCGTCCAGCCTGCCGACGGGCGTCTTCCTGATCGTCATTCATCTACCCTTTTCAATTGATGTATGGGATTTCCTGTCAGAGGGAGGGGTGCTGCTCATCAATGGCGGTTTTGCTCTTGCGCTTGTGAGACCCGTTCTGGGCACTCGTACTCCGGACCGCTTTTGCCTCGTGCTTTCGGTAACTCATGAAGCTGATTGGTATAACAGCCAGATAGGCTAATGTACCGAGTGTAAGCGTGATGTAGGGGTATGTCAGCAGCACCGCGACAAACAAGGCCCCCAGAACGAAGACGGGCAGGACATAGACCCGCGCCACACGCTGACCGAAGAGCTTGCCCGAATAGGTGGGCACAAAACTCACCATCAGGAAAGCGATCAGCAATGTGTACCCCAGGATAATGGGTGTCAGGGAGGCCACATCCGGAATTCCGATACCATCGAGATAGAGGGGCAGCATCACAATCAGCGCGGCGGCGGGGGCAGGAACACCAACAAAATATTCGCCCTTCCATGCCGGCTGCTCTGAGTCCAGAGCAACGTTAAAACGGGCCAGCCGCAAGGCCGCGCAGATGGAAAAAACCATCACCACAAGCCACCCCATGGAGCGCAGCCCGTCGAGCGCCCAGGTAAAAACGATAATGGCGGGCGCAACGCCGAAATTGACGAAATCGGCAAGTGAATCCAGTTCCGCCCCGAAACGCGAGGCGGCCTTGAGCAGCCGCGCGACCCGGCCATCCAGCGCATCAAGCACGGCGGCAAGAACAATTGCCGCAATTGCGACATCAAACCGGTGCTCAATCGCCATGCGGATCGCGGTGAGCCCTGCACATAGCGCCAGCAGCGTAAACATGCTGGGAATAAGAATGCGGATCGGGACTTCGCGGCCCCTGAACCCGATAGCACGCCGCTTCTTCGGCGGAGACTTTTCCGGGTGAGCCTCTTTTTCAGGCTCAAAGGGTGGAAAAACATTGTTCATTGCGTCGTCCTAAACACTTGGACCGCCGCGCCTGGTGTGCGCGTAACGTGGTTCAGTATCCACTCATGCCAGCCTCTATATCAGCGAGACCCCATATCAGCGAGAACGGTTTCACCGCCGATGGTCGTCTGCCCGACGCTCACAACCGGCTTGATCCCGGGGGGCAAGTATATATCCGTCCTGCTGCCAAACCGGATCAGGCCAAAGCGCTCACCTGCTTCAACGGTAGCTCCCTGCTGAACAAAAGTCACGATACGCCGCGCGATAAGCCCCGCAATCTGAACGCAGCCTACCCTTGTCCCGTTGCCAGTCTCAAGCGTCAGGCATTGACGTTCGTTTTCCTCGCTTGCCTTGTCGAGTTCGGCGTTGAGGAATTTGCCCGGCACATAGACGATTTTTGTGATCTTTCCAGCTACGGGAGAACGGTTGATGTGAACGTCAAAGACAGACAGGAAAATCGAAATGCGTGTGCGTTTTTCGCTATCCAGATCAAGTTCCTTGGGTGGCACGACCTCTTCAATAGCGCTGACACGTCCATCGGCGGGCGCAATGACCAGTTCCTTTCCTTGCGGGGGGAAACGTTCCGGATCACGGAAGAAATAGGCACAATAAAGCGTCGCGGCAGCCCCCGCCCACCCGAGCAGATCCGATGCCCATGACAGCAACAAGGCTCCGACCGCGAACACCGCCACGAACTTGTAGCCGTCCTTGTGGATCGGAACGAAGAACGAAGTGATGCTGTCCAGTAATGTGTGGTTTTCCTGCAAGTCCTGTCTCCTGAATTTCACAAAAACGACAATTCTGGCGCCAGCTTGTTACTTGACCGGTTCCGCCTGGCGGGTGTCCGCCGGCTCGAATTCGGGCAATCCGTCTTCATCGAGCACACTGGCAAGCTTCTCGCGGGCCTCGTCTGCCTCGCGCTGACGCTCCCACATGCCCGCATACAGACCACCCAGCTGCTGCAGCGAAGCATGCGTGCCCTGTTCGACGATCCGCCCCTTCTCAAGCACGATGATATTATCTGCATGAACGACAGTCGACAGGCGGTGGGCGATGACCAATGTCGTGCGATTCTTGGCCACCCGCTCCAGAGATTCCTGTATCTCCTTCTCGGTATAGCTGTCGAGGGCCGAGGTGGCCTCATCCAGCATCAGGATCGGCGGGCCCTTGAGAATTGTCCGCGCAATGGCAACCCGTTGCTTCTCACCGCCTGAAAGCTTCAAGCCGCGCTCCCCTACCATGGTGTCGTATTGCTGCGGCAACTCCATGATGAAGTCATGGATCTGGGCGAGCCTGGCGGCTTCACGCACTTTCTCCCTTGAGGCGTCCGGTTCGCCATACTGGATATTGTAAGCAATTGTATCGTTAAACAGCACCGTATCCTGGGGAACCATGCCGATGGCTCCGCGCAGGGAGGCTTGCGTTACCCCCCTGATATCCTGCCCGTCGATCAGCACATCTCCGCTACTGACATCGTAAAAACGAAACAGGATACGCGAGATC
>CAXMMX010000243.1:0-2275 GCA_964194535.1 uncultured Alphaproteobacteria bacterium | reverse complement strand
ATATGCTGCTGAACAACATCCCCGCTGACGACAAGAGCTTCTACACCACCGGGCGCCTGACCTCGGAAATGGTCATCAAGACCGTCAAGATGGGTATTCCGGTGCTGCTGTCGCGTTCAGGCTTCACCGCCTGGGGTGTTGATCTTGCCAAGCAGGCCGGGCTTACGCTCATCGGCCGCATGCGCGGCAAGCGCTTCGTGGTGCTCGCGGGCGAGGAGCGCGTTATCTATGACGCGGATATTACGAAAGTGAGCGATGAGCCTTCAAAACATGCGCGCAAATCGAGCCGGGCCGAGGAAGCGGTATGAGGCGCCGCGATGTCCAGTAGTATAGAACCCGTTATTGGCGTGCTGCTGGCGGGCGGCCAGTCGCGGCGCATGGGTGGCGGTGACAAGTGCCTGCTGGAGCTAGCCGGCAAGCCGCTCCTGGCTCACGTTATCGATCGTCTCAAACCGCAGACAAGCGCGCTGGTGCTCAACGCAAATGGCGATCTGGATCGCTTTTCCGGATTTGATCTGCCGACAATTGCCGACCCCATCACCGGCTTTGCCGGGCCATTGGCCGGCGTGCTGGCCGGATTTACCTGGGCCCGGACCCATGCCCCCGATACGCGCTGGATTGTCACCGCGGCGACAGATACGCCGTTTTTTCCGCAAGACCTGGTGGCAAAGCTGCTCGACGCCACAAAGGGCAAATATCCGGCCATCGCCCTTGCAAGTTCAAATGAACGCATGCATCCGGTGTTCGGGCTGTGGCCCACGGAGTTGCAGGAAGATCTGCGCCAAGCTCTTGAGAGCGGCACCCGCAAGGTGCTCGACTGGACCGGCCGGCATTTGAGCGTGACAGCCGCGTTCCCGGAGACACATATAGGCGGGACGGCAATCGACCCCTTCTTCAACGCCAACAGACCGGATGATATGGCTCATGCTGCTGCCGTCCTCGCGGAGACGGCAGAAACATGACCTATCCTATCTTCGGTGTTATCGGCTGGAAAAATTCCGGCAAGACCACACTCATGGCCCGGCTGCTGGAAGAATTTACCAAGCGCGGTTATAGCGTTTCGGCCATCAAGCACGCCCACCACAGCTTTGACATCGACCATCCGGGCCGCGACTCCTACAAGTTCCGCGAGGCCGGCGCACGGCAGGTGGCGCTGGTATCTCCCAAGCGCTGGGCGCTGATGCATGAGCTGCGCGATGAAGAGAAACCGGATTTCGACGAAATACTCTCCCACATCGGCCCCTGCGATCTGGTGCTGGTGGAAGGCTATAAGGGCGGACCTCATCCCAAGATCGAGGCGCGCAGCACCCGCTCCTTGACGCAACAGCCCCTCTCAGGAGACGATCCTCAAATCGTGGCGGTAGCCAGCGATGGCGAAATGGACACAGGCGCAATGCCAGATTTCGAAATAAACGACATTGTGGGTATCGCGGACTTTATCGCCGGCCATCTCGATCTTGTTAAAAAATGACCCGAAAGCTCCGTGACGACTGTTTTCTGCATGATTCAGACCGCCTGACCCATGACGAGGCGGTGGCGATCCTGCGTGAGCGGATGGCGAGGGTCGTTGAAGCGGAACAGGTGCCGGTGGATGAGGCTTGCGCACGCATTCTGGCTGAAGACGTTATCGCACCGCGCAATATTCCAGCCCACGACAATGCAGCAGTGGACGGCTATGCATTCGCTTTTTGTGACTATGACGCCGGGAAAGGCAGCTCCCTGAAAGTGAGCGCGCGCGCGGCTGCCGGCCACTCTGTGAGCGATAAAATAGAACAGGGAACGGCGGCGCGGATTTTCACCGGCGCGGCCATGCCTGATGGCATGGACAGCGTTGTCATGCAGGAAGATACCGAAACCGAAACCCGGAACTCCGAGATATGGGTCACGATACCGGCTGGACTGAAGCAAGGCGCCAACTGCCGCCTGGCCGGAGAAGACGTGAAGCAGGGTGCGGTGATGCTCGGCGCGGGCTGCCGGCTGCGTCCGCAGGATACCGCCTCGGCCGCGGCTGCCGGGAATGCCACTCTGTCGTGTTACAAGAAACCTGAAGTGGGCGTGTTTTCCACTGGTGACGAGATTATCCGCCCCGGCGAAACGTTGAAGCCGGGACAGGTTTATGACGCCAATGCGCCAATGCTGCGCGGTCTTATCGAGGCAGCGGGTGCGGTATGTATCGATCTTGGCGTCCTGCCGGATGAGCCGCAAGCGGTGCAAGCAAGCCTCAAGGATGCGGCTTCCAAACATAATGTGCTCATCACGTCAGGCGGTGCGAGCC
>CAXMMX010000242.1:0-5686 GCA_964194535.1 uncultured Alphaproteobacteria bacterium | reverse complement strand
GAAGACCAGACTTGCGGTTCCAAGGCCAAACCACAGCATCGCCAATGGCAGCAACGCAATCGCAGGCAATGGATTGAACATGGCAGTGGCCATGGCAATGAAATCGCTGCCGAAGCGGTTAGCCGTGGCCCAGAGGATCAGGATTGCGGCGATTGCCAGTCCAGCTGTGTAGCCGATCAGCAGCACTTTCACCGAATACCAGATCTTGAAGATCAAATCGCCATGGAACAGGGCGTTGTAGAGCGTCGTGATGGAGACGCTAAAACTCGGCAGCATCAACGGCTCCACGTCGAACCCGACGGTGTAGGCTTCCCAGGCTGCAACCAGGCATAGCAGAATGAAGGTCTTGCGAACGCCATTGATGTTCCAGATACGCTCAATCAAAGAAAGCTTGTGCGCGACTTCGTTGATCTGCGCCTGGGCTATGTCGGCAACTTCATATTCGGGACGAATGACAAGCTCGGGAAGCGAGCTTTTTTGTTTTGCTGATCCGGTCATCTTGCCTGCATCCCCCACCGGCGAACAGTCCGGTTCTCGATCGCGTTGAAGACAACATTCTCGACGAACACACCGACCAGAATGACCGTGAACAGACCTGCAAACACAGACGCAATCTGTAAGTCCATCTGGTTTGCGAAAATGAACCAGCCGAGTCCGCCAGCCGCGCCGTCATCGGTGTCTGAAATCGACCCGCCGAACACCAGCTCGGCAGCAATGAGCGTGCGCCAGGCGTAGGCCCAGCCAATCTTCAGGCCCATCAGAATCTGCGGGAAAGCGGCAGGAATCAGAAGCTTGGCAACATAAAACAGCCCCTTCAACCCGTAATTCTGCCCGACCATACGCTGCGTCTCGCTGACACTCATGAAACCCACATGGGCATTGAGCGCCACCGGCCAGATCACCGAGTGCAACAGGGTGAAGATGATCGCATCGGCGCCGAGCCCGAACCACAACAAAGCCAGCGGCAGCAGCGCGATGGCGGGGAGCGGATTGAGCATCGCCGTCAGCGTGCTCAGGATATCATTGCCGAACCGGGTCGTTGTCGCAGCGGTGGTCAGCAGCGTCGCAATCACAATGCCAATAGCGTAACCGGTGACCAAGACGATCATCGAATTCCACACCATTTCCAGCAGTTGCTCGTTCAATACTCCCTGAAACAAAGCCTCGGCGGTGGCGGAGAATTTGGGAAGGATCAGTTCGGATACACCGCTCAGCCGCGTGTAAATCTCCCAAACGACTATCACCATCACCAGGATCGACAGCTTCCGGACGGAGTGCATATCCGAAATGCGCTCAAACAGCGTCAGCTTGCGAGCGACGTCGCCCGTTTCAGCCTTCGAGAGTTCCGTTTCCTCAAATTCTGGACGGACCAGGACGTCGGGTATTGTTCTCATTACCCTTGCGCTCCTGGCTTGACTTCTTCTTCCAGAATTCTGTCGGCAAACAACATGTCATGGATATGCTGTTGCACTTCCGCGAATTTCTTTTCGCCGACATTGTCGTGGTTGAGATGATGCGCGTTCAGTTCCGCCTTGACCTGCCCGGGATGCGGCGACAGGACAAGAATGCGGCTGCCGATAATCAGCGCTTCTTCAATGGAATGGGTGACAAAAAGCACCGTAAAGTGGGTGTCTTCCCACAGCTGCAGAAGCTCTTTCTGCATCTGCAAACGCGTCAGCGCATCAAGCGCGGCGAAGGGTTCGTCCATGAGCAAGACATCAGGCTCCATCGCCATGCCGCGCGCGATCGCCACGCGCTGCTTCATGCCGCCCGACAACATATGCGGGAACGTATCTTCAAAGCCGTTCAACTTGACCTTCTGGATATACTCCATGGCAATTTCTTCGGCCTCGGCGGCGGAATTGGTCTTGCCGCCATTATGAAGCGCGAAAATGATGTTCTGCTTGACCGTTTTCCAGGGCAGCAGCTGGTCGAATTCCTGAAACACCATGACCCGGTCAGGACCAGGCTCGGAAATCTCATTACCCTTCAGACGGATCGCGCCTTCCACCGGCTTCATATAGCCGGCGATGCCCTTGAGCAGGGTTGACTTGCCGCAGCCCGAGGGACCCAGCAGAACAAACCTGTCGGCCGGGTAGACGTCAAACCCGACGCGATAGGTCGCCGTGATCAAATGTTCCTTGGTCTTGTATTGGAGAGTGACCCCGTCAACATTCAATATCGGTTGGGTCGTGGCGGCGGCGGGCTTTTTGCCCGCCGCTTTACTTTTGCGTTTAGCCATCAATCAGCCGCCATTCTGATCGTAATTGTTTTCCCAGTAATAGTCCTTCCAGCTCGCTGGCAGATTCTTGATGGAGCCGATTGAGTGCATGAACTTGGCAAACTTCATCGTGCCTTCCGGCGTCAGCGAGTAGAGCATCTCATCCGGATTCCCGACCATCTTCTCGATGTCAGCAAGCTTCAGCTTTGACTTCGTGAAGCGTTTGTAGAGGGTGGCTGCGTCCTTCTTGTTGGCGTTGATCCATTTGATGGAGTCCCGGTAGGACGTGTAGACGCATTTGTACAATTTCGGATTGGACTTTTTCCATTTTTCCTTGTTGTACATCGCAACCGTTGAATGGCGCCCGCCCAGCACATCGTAAGATGTGAGAACGTTATGAACCTTGCCGCTCGTCAGCTCCTGAAATGAAGTTGGCAGGGTCGCGAAGTGGCTTTTAACAGACTGACCGCCAGCCAGCAGGGCTGCGGTAGCAGTCGGATGCTTCATCGAAACGGTCATGGGATCGAGTTTGAAAGCTTCCTTGGCGCCCCACTTCTTTTTGGCCGCCATCTGCAAAACAACCGCCTGGATTGAGACCTTGACCGATGGCGTTGCGATCTTGTGGTCGGTAAGACCCACATAATCCTCAAGCTTCTTGACCCGCTTGTCGTTGGTGTTGAGCTTGAGCGGCATCGCAGAAAGCGTCGTCATGGCGCGGACATTCAGCCGGCCCTTGGTCTTGTCCCAAAGCTTGAGCAATGGGCCGATACCGCCAGCAGCGAAATCGACATTGCCGGACAGCAATGCCTGATTGACTGCCGCGCCGCCGCTGAAGCGATGCATGGTGACCTTGATGTCTCCAAGACCGGCTTTCGATGCGCAGGCCTGCACCATCTTTTTGTCAACGACCACGTGCATGGGCAGATACAGAAGCCCAAATTGCTGGGCAAACCTGACCTCATTGGTCTCCGCAAGTGCGGCTGCCGGCATCGATGCCCCGGCGATCGCGAGGATTGCCGCACCGGCGGCAATTTTGCGAACAGGGTATTTCTTGGATATTTTTTTCACTTGGATTTCCTCCCTTTACTACGCTTAGTTCAAATTGGCCCAATATTATTTAGTGGACCGGTCGTGTAATCCTTCACTTGTCTTATCCCGTTTGGATATGCCTCCGTCTCACTCTGCCGCCACCGCGAGGGTCTTTGGTCCAACAACACTGAGACCAACCCGCAATGCTTCGGTTTCAAATATATGTTCCGGCATCACATTAGCCAGATTCACATTCGAACCAAATTCTGAAATCAGGAATTTCTTGAGGTCGTAGACATCGCAATTATACGTGCCAGGCACCCAGGGTCCGATCAGTTCGAAAATCACCTGGTTCATATTCAGGCCATCGCGAAGCTCAGTGAGTAACTTCCGGTTCGGCTCACCTTTGACGAGAAGCTCCGCACCCTCCACGAGCACAACATCGGCGCCGGCTTCAAAGCATTCGTAAGCCTGTGCTATCAGTGTCACCGCGCCGGTGTCTTCGCTCTTAGAGCCAACTTCGCCATGGACCTCAAGGCCGCAATCGACGGCGGTACGTATCAATGTCTGGCGCGTTTTCCGGTCCAGGGGAACGCAATTGTCTGACACCTCGATAGCTTTGAAACCGAGCCGTTTAGCTTCTTCGAAATAGGGCTTCGCGCTGGGCAACCCCTGTGTCGCATAAACATATTCGAGAAACTGTCCGCCGATGAACGGTTGCACGTCGTGCTTTTTGTAGAGCGCTATCTTTTGCAGCAAATAGTCTTCTTCATAGAGTCGCGCCGTGCCGGCGACGAACTTGGCCAGATCCACAAAAGGCGCAACAAGATCGAGCCAATCCCCTTGCACACCAAGTGGCAGGCCCCAATCCATCATCATCGTCAGCCCGCTTTTACGAGGCTTGCCCCGACTGCGTCCCGCCGGGCGCTGAACAAGGGAAAAAGGTTCTGAGCTGAACATAGGGCTTGTCATTCCAGTTTCTCCGAGAGCTCGATAGGCAGGTGGCCCGGCGGCAGATAAACCTGCTGGTAGGTCGCGGGCGCATTCCGGTAGGAGCGCCCAAGGATTTGCCAGAATGTGCCAAAGCTATCCTCAGCAAACGTTCTAGCATATCAGGCTGAAAAGCTAAATCGGATCTACGAGCCGACGCGAAGGGCGGTACAGACCCGCCTCAAAGAACTTGGCTATTATCAAGGCACAATCGACGGTAAATTCGGCTCGCTCACATTTTCAGCGATCATAGCCTTCGTGCGAGATGCGAAGCTGAAGCCGATCCCTTTGAATAACTTTCTAGTCTCATCTGCACGCTGATACGGACTTGCTGTATTTGTGTCCGCTTTGGGTCAAAAGCAAACATAAATCACGCACCCTCACAATGTCTGCTTTGCCCCCGAAAGCGGACATTCGGCGAGGCGGCCAAAGTGTCCGAGGGACCTGACAGGAGGAATATGACATAGTCTCAGCCAAGGGCGGATAAGGATATCGGCTGCAGGCTGCAAGAAAGTAAGACCTATCGAGTATCGCTTAAAGGATAAGGTGGCTCTGGTGACGGGTGGAAGCCGTGGCATCGGGCGAGCCGTTGCGCTGATGCTCGCAAGGCAGGGAATGCATGTGGCCATTTGTGGGCGCACTGAGGAAAGCCTCAAGAAAACCGCATCGGACATCCGCGCACTGGGCGTACAATCCTGGTTGTACAGAGCCGATGTCAGCCATCTGGAGGATGTGGAGAGATTCGTCGCAGATGCCGTTGAAGCTGCAGGTCACGTCGATGTGCTGGTAAACAACGCCGTCACATCTACCAGCGCGTCTTTTGATGAACTCACAGATGATCAGTTCCGTTATCATATCGATGTGAAGCTCATGGCTTATATCCGTATTGCGCGTCTTGTGCTCAGCCATATGGAGAAACAGCGCTCGGGTCGCATCGTCAACATCGGCGGGATGACAGCCCGAATCGTGGCACCATTGCGGATGACGAACGGTGTGGTCAACGCTGGCGTAGCAAACTTCACCAAACAGTTCGCAGGGTATGCGGCCCGTTATAATGTAACTGTCAATTGCGTACATCCCGGCTACACGGCGACCGAACGGGTCATGCAGATCTTCGACCGTGAAGCGAAGGAATCCGGGACTGATATCGACGCGGTTATCGTCAAACGCACCAGCGACATTCCGCTGGGCAAGCTGATACAGCCCGAGGACATTGCGTCGGCAGTGCTGTTTTTTTGTTCACCCCTTGCTGACATGGTCACCGGCCAATGCATCGCAGTCGATGGCGGCTCGGGTGAGGCAGTTGTCTATTAGACGGAATGCTCCGACCACTCCTTGTGCATTTGTCGCGCCATAGTGGTGCGTCAAGACATCCAGCCACACATGTCCGCTTTGGGTCATTAGCGGACATTGAGCATCACCACGTTTTATGTCCGCTTTACCCCC
>CAXMMX010000241.1:0-4482 GCA_964194535.1 uncultured Alphaproteobacteria bacterium | reverse complement strand
GCAAGTGAAATGGGCGCAGATGTCATGGTGCTCGACCACCACCAGGCCGAGGAGCAATTGCCGGCCGCGCTGGCGATGGTGAATCCAAATCGTATGGATGATATCTCCGGCCAGGGAAACCTGGCGGCAGCTGGCGTTGTCTATCTTTTTCTGGTGGCGACCGCCAGGCAGTTGCGCGCCGAAGACTGGTATGGAGAAGAGACTTCTGCGCCCGACCTCATGCAATTGCTGGATTTGGTAGCGCTCGCAACCGTCTGCGACGTGGTCCCGCTCACCGGCCTGAACCGTGCACTGGTTTGCCGGGGTCTGGAAATCATGCGTCGGCGCTCGAACCTTGGCCTGCGAGTGCTTGCGGACAAGGCCGGGCTTACGGCCGCCCCCACAACCTACCATCTGGGTTATGTTCTGGGCCCGCGTCTCAATGCCGGCGGGCGCATCGGCCGTTCCGACCTGGCCACACAGTTGCTGACCATTGAGGATGAACCCCGGGCTATTGAAATCGCCAGCACGCTTGAGCAACTGAATTTCGAGCGCCGGGCCATGCAGGACGCATTGCACGAAGAAGCACTTTCCCAGGCAGACGCCGCCCTTCAGAACCGCCCCGAAGCAATCCTCGCCATTGCCGAGGGAGAGGGGTGGCACAAGGGTCTTATCGGCCTTGTTGCCGCCAGGCTGGCTGAGCGTTTTTCAAAGCCGTCCCTGGCTCTCTCCTGGGACATGGATGGGTCTGGGTCCGGTTCAGGCTCGGCGCGCTCCATTCAGGGCGCCGATATAGGCGCCGCCATTCGCAGCGCAGTGGATGAGGGTCTCGCGGAGCGGGGCGGCGGGCACGCCATGGCAGCCGGTTTCACCGTGGCCCGGGAAAATGCTGGAGCGTTTTACGAACATCTGGACAAAGCACTTCGTAGCCAGGTCATGCTGGCAGGTGCAGAGGCAAACCTGAAAATTGATGGCGCCCTGATGGCCTCAAGCGCCACCAAAGAGCTTATGGCCCAGCTGGATAAAGCCGGTCCGTACGGAGCCGGCAATCCGCAGCCCAGATTTGCTTTCGCCGCACACCGCTGCAAGTTTGCCAAGATTGTTGGCCAACGTCATGTGCGTTGCTCTTTGACTGCAGGCGATGGCACACGCATCGATGCCATCGCTTTCAACTGCGCAGAAACAAAAATTGGTAAACTCCTTCTCGATTCGAAAGGGATGCCGCTTCACGTGGCTGGTCATTTGCGCCGAAGCGATTGGGGTGGGCGTGAGAAAATCGAGTTGTATATTGAAGATGTGGCGGACCCGCGCTGCTAGCGGAAACCTGTTGTCCACACTCTCTTGTCAGGGTCGCCAATCCCATTTATATGAGCCGGTGTCTGCGCCCCCTTCGTCTATCGGTTAGGACGCCAGGTTTTCAACCTGGAAAGAGGAGTTCGATTCTCCTAGGGGGTACCAGCCTTCCATCCGTTGATGACGACGCCAACCATTCCGATATGGCGCGCATACATCCTCTTACCAGTGGCCGGTATTTTCCATGGATAGCCAGGGCTCTTTCTTTGGCAATGACTCGCCTTTTTGCAGAAGTTCAACCGAGATATTGTCGGGGGATCGCACGAACGCCATCCGGCCATCGCGTGGCGGACGATTGATGGTCACGCCCGCCGCCATCAGTTTCCCGCAAAGCGCGTAGATGTCGTCGACCTGATAAGCGAGGTGGCCGAAGTTGCGGCCCTCGTCATAATCTTCAGGGTCCCAGTTATAGGTCAGCTCGACCTGCGCTTCCTCATCTCCGGGCGCTGCGAGAAATATGAGTGTATAGCGTCCGGCTTCGTCTTCGCGCCGGCGCAATTCGACAAGGCCCAGGGCGTTGCAATAAAAATCGAGTGATTTTTCCACGTCGTTCACGCGCACCATCGTATGCAGATATTTCATTTGTCAGAACCGCCTCTCTTGCTTCACTCGTCCCAAAACGACATTCATCTGTTTCCAATACGCTGATCAGCCGTGCGGGTCACCTGCCAGATAACCACACATTCACGCTCATCCCAGGTCGTGATTCCAGCACATATGGACGCAATTGCTCATGTGATTCGCGAATGAACTGGGGAAAAGTCCCTCATTTCCGTGTCCAATTTGCAACAGCTCTGAACCACATATGCATTGAATATATTTTTCCCCACCATCCGGCTTCCATGTGAACAAACCTAATTCACAGGGAAATTCAGATGGTTCTGAACGGCGGGTGCGAGATTGCATTTAATTGGTCGCCCCCGATGGGGCCTGAAGTGATAATTTAGTACTGGCCTCGCACGGCTTGAGTGGTATTTTTGATCCAGAGGGTAGGCGTCCAGCAGACTTAAAATATCCATAAGGTGCTTGGACACCATCGTAGATGTAGCGGGGGTTTGCGGCATGGGGGGCAGTGGCTCGCCATTTATAGAAGACGTCTCGCAACTCGAGGAAGCGGTTGAAGACGCTTCTGCGGATGTCATTGAAATTTCCGGCGCCATCAAATGGTTCGACGCAGCGAAGGGCTATGGCTTTATCGTTCCGGACAATGGGATGGCCGACATTCTTTTGCATGTCACGGTTTTGCGGCGCGATGGGCATCAGACAGCCCATGAGGGGGCGCGAGTCGTGTGTCAGGTGCTCCGGCAATCAAAGGGATTGCAGGCGTTCCGTATCCTTGAGATGGACAATAGCACTGCCATCCATCCCTCACAGTTACCACAACGAACTCATGTCCAGATCACACCCGAAAGTGACTTTGAGGCCGCTGAAGTCAAATGGTTTAATAAGATCCGCGGTTACGGATTTTTGACTCGAGGTGCTGGCACTGAGGACATCTTCGTACATATGGAAACCTTGCGCCGGTTCGGTTTTGCAGAGCTGCGTCCGGGCCAGAGGGTTCTGGTTCGCTATGGCAACGGACCCAAAGGTCTCATGGCTGCTGAACTCAAGCCGGACATGGCAGCCTCGACGCTCCCTGAAGGCGATAACTAGCCTCTTCCTCACGCTCGCACACGCTGCGAGCAGTCCCGTTCATTCGCGCCCCAATACATCTGCACGCCTCGCAACTGTTTTAGTCGCGCTCATCGCCATCTTCTGGGCTGCTGGAAAGCCATATGCGCAGGACGCGCAAAAGCGCGATACCCTGACGCTGATCACCTCGAGCGGAGAGCACAAATTTAACGTCGAGGTTGCCGCGACACGCGACCAGCAAACCCGTGGATTGATGTTTCGACGATCAATGGGGCCCCGCGAGGGGATGTTGTTCATCTATGACGAGAAACAATATGTCTCCATGTGGATGCGCAATACCTATATCTCTCTAGACATGATTTTCATCCGAGCTGACGGCAAGGTGCATCGTGTTGAGGCTTTAACCGAGCCCCTTTCCGAGCGCATCATTCAATCGGGAGATAAAATAAGCGCGGTCCTGGAGGTCGTCGGCGGTACAGCCGCCAAGCTGAATTTGAAGCCCGGTGATGTGGTGCGCCATAGTGCTTTCAAACGCCTTGGACACTAAGGGCAGGGGGGAGGGCTTCTTGCCGCAGGCACATGAAACGTGTAATGCAAAATCTACGTGATATCCAAGCTACTGTTGTGTCTACATGCAGGAGAGGTGGCATCACGTAATGTGTCGGGGCATGGCGCAGCCTGGTAGCGCACCTGCTTTGGGAGCAGGGGGTCGCAAGTTCGAATCTTGCTGCCCCGACCATTGACCTCAGGAAGGGCGCACACGCGTCTCAGCAACGGGAAATGATATGGTTGCGCGCATCTACAGACCGGCAAGGACGGCCATGCAGTCGGGTACCGCACGGGCCAGGAAGTGGGTTCTGGAGTTTCAGCCCGAGGCCAGAAGAGAAGTGGAGCCGCTTATGGGATGGACCAGCTCCCGTGATATGAAATCGCAAATCCGCATGTCATTCGCGACCAAGGATGAAGCCGTTGCCTATGCGCGGCGCAATGGTATTGCATTTAATGTCCGCGAACCAAAGACCCGTAAAAGCAATCCAAAGTCTTATTCGGAAAACTTCAAATTCGGCCGCATCGGGTCCTGGACACACTAGACATGCTCTTCTGGATACAGGCGCGCGCGTTTGAAACCGGTCCCGTAGCTCAACTGGATAGAGCGGCGGACTTCTAATCCGCAGGTTGCAGGTTCGAGTCCTGCCGGGATCGCCAACAATATCAAAGACTTAACTAGGCTCTCCCTAACAAAAAGTATGTTGCATGTTGCGTGATATTCCCCTTATGTTTCAACGGTTCCCAATGAGTGGCGGTAGCTCCATGCAACACAGACGCAACATACGGGGGGCTATTTCACCGGCCAGCCGAAGGGCAAGGTTGTGAAGCTGAGCCTCACCCGTCAACTTTATTCAGATTTCATCCACCGCACTCTTCTTTTCTGGGGAAAGTCGTGTCAGAATCCGATTATTCAGTGGAAAAGAGCAACCTTGGACGGGCGGGCGCTTGCCGGGCTTTTCATTGATATTG
>CAXMMX010000240.1:0-7535 GCA_964194535.1 uncultured Alphaproteobacteria bacterium | reverse complement strand
GGGTAAGTGATGGCAAGACGGCAGCCACGATGGCCAAGCATCGGGTTGAATTCCTTCAATTCCCCAACACGGTATTTGAGCTTTTCGGCACTTGTTCCGAGTGCTTCGGCCACTTCGGCGATTTCCTCGTCATGCTGCGGCAGGAATTCATGCAAGGGCGGATCGAGCAGGCGGATCGTCACCGGCAAGCAGCCCATGATCTCGAACAGTTCGGTGAAGTCCTTGCGCTGCATGGGCAGGATCTTGTCGAGAGCCGCGCGGCGCCCTTCCTGAGTTTCTGCCAAAATCATCTCGCGCACGGCAAGAATGCGCTCATGGTCGAAGAACATATGCTCGGTACGGCAGAGCCCGATGCCTTCCGCGCCGAATTCACGGGCCTGGGCGGCATCGCGCGGGGTATCCGCGTTGGCGCGGACGCCCATACGGCGAAGCTTGTCGGCCCATTCCATCAGGGTGGCGAAATCGCCAGTAAGCTCGGGCTGGATCATTGCGACCTCGCCCTTGAGCACCTGCCCCGTGGTGCCGTCGACGGTGATGATGTCGCCCTTTTTGAGCGTCTCTCCGTTTGAACTCAGAACTTGTGCTTCATAGTCGATGTGCACGGTTCCGGCGCCCGAGACACAAGGGCGCCCCATGCCGCGCGCCACAACAGCCGCATGGCTGGTCATGCCGCCGCGAGTGGTGAGAATACCGGCCGCAGCGTGCATACCGTGAATGTCTTCAGGGCTGGTTTCGATACGAACCAGGATGACGGTCTTGCCCTGCGCAACGAGCTTTTCCGCTTCGTCCGGATTGAAAACAATCTCGCCAACCGCAGCACCGGGCGAGGCCGGCAGGCCAGTGGCGAAGATGGTCCGCTCGGCATCGGGATCGAGGGTTGGATGGAGCAGCGTGTCGAGCTGGTTGGGATCAATCCGCTCGACAGCCTCTTCCTTGCTGATGACGCCCTCGGACACCATGTCCACGGCGATCTTGAGCGCCGCGTTGACGGTGCGCTTTCCGCTGCGGGTTTGCAGCATCCACAGCTTGCCTTCCTGAACCGTGAACTCCAAGTCCTGCATGTCGTGGTAGCGCGCCTCGAGCTTGTCGTAGATATCTGACAGCTCCGCGAAAACTTTGGGCATCACGGTTTCAAGGGATGGCTTGTCATCGCCCGCTTCCTTGCGCGCCGCTTCGGTAAGGCTCTGCGGGGTGCGGATGCCGGCCACCACGTCTTCGCCTTGCGCATTCAGCAGAAATTCGCCGTAGAGTTCCTTCGCGCCTGTCGACGGGTTGCGGGTGAAGGCAACGCCGGTGGCGCTGGTATCGCCCATATTGCCAAACACCATGGCCTGTATGTTCACGGCTGTGCCCCAGTCATCAGGGATGGCGTGGAGCCGCCGGTAGGTCTTGGCGCGGGCCGTTTCCCAGGAGCCGAACACCGCCGCGACGGCGCCCCAGAGCTGGGCGTGAATATCCTGTGGGAAGGGCTCACCCAGTTCCTCCTCGATGCAGCCTTTGTAGGCTTCGATTACCTCGGCCCAATCGTCAGCGGTGAGGTCTGTGTCCAGCGAATGGCCGTGGAGATTGCGGTAATTTTCCAGAATGTCTTCAAACAGATGATGCCCCACGCCTAACACCACATCTGAATACATCTGGATGAAGCGCCGGTAGCTGTCATAGGCAAAGCGCTTGTCGCCGGACTGCTTGGCAACCGCTTCCACCGTCACGTCATTAAGCCCCAGATTGAGCACCGTATCCATCATTCCCGGCATGGAGGCCCGCGCGCCCGAACGCACCGAAACGAGCAGCGGGTTTTCGGCATTGCCGTATTCGCGGTCCGTCGCCTTGCCAACCGTTTTCAGAGCCGCCTCGACTTGCGGCCGCAACGCATCGGGCAAGATCCCGCCATTGTCATAATAAGCCGCGCAAACTTCCGTGGTGATGGTGAAGCCGGGAGGCACCGGCAGGTCGAGATTGGCCATCTCGGCAAGGTTGGCGCCCTTGCCGCCAAGCAGCTCCTTCATGCCAGCAGAGCCTTCGCCCTCGCCCGCGCCGAAGCTGTAAACCCATTTGGGTGTGTTATCCGCCGCCGGTTGCGCCTGGCTCATTTGATATTTCCTTGATTGGAACAGGTGTTGTTCGCGCCTGTTTAGCGCTGACGCCCGCAAGACTCAATGCGTCGAAGGGGTAGCGGCATTTTTCTCCCCATCAATCCGGCAATTCGAGCAAGCCCTTGTCATTGATCTGGAAGAAAGGATTGTGCGCAATTTCCCAAACATGCCCATCCGGGTCGGCGAAATAGCCGCTATAGCCGCCCCAGAAAGTCTTGCCGGCAGCTTTCAGAATTTTTGCGCCCGACTTTTCCGCCAAGGCAATAAACGCGTCCACCGCCTGTTCGCTTTCCAGGTTCTGCGACAGCGACATGCCGCCCTGCCCGGTCCAGTGTTTTGCCACGCAGGCATCCTCGATCAGCGGCTCCTTGCCGAACAGCCCGAGCACACAGCCCGCGCCCTTGAAAAAGGTGACATTCGGATTGCTCGCGCCTTGTGATTTTACGAAGCCGAGCTTTTCGTAAAAACCTGTGGCCGAAGCGATATCCTGAACACCAAGAACGACAATGTTGATGCGCGGGGACATTGCGCCCTCACCCCTCGATTTTCGAGAAATCGGCAACTGCGAGCGTTGCCACGCGGATCTGGTTCAACAGCTTCAGGCGGTTCTCGCGCAGCTTGGGGTCGTCCGTATTGACCGTCACGTTATCGAAAAAGGCATCGACGGGTGAGCGGAGCTTGGCGATCGCCGCCATAGCGCCTTCGAAGTCTTCTTTTTTGACGGCCTTTACGGCGGCCTTGGAGGCCTCTGCAATGGCAGATGCGAGCGCTTTTTCCTCCTTGTCTTTCAGAAGGCTTTCATCCGGCGAACCATCGAACGAACGTTGGTCCTTCTTCTCCTCGATACGAATAATATTCGTGGCGCGTTTGACCCCGGCGAGCAGGTTCGCACCATTGTCGGTGTCGAGGAAGTTGCCCAGTGCCTCAACGCGGGCGACGATCATGAGGAGATCGTCTGCGTCGGGCGAAATAACAGCATCAATCAGGTCGTGGCGGGCGCCCCGGTCGCGGAGATAGACTTTGAGGCGGTCGTGGAAGAAGGCAAGGAGGTCAGATCCGTAATCCTCGTATGAGCCTCCTGTAAATCCCTTTTTCGACATCTCTGCCAGTATAAAATCGGCTTTCTTCAAAATACTGACGAGTTCAACACGATGAGATTTTTCAAGAACACTTCGAATAACACCCAAAGCCGCGCGCCTCAGCGCATAAGGATCTTTCGAGCCGGTTGGTTTTTCATCGATGGCCCAGAAGCCAACGAGGGTGTCGAGCTTGTCAGCGAGTGCGACGGCGATTGAGACCGGGTCGGTCGGAACAGCGTCATTCGGACCCTGCGGGCGGTAATGTTCCTCGATGGCTGCCGCGACAGACGGGTCTTCGCCTTGATCCAGCGCGTAGTAGCGGCCCATCAGCCCTTGCAAATCCGGGAACTCGCCGACCATGTCGGTGACAAGATCGGCCTTGCAGAGTTCGACTGCACGGACTGCTTTTTCCGAATCAGCCCCTACGACCTTAGCCAGTTCATCAGCCAAGGCTTTCAATCGCCCCACCCGCTCCGCCTGTGTGCCGAGCTTCTCGTGGAAAATGATGTCTTTGAGGGCGGGAAGCCGTTCTTCCAGTTTTACCTTCCGGTCCTGGTCCCAGAAGAACTTGGCGTCGGACAGCCGCGCGCGGACAACGCGCTCGTTGCCCGCGACGATGGCCTTGCCGCCGTCATCCGCGATCAGGTTGGAGACAAGGATAAACTTGTTGGCGAGTTTTTCAGATTTCCCGTCCCGCACGGAAAAACATTTCTGATGCTTCTTGATTGCCGTGATGATGACTTCGCCCGGCACGTCCAGGAATTCTTCGTCGAATTCGCCCATGAGCACCACTGGCCATTCGACCAGCCCGGCGGCTTCCGCCAGCAACCCATCGTCCTCGACCAATTCGAGGGATGCTTTTTTCGCGGCTGCGCGCGCACCTTCAAGGATGAGTTTCTGGCGCTCTTGCGCCTCCAGGATCACATGGGCGTCGCGCAGCTTTTTCTCATAGTCGGCGAAGTCCTTGACCTTGATTGCCCCCGACGACAGGAAGCGATGGCCGCGCGTCTCGTTGCCGCTGGTGATGCCATCCACCTCGAAGGCAACCGTCTTGCCGCCGAGCAGGCAGAGAATCGAATGCAGCGGGCGTACCCACTTTAGCCATGTCTGTAGGATGTATGGATCTCCGGTCTCGGTGACGTATCTTTCTCCACTTTCTGTGACCATTTGCGAAATATGAGGTGCCCCCCATCGCATAGATTTTTGCCAAGGAAAATTCCGGATAACCTTGGGCACAATTTCTGCGATCACATCGCTCGTCGCCCGGCCCTGCTTCTCGATACGGGCGAGGTAGAAATCGCCCTTTTTCTCATCGGAAACGATCTCGGCTTCATCCACCGATTTGAGACCTGCCGCGCGCAAAAAACCCTCTATTGCCTTGTCCGGCGAGCCGACACGCGGTCCCTTGCGCTCATCGCGAACATCGGGAGATTTTTCCGGCAGGCCGTCAATCACCAGCGTGAGACGGCGCGCCCCGGCAAAATTTTTCACATCCCCGAACTCAAGCCCCGTCTCCTTCAGCCCATCGGTCACAAGCCGTTGCAAGTCATCGCCTGCGCGCGCCTGCATGCCGGACGGGATTTCTTCGCAAAAGATTTCAAGCAGAAGTTCGGCCATAGCGGGTCCTAGAAGGCGAGAAACGCCCTGATCAGAAAGGCATTCACCAGATCGACGAAGAAGGCTGCAACCAATGGCAGAATGATGAATGCTGTCGGGGCAGGACCGTGCTTTTTGGTAACTGCCTCCATATTGGCGAGCGCAGTCGGCGTGGCGCCCAGTGCAAATCCGCCGAACCCGGCGCTCAACACGGCGGCCTCATAATTGCGTCCCATGGCCGGAAACACGACGAACATGATGAACAGGAAAGCGGCGATAGCCTGCAATGCCAATATTCCGAGTAATGGACCGGCGAGGCCGGACAGCGTCCATAGCTGCATGCTCATCAGCGACATGGCCAGGAAAATGCTCAGGGCATAATCGGAAATGAGGGCAAGCGCTGGCGTGCGGGCCGGCCAGGGCATATTTGGCAACACTCTTGGCACCGTGTTCGAAAAGACTATTGCAACCAGCAGGCAACTGACGAAAAGCGGCAGCTTGAAGCCCTGGGCTTCCAACGCCTGATTCGCCATGTAGCCAAGGATGATCGCAACGTGAAGCGCCAGCAAAGCCGCCATCAGATTGATATGGTTGATCGTTGGTCGGTCGTCAGCATCATGGGGAAGACCAACAATCGACGTTGCCTCCGGATCGGCTTTCAGCTTGTTACGGTCAATCAGAAATTTCGCGATTGGACCACCAATCAGGCTGGCCAGAATCAGACCGAATGTTGCGCAGGCAATGCCGATCTCCAGAGCATTGCTGATGCCATATTGTTCGGCAATGTCAGGCGCCCAGGCAATCGTGGTGCCATGGCCGCCTATAAGCGACGCGGTACCGGCAAGCACGCTTACGGGGCGGGGCATGCCGAACAGTGATGTGCCAATCAAACCCACAATATTCTGGATAACCATGAAACCGATCGTCAATCCAAGAAGGATAAGGAGCGGCTTCCCTCCCCTGATCAAATCATCAAACCGGGCGTTGAGGCCAATGGCAGTGAAAAAATAAACAAGCAGCAGGTCACGGGTTGCCAGATTGTAGGAAATGCCAACGCCGTAAATCAGATAGACAATAAGCGCCGCAAGGGCCGCGATCAGCCCGCCGGTGACGGGTTCGGGTATGTTGTATTCGCGCAAAAAGCTGAAGCGCCGTGTGAGAACGGTGCCAACGAAAAATACGATAATACCCATCGTCAATGCGATGAAATCTGTGACGCTGTTGTCAGCGTTATCTATCATAACCTTGCCCCTCCCGCTTCCGTCCGCAGCCATGCCGTGCAGCAGGCTTTGGTGAGATCGCGCACCCGCAGGATGTAGGCCTGGCGCTCGGTAACCGAGATCACCCCGCGCGCATCCAGCAGATTGAAAATATGGCTCGCCTTGATGCACTGGTCATAGGCCGGCAGCACGCATTCATGGGTGTTGCCCTCGCCCCGCTCGCCCGCTTCCAGCAGCGCCTTGCATTCGGCCTCCGCATCGCGGAAGTGGGCCAGCAGGCGGTCGGTGTTTGCATACTCGAAATTGTAGCGTGAATATTCCTGCTCGGCCTGCAGGAACACATCGCCATAGATAACCTTGTTATCGCCCTCGCCGCCGTTGAAGTTGAGATCAAAGACATTGTCGACGCCCTGGCAATACATGGCGAGGCGCTCAAGGCCGTAGGTGAGTTCGCCCGAAACCGGATTGCAGTCAAAGCCTCCCACCTGCTGGAAGTAAGTGAATTGCGAAACTTCCATGCCGTCGCACCACACCTCCCACCCCAAGCCCCAGGCGCCGAGCGTCGGGCTTTCCCAGTCATCTTCCACGAAACGGATGTCGTGGTTTTTCGGGTCGATGCCGATGGCGTAAAGAGAATTGAGATACAAATCCTGAATGTCCGGCGGGCTTGGTTTGAGGATCACCTGATACTGGTAATAATGCTGCAGCCGGTTGGGGTTCTCGCCATAGCGCCCGTCGGTGGGGCGGCGCGAGGGCTGCACATAAGCCGCTTTCCAGGGCTTTGGGCCAAGCGCGCGCAATGTCGTCGCGGGGTGAAACGTGCCCGCCCCCACTTCCATGTCATAGGGCTGGAGCAACACGCAGCCATGGGCTGCCCAATATTGCTGCAGCACCAGGATCAGGTCCTGAAAGGATTTGTCCGGCCGCAACGGGGCGGCTTGAGCATTGGCCATTGAATGCGCCTAAGGATTCGAATGTCGTTCCGGACTTGTTATGCGCCCGGGGGCAGAAGACGCAACCACTTCTTGCAGGTTATTCAGGATGCGAGGGGGTTAGCCCGAGCAAATCGCTATTTGTCATGAGGCTCGTATATGCCCGTGTTGGGATCGCGTTTCAGCGTTGGAATGGCTTTCTCATCGCGCCGCCTGAGCTCTTCTTCCGCTTGTCCCAGGGCGTCGCGCACCCGCGCCTGCTCCTTGCGGTACCAGCCATAGCCTGCCCATACGCCAGCGCCGGCAAGGAGGACAAGAAGCAAATGGGGCATGGCAAGTCCCTAGGTCATGAACTAAGGGTTACAGGCCGAAGCGCGACCAGAGCGCACGCGCCTCGATCGCCGAGATCAGATCATCAGCAAGGCTCGGGGACGCAAACCCGGTATCCTGCATCTCGTCGCTCCGGGTTAAAACGCCGCGCAACCGGCGTCCGAAAAGTCTCTTTTTGGGGGTCACGAGCTTCAGGCGTACCTTTTTGCCGAGCAATTCGCGCATCTTCGAGCGCAGGTCCGATATCCCGTCAACAAGGCCTAGTTCAACGGCTTTTTTGCCGGA
>CAXMMX010000239.1:0-6500 GCA_964194535.1 uncultured Alphaproteobacteria bacterium | reverse complement strand
AAACCGTGGCTGCCCCCGCAACTGTAAGCGGCGAGAGTTCGCGCATTAAGTCACTGGAAGGCCGGGTAACCGGCAATTTCTGGGAAGGCGCGTGACACTCAATGACCCGTGAGCCAGGAGACCTGCCACCGGCGGATGGAGCAATGACGCTCTATCCAAATGGTTTTATCGAACCAGCACGGGAGGTGCCATCATGCACACAAATGATTCTTCTTTTTCCATTGCCGGTCTGAGCGCGCAGGAGCGCGTTATCACCGGCATTATCGCGGCGCTGCTGGGAACGTTCATGCTGTACGGGGTTGCCTTTGCGCATCCCGACTTCCTGCATAACGCGGCGCACGATACCCGGCACGCCATCACCTCCCCCTGTCACTAGGGGGGCGCGCACATGATAACGCGGGTATTGCTCGCCGCCATCATCGCAGGGATGATCGCGGGAGCCGTTGCTGCGGGCTTTCAGATATGGCGCGTCACGCCATTGATCCTCGCAGCCGAAGTTTACGAGACTCAGCAAGACACGGCAGGGGCGAAAACCAGCAGCGTACAAACCAGCACAACCAGACAGGCAGAAGCCTGGGCCCCCGAAGACGGGTTTGAGCGCACGGCCTATACGCTGCTCACAAACCTCGTCATGGGCGTGGCCTTCGCTTTCATTCTGGCCGCCGCTGTGATGTTTTCCGGGCGCGGCATCACCACCCGGAACGGTTTTATATGGGGGGTTTTGGGTTTTCTGGTCTTCACGCTTGCGCCCACGGCGGGCCTGGCGCCGGAGTTACCCGGAATGCCAACCGCCGAACTCGTCGCGCGCCAGTCATGGTGGGGGGGAACGGCCATCGCCACCGCCAGTGGCATAGCCATGATCGCGCTTAGGAAATCTATCCCCTACAGGACGCTGGGCGCGAGCCTGATTGCCCTGCCCCATCTCATTGGCGCGCCGCACCCGCAGACCATTGATAGTGCGGTTCCAGCGGCACTCGCCGCCGACTTTGCCGCGAACTCACTTGCCATGATGGCGCTGTTCTGGATCATCCTCGGCGTGTCGCTGGGCTGGGCCATGAACAGGATGTTTGCTGTCGGTGAAAGCGCATGACCATGGCGCAAGACACACATAAAATTCCCGCCACCGTGGTGACCGGCTTCCTCGGTGCGGGGAAAACCACGCTCATACGGCACCTGCTTGAGACAGCTAACGGCAAGCGCATCGCCCTCATCATCAACGAGTTCGGTGATGTGGGTGTCGATGGCGAAGTGCTCAAGGGTTGCGGGCAGAGCGCCTGTGGCGAGGGCGATATTGTCGAGCTTGCCAATGGCTGCATCTGCTGCACGGTGGCGGATGAATTTATCCCGACCATGACGCTGTTGCTGGACCGCGACGATCCGCCCGATCATATCGTCATCGAGACATCGGGGCTGGCCTTGCCGCAGCCGCTTGTGAAGGCGTTCAACTGGCCGGAGATTCGCGGCCGCGTCACTGTCGACGGGGTGGTGACCGTTGTGGACAGCGCCGCTGTTGCCGAGGGGCGCTTCGCCCATGACGAGGATGCAGTGCAGGCCCAGCGCGAAGCCGACGACGCGCTTGATCATGACAGTCCGCTGGAGGAGCTGTTCGAGGATCAGCTGGCCTGCGCCGACATGATCCTGCTGAACAAGGTGGACCTTCTGGAAGATCATGAGCTCGACAAGGTCGAGGCTGATCTCAGATGCGAAGTGCGTTCCGGTGTCTCTTTCCTGCGGGTCAAGCACGGCGATGTGCCTGCCGACATATTGCTGGGGCTTTCGTCTTCTTCGCAAGACGATATGGAGGCGCGCAAGTCTCATCACGAAAGCCATGGCGAAGAAGATCACGACCATGATGATTTTGAGAGCTTTGTCGTCTCGCCTGAGCCCGTTGGCAACCGGGATGCGTTCTTGAGCAATCTTAAAACCACTCTCGCCGCCCATGGTATTCTTCGGCTCAAGGGTTTCATCGATGTCGAGGATGCGGATGCGCGCCTCGTGGTGCAGGCGGTGGGGCCGCGTATCGAGAGTTATTTCGACCGGCCATGGAGGCATGACGAGGAGCGCCGCGCGTCACTTGTCGTCATCGGTGAGAAAGGTCTCGACGAAAGCTCAATCCGCGCCGCGCTGGAAGGCTAGGTAATGCATATCCTTGCGGCCCAGTCAGGTGTCATCGGTGACAGTATCGAGCCGGTCGACCTCGCGCAGGAGCCGGGCGACATCGTTGTGATTTCCGCTGCCGATTCCGAACTGGCGGCACTGGCCAGAGCGCATGACGCACAGTGCGCCCATGACGGGATCAAAGACGCGCCGTCGCTGCGGCTGGCCAATTTCATGGCGCTCACTCACAATTATTCGGTCGATCTCTATGTTGAAAAAACGCTTGGAGACGCGCGGCTGATTGTCTTGCGGCTGCTGGGCGGCTCTACCTACTGGCCCTACGGGCTGGAGCAGATTGAAGCCCTTGCACGCGAGAATGATATCAAGCTCGCCGTGCTGCCCGGTGACGCCAAACCGGACGCCGGCCTGCTTGCGCACTCCACGCTTTCCCAGGACGAGACGCAGCTCCTTTGGGGCTATCTCACCCAAGGCGGGCCGGAAAATATGGAAGGCTTCCTGCAATTTTGCGCGCATCTGATCGGCGGAAGCGATGCGCCACCCGCGCCAAGGCCTCTCCTCAAAGCGGGGCTGTACTGGCCGGGCGCTACAAATATATCCCTCGATGATGTGAGAAATCGCTGGCATGACAATGCCCCGGTCACCGCCATCACATTTTACCGGGCGCTCATCGAAGGGGCGAACACGGCACCCGTGGACGCCATGATCGAAGCACTCAGCAAACGCGGTCTGAACCCATTGCCCATCTTCGTCTCCAGCCTGAAGGATGAGGTTTCCGCCGCGACCGTCACGGAACTGTTCAGGGAGGCTTCGCCTTCGATTGTATTGAATGCAACCGGATTCGCGGTTGCCGCTTTTGGCGGCGGGGGAAGCGACACGCCTTTCTCGGCCGCTGACTGCCCCATATTGCAAATGGTGTTCGCCGGATCGAGCTTTGAGGCATGGCAGGAGAATGCGCAGGGGCTCAACGCCCGTGACCTGGCCATGAATGTGGTGCTGCCGGAACTGGACGGGAGGATTCTCACCCGCGCGGTGTCCTTCAAGTCGGACGCGCAGCGTCACGCGGGCACCCAGACCAATATCGTCACCTATGAAGCAGAACCCGAGCGGGTGGAATTTGTTGCGGACCTTGCCGCCAACTGGGTGCGCCTGAGGAATACCCCGGCAGAGGCGCGGCGCGTGGCTCTCATCCTCGCCAACTACCCGAACCGGGACGGGCGCATCGGCAATGGCGTGGGCTATGATACGCCGGCGAGCACAGTGAAGCTGCTCAACGCGCTCAAGGGCGAAGGGTATACGGTAAGCCGTTTCCCCGAAGACGGCACGGCGCTCATTCACAAGCTGCTCGAAGGCCCGACCAACGCAAACGGCACGATGCGTGCAGCATCCAGCGCGCAGCTTTCGCTCCAGCAATATCAAGACCACTACACAAAGCTCCCTGATAGCGTGCGCAGCGAAGTGGAAGAACGCTGGGGCGCGCCGGAGGACGACCCGTTCGTGAAAGAGAACGCGTTTCATCTTGCCGTGCAGATTTACGGGAATGTGGCGGTCGCGGTGCAACCGGCGCGCGGCTACAATATCAACCCCGCCGAGACCTATCACGACCCGGCGCTTATTCCCCCGCACGGCTATTTCGCCTTCTACATCTGGCTGCGCGAGGTGTTTGGTGCGCAGGGAGTGCTGCACAATGGCAAGCATGGCAATCTGGAATGGTTGCCGGGCAAGGCGCTGGCGCTCTCGAACCGCTGCTACCCCGAAGCGGCGCTGGGCGCGCTGCCCAACATTTATCCCTTCATCGTCAATGATCCGGGCGAGGGGACGCAGGCCAAGCGGCGCACATCCGCCGTCATCGTCGACCACCTGACGCCTCCCCTCACAAGGGCTGAAAGCTACGGACCGCTGAAAGACCTCGAAGCGCTGATCGATGAATATTATCTGGCCAGCGGCCTCGACCCGCGCCGCACAGAGTTGCTGCGCAAACACATTCTCGACCTGGTGCACTCCAACGGTCTTGATAAGGACTCAGGCATTGCCGACACCGACGACGAGACGGCTGCCCTGCAAAAGCTCGATACCTATATCTGCGAGTTGAAAGAAGCGCAGATCAGGGACGGGCTGCACATTCTGGGAGAGGCGCCTGAAGGGAGGCTTGAAACCGATCTGCTTGTGGCCCTCACCCGGATCCCTCGCGGGTTGGCGCAGGACGGCGACGCTTCGCTGATCCGGGCGCTCACAAGCGATCTGGAACTTGGCGAATTCGATTCGCTCGATTGCGAGATGGGTGCGCCGTGGAAAGCGCCCAAGCCTGCTGCCCTTGCTGAACTGACGGATGAAATTTGGCGCACCAATGGCGACACGGTGGAGCGGCTGGAGTTGCTCGCAGGCCAACTCGTGTCGGGCGAGATGTCTTGCGACCCCGCATGGCCAGCCACGCGCTCGGTTATGGATGAGATTACGAAATCCATCCGCCCGGCCCTTCAGCAATCCGCCACAAATGAAATCGCCTCATGCATGGCGGGCCTCTCGGCGCGCTTCGTGCCGCCGGGACCTTCGGGTGCGCCGACGCGGGGCCGTCTCGATGTGCTCCCCACCGGGCGCAACTTCTACTCGGTGGACAACCGGGCAATCCCGACGCCCGCCGCCTGGGAACTGGGACGCAAATCCGCGCAAGCGCTGGTTCAGCGACATTTGCAGGATCACGGGCGCTGGCCGAAAACGTTTGGCCTCACCGCCTGGGGCACGTCCAATATGCGCACCGGCGGAGACGACATCGCGCAAGGACTTGCACTGATTGGCGCAAAGCCGGTCTGGGACACCTCAAGCTGGCGGGTAACGGGCTATGAAATCATACCGCTGGCGAAACTGGCCCGCCCGCGCGTGGACGTCACCTTGCGTATCTCGGGCTTCTTCCGGGATGCCTTCCCGGCACAGATTGAACTGTTCGATACGGCCATCCGCGCCGTGGGCGCGCTGGAAGAAGAGCCCGGCGACAATCCGATCGCCGCGCGTATGAATGAAGACATCGCCGAGTCGCGCGCGCAGGGGATTTCTGAAGACGAGGCGCGGCACATTGCGGGCCTACGCATTTTCGGCTCCAAGCCCGGCGCATATGGCGCGGGGCTTCAGGCGCTGATCGACGAGCAGCTTTGGGAAAACATTGGCGATCTGGCGCAAAGCTATATCGGCTGGGGCGGTTACGCTTACGGCAAGGGCGTCGAGGGTGAGGAGCATAAAGAGACTTTCACGCTCAGGCTGAAACATATCGAGGCGGTCATCCAGAACCAGGACAACCGCGAGCATGATCTGCTGGATAGCGACGACTATTACCAGTTTGAGGGCGGCATGAGCGCGGCGGTCGAGCATGTCTCGGGCGCGCGCCCGACCGTCTATCACAATGATCATTCGCGCCCCGAGCGCCCGGTCATCCGCACGCTGGAGGAAGAGATAGGCCGCGTGGTGCGTAGCCGTGTCGTCAATCCGAAATGGATCGCTGGGGTCATGCGCCACGGCTACAAGGGCGCGTTCGAGATTGCCGCCACGGTCGACTACATGTTCGCCTTCGCCGCCACCACGGGCGCGGTGCGCGACCATCATTTCCAGCTCGCCTATGACGCTTTCATTGCCGATGAGGATGTGCGCTCATTCATCGAGCAAAACAACGCGCCGGGCCTGAATGAGATGGCGGCAAAGTTCCTCGAAGCTTTGAGCCGCGATTTGTGGACCCCCCGGTCAAACTCCGTCTACCATGAGCTGAAGGCAATTATCGGAGCGCCGGAAAACGAGCTTGCAGGGGCAGCGGAATGAGAGAAAAGCCAAAAAAGAAATCGGAGATGAGCGAGGCCGAACTTGACGCGCGCCACGCGGACAAGATGCGCAAGAAAAAGGAGGCGCGGAAAAAAATCCTTGCCACCAAAACACAAGAAAAAGGCCTCATCATCGTCCATACCGGCAAGGGCAAGGGCAAGTCGACAGCCGCCTTCGGCATCGTGTTCCGCTCCCTTGGCCACGGCCACAAGATCGGAATCGTCCAGTTCGTGAAGGGCGCATGGGAGACGGGCGAGCGCGATGTGCTGATGCGATTTGAAGATCAGGTGACCTTCAAGACCATGGGCAAGGGTTTTACCTGGGAAACCCAGGACCGGCAGCGCGACATCGCCGCCGCCAGGGCCGCCTGGGAAGAAGCGAAAAAAATGATCGCCGACCCGGCATACAATCTCATCCTGCTCGATGAACTCAACATCGTGCTGCGCTATGACTATCTGCCGCTCGACGAGATCATCGAGGTGCTGAACAACAAGCCGGAAATGACCCACGTGATCATCACCGGGCGCAACGCCAAGGACGAGCTTATCGAGATCGCCGACCTGGTGACGGAAATGACGCAA
>CAXMMX010000238.1:0-14018 GCA_964194535.1 uncultured Alphaproteobacteria bacterium | reverse complement strand
AAAGCGGACATTCCTCGTAACGGTTCAGCCAACCTCAACCTTGCCGTGACTTTGTTGCTCCCACCACCGCTCACGTGCCTTCGAGCCAATGTTCTGCGTGATGCCGCACCGCTTGCCGTCAATGATGCCTTCCCCGTGTTTGCTGCGCCATTTGTCCGGCACGTTATAGGCTTCCCAAACGGCCCGTGTTGCTCCTTTCAGCAGATACTTGCCATCTGGATTGTTCGGGAAAGTGAGGGCGATGGTGCGGTCATCGAGATTGCCGTCACCAACCAGGGCGACCAATTCTTCAACTGCCCGCTCGAAAGTTTGCCGATAGGGATTGCGTTCAAGATGGCTCGGCAGGTGAAGTAGCAAGTGGGAATGGACGACCTCTGATAAGCGGTGTGTGCGCTTGTTGCGCTGGCGCTCGCGCACCCATATGGCTGTCAGGCCGCCTTGTATGTTTTGCCGTTTAAGCCGCTTGTCGAGTAGATGCCGGAATTTGGCGAATAATGCCCCGTCTGGATCATCACCAGCGCCGGTGCCACCCCAGTGAATTGTCAGATGAGCATTCAGGGATACGCCGGTCTCAAGGGCAAAGTCCAAACCCTCCATCATGTTTTTGGCCTGCCGGGTCGTGATGCGCTTGTTTGGCTTGCGCTGGCTGCGCTGCCGCTTTTGGCTTGGCAGGGATGCTGTGGGGAGAGGGATAACAATCATTGCGTTACCTCCTGCTGGCCGGCTGCAGAAGAGACTCCACTAATAAAGAGCCGCCCGGATGTGACCAGAACGCACTGGGCATATTCGGAGACTTCCAAGTCCCCGACAATAAAAGGATTTATGGGGAATGCTTGCCGTACCCCAAACGTCCCGTGAACGTCCAAGTTTTGCGGGGTGGTCATTGTGCCTTCTCCCGGTCTCTCAACCAATCGGCTGAACCGGCGATGGGATACAGCCGACGGCCCCCCAAGGATAAATGGGGAAGTCCGCTTTTTTCGTATCGCGCAACCGTGCGGGTGCAGACGCCCCAAGCCTTGGCAAGCGTTTGCCTGTCTACATAGTCAGCAAGCAGATCAGGGATATTCTGAGCAGATGCAGTCATGTCGTTTTTTCCCTTTCGGATTTGACATAATAAAAGCCCCACTCCGAAGAACAGGGCTGTGAAGTCGCCAGCCTGATAGGCGGGCTATGAACAGCGCAGCACGCGCCGGACGCGCAACCCTAGTGGGTCACGGAAACTTAATAATGCTGAAATGAAAAAAGCCCGCCGTAAGCGAGCTAATTCGAATCAGTCTCCATCTAACACAATAGTACCATAGCTGGTCCCCGTTGTTAAGCTATGTTCTCGGATTGTTCCTTGGGGTTCATCCCCATTGAGAAAGGTCGGCATACAACTTCAATCCTGCGATAGTAACCTGTCGGGCGTATCCGTTACGCATCCTATGTCTGCGGTCTATGTCCTTCAGTGTCCGGTTAAATACCACCACGTCGATAATAATTTTGAGCGCAGGGCCGTCCATGTCCTTGTCCATCAATTGCGCCCATGGGAGATAGCGTTTGGTATAGGCCGTTTGGAGCTGGGGCGGAGCCGGTGCTGGCTCGCTGCGGTCCACCTTCTCAAAGCTTGATGTCCTGATAGACAGGCCGCGTGTAATGGCAAAATAGACGCGCTCTATTTCGTAGGCTGCGCGTTCTATATCTGCCGTGTCGTTGTGGCCCTGCTTCCGGCGTTCACGGATCAGCCGGTCAAGCGTAGATTCGCGCTTGAGTCTCTTTCGAGTTTGAGGCGTTCCCCTGTCATGCAGAACAACAGGGCGCGCCATGTTATTCGCCTCCCACTTCGGGATCAGCGGCGCCACCATTCCCAACAAAGGTCTTGTGCAACCCTTGGCGAGACGCGACCCATTGAGTGCCGATCTTTTGAGCCGATGGTATAAAGCCCTTCTCCAACAGATAAAATGATTGACGAGGGGTGCGACCTATCTCCCTTCCGATAGCTGCCGCCCCCCATACAAGCGTGAAATCATCTGGGGGCTTGTCGCTGTTCATGGTCATTCCTGTATTCTCCAAAGATTACTATGTAACGGCTGTTGTGGTCTTTTCTGTTACGTGTTATTGCCTACCATGCGCTGTGCGTGGTCGCAAGTGTAGTTACGACTGTGCGTTACAAAGGCGTTACACCGGAGAACAGGAATGGACCTTGGCCTGAGACTGGATTGGACGCGCTGCCCGGATGGTGTCGAGGTTTTCGAGCGCAAGCTTGAAGATGATGAGGCGTACAGCTTGGAGCTGGCGCGTGTGGGGCACCCGGATAGAGTTATCGACTTATCTCAAACTTCTGGAAAGTTTGTGCGCTTCAAGTCGGAAGCGCGTGAGACTCTTTGTCTGGGGGAAAGCGATAGCCTCGTTCTGAAATTTGCCTCAGCGAATACCGAAGAGAGGCTGCTTAAGTTTATGTCAGACTATGGCTTGCCTGACTGGCAACCTACCCCTGAACGCACTCCCGATACGGAAGAAGATGCACAAATTCTTGAGTACTGGGCTTCGCTGCCAGAAGGGTTTGCGCTGGAGCGGATTGAGCGAGAACAAGCTGCGATGCGAAAGCTCGTTAAATCCCCTGCCAGCTTCGCCGATCAATTTGAAGCTTCGGTAGTTGTGAGAATGCCAGCGGGCGGATTGATGCTACAGCCCCGCACTCTTATCGAGTTTATGAAACTCGAAGCCGCGCTAATCGCGTGCGGCCATGCTGAAATTATAACCTGTTCGCACTGCGGCAGCTTCCTAACCAGAGGGTGGGGCACGCGCACAGATGCGAAATATTGTTCCACGCGGTGCCGGGTGGCAGCGCATCGTCTGCGGAAAAGCACCGCCGCCAAATCACGTAAGAAATAGGAGGATTGAAATGTCAGTTCGCAAGAGAACTTGGAAAATGAACAATGGCGAAGAACGGTTCGCCTTTATTGTCGATTATACAGACCGGGACGGCAACCGGCATATTGAGACCTTCACCAAGAAGGGACAGGCAACAGAGCGTTACGCGGAGATAAGGACGGACATAAGCGCCGGGACTCATGTCCCGCGAACGGAAAGCATTACAGTCAGCGCGGCTGGCGAAAACTGGATTCAACAGTGTCAGATTGACAAGCTGGAACGCACCACCATTGAACATTATCAGCAACACCTGAAGCTCCATATCGGGCCGTATCTAGGCCATGTGAAGCTTGCCGATCTGACGGTGCCAAGCGTAGCCCATTGGGAGCGTGAGCTTGCCAAGGCGGGTGTCTCTGAGGCCATGCGCCGCAAGGTTCGCGTCTCCCTTGGGTCGCTAATCAGTCAAGCGATGGTTGACGGTGACATCAACCGAAACGTGGTGCGTGACGGCGCACGCCGCAAGAAGCGCAAGGTCAAAAAGAAGAAGCTTGTTGTCGGCGCAGACATTCCGACACCGGATGAAATTCGCAAGCTTCTGGAAGCTGTCGAGGGGCGGTTTCGGCCTTTCTTCATCACCGCTGTATTCACCGGCATGAGGGCGTCGGAATTGCGCGGGCTGTGCTGGCCGGAAGTGGATTTCAAAAAGAACACGATACATGTGCGCCAGCGTGCCAACTGTTACAACGATATGGGGGCACCTAAAACGGAAGCGGGCAACAGAACGATTCCCGTAGTGCCGTTTGTGATGAACACGCTCCGCGAGTGGAAGCTGCAACGTGGCCCAAGTGAGCATGATTTGGTATTCCCCACAGTCGAGGGGAGCATCTGGCGGTATCAAACCATCCGCCGCCAGTCGTTAATCCCGCTTATGGAAAGGGCTGGCATTGTTGATAGGGACGGCAAGGCCAAGTATACCGGCTTACACGCTCTCAGACACTTCTATGCGTCATGGTGCATCAACCGGAAGGAAGACAGCGGCATAGGGCTGCCGCCCAAGTCTGTGCAGGTCAGGATGGGACATTCGACATTGGCGATGACAATGGACACATACGGCCATCTGTTCCCGCGTGGTGACGACTTGGAGGAGTTGAAAGAAGCAGAACTCGCGCTGGTCGGAACCTGAACGCGACACAAACGCGACATGCGGAGGAAATAACCGCAGTAAACCGCCAAAAAAGTGGCTATATCACGGACATGAAACCCGATACGACGCTATAGGGTGTATAGGATACATAGCGGCCAAGCCGGAGCGCACCGAACGCTATCTGGAGCACGCCCACCCAGAAAAACGATTGCCAGCGCCTCTGACAGGTTGCCCGCATTCTGGGCAACGATGACAGCCATGACCATGGTCATGGGACCGGTCGGCCCTGAAACCTGGGCCGGTGTGCCGCCAAACAGTGCAGCAAAAGCCGACTGCAATCGCACCATACAGGCCGGCAATCGGTCCCAGCCCGGAGGCCACGCCGAAAGCGAGTGCCAGCGGCAAGGCCACGACCGCAGCCGTGAGGCCGCCGAAAACATCACCCCTGAGCGTACTCAAATTGAATTTGAACATCCGGATCTCGCCGTGCTGCAGGGAAGGACTTGACTATACAGGGCGAGTATTCCGCGGCCCCCCAACCACGGATTTGCCTGACACGGCCATTGTGACCATCAAGATGAACTTAAGACAGAATAAAAGGCGCGGGAAGAATATTCCCGCGCCTTGCCCGTTCGGATACCCCCCCGTGAAGGGGTTCATATCCTTAAAAAGATTGTCCGCCGAAATGCCAGGTGAGCCGGCCGCGCAGAACCGTGAAATCATCGTCGAGCGCATAATGCAGCGCTTCCACGCCAATGCTCGCGCGATCAGTGACCTTGTATTCCAGACCGCCGCCGGCAACCACGCCCTCATCATTGTCATCGATGGCGATACCGGCCGTGCCATACATCAGCCAGCTCTGGCCGGCGAAACCGAACCGTACGCGAATGGTGCCCACCGTATCGTCGCCGAAGCTGATATCGCCTTCAGCGCCGTAAAGCAGGTTGCCGTTTTGCCAATTGTGCCCGAGCTGCAAGCCGCCGAGAAAATCACTATCCCCGTCGACCGCGCCGCCCAGATGCCCGCCGAAATACAACCCGGCCCAATCATTGTGAGCAATTTCAATTGGCTCAGGCACCGGCAATGGCACTTTACCGCCCAAATCCGCCGCAAACGCCGGTAGTGCCCCGAATGCCGCCAGCGTTCCGGCCAGCGTGATGGCCAGTCTCCGCACATCTCTCCCCGTCATGACTCAACTCCGTCTACCGCATGCACGCGCACCGCGGCACTTCCCTCATGAGCGCGCCGGGTTAAACGCTAGCGGGCAATGATGGTTGCTTGTTGCCGGAATGATGGTCTCTTGTTGCCGGAATATGGGTAAAAAAACGGCGCGGGTTGGATAACCTGCGCCGCAATTCGCCAACCATTGGCTGAAGCGTTACATTTACATGCCAAGCAGTGTCTTGGCTTGCGTCAGCGTTGCAACAGACGCGGCGTGTTTGCCGTCTTTGTGTTCGGCCTCGCCCTTCGCGCGCAGTTTCATGACTTTTTCTTTGTCTGCAGCACTCACTTGCGCCGCTGGGAGTGCTGCGTCAATCGCGGCCATGATGTTAGGGCAATTGGACGCGAATGCCGGGCCTGCCATGAGCAAGGCCAGCGCGAAGCGATAATTCCTTTGCTAATCATTTTTGACACTCCTGTTGGGGTTTATGGCCGAAAATTCGATCATGCGAGAAATATTCTGTTCCCAGATTCCGGCGGAATTGCGAATTACCGGCCGGATCGTGGCGGCATTAACCATAACATACGTGCGCCCTCGCCACTAAATTGACAACAACATCTGGCTCATATAGCCATACCGCAACGGTAACTGCCTCTATCTCAAGAAAAAACCACAATAAGTGGCAGGCCGTTGTCCCGAATAATCGGGGATTTTGGGGGGTGTACGGGGAGGTTGTAATGCGTTCCTTGGCCACCGCTGTATTTGCGTTTCTCATACTGGCTTTATCAGTGCCTGCGCAGGCGCTCGAGGCCCGGTTCTCGTCACCGGACCGTCTCATGCAATGGATCAACGACTATCGCGCCAAGCCGCAGCCTTCGAGTGTGCCCAAAGCCGTGCACGCCATGCGCACGCACGGGCTTCTCAAAAATCCGGACAAGGCCGGGCTGCTGATCGGTTTCATTGCCGGCGTGCTGGGCTCCAACCAGCCCAGGGCGGAAAAGCTGATTACCCGCATGTTTCCGATGCCCGCAAAAGAGCAGGGTGTCATCATCAAGGCGATAGCCTATTCCGGTTTGCCAGAGTGGCCCATGTTGTTGTCCAAGTTCGAGAAGCGCATGCCGCTCAGAAAGCCGCTGATCGATGACTATATAACCGGCAAGGCAAAGACGCTGGATGAATTGAGTGTTGATCAGGGATCTTACGTCCTTGATGCCTTATGGGGGTACTACGCCGCCACCGGGTATCATGCCCCGGTCCTGCGGATCATTTCCGCTTTGCCCTGGTCAAATGATGTTCGCGGCAGCAGCAAATTTTCCTGGTCCAAGGTGCGCGCGGCCTTCAATGACGAAGAAGGGAAGGATGCGGTGAGGAAAATCACAGCCGGCCATATGGCAAAATGGACCCTGACCGCCAATGCGGAACGGGACCGTTCACTGCTGGCCCTGTACAAGATGGAACTCAATTATCAGCCCAAGGAAGTGGTCGAGCCGTTGAAGGAAGTCATCCTGGCGGCCGAAAAATTCGAGGCGGACCGTGTGCGGACCCAGGCGCGTGCGGCGATTGATAAAATCAAGGCAAAAAACCCCGGCGATGCCGAATGGACGCGCAGCACCTATGCCGGCTCTGTGGCCATCGCAACAGGCTGTGTCGTCGCCAGTGCTACGGGTTTCCCGGGCTTTGCGGTTCCCTGCGTCGTGGGCGGCGCCCTCTACTCTGGCGCGGTCAAGCTCTGGAACACGGCGCGCTAGTAGAGCAGGTTTAATGAATTCCGGGCCAATCCGGCAACAGCTGACTGGACTGGGAAGAGTATTGCGCAAACGTATATTGTCTCACGCTGTGTAACGAGTATTGTCGCGCATCGCGAGGAGACATTCATGACGCGCAAATTTCATACTCTCGACGTTTTCACCGACACCCGTTTTTCCGGCAATCCACTGGCAATCGTGCCCGACGGGTCCGGGCTGGACGACGCGGACATGCAGCGTATCGCGCGTGAGTTCAACCTGTCCGAAACCGTGTTTATCCTGCCATCCGAAAACGAGGCGCACAGCGCCAGGGTGAGGATTTTCACACCGGGACGGGAATTGCCTTTCGCCGGACACCCAACCGTGGGAACCGCCATCTTTCTGGCACAGAAGATGATTGGCGACTCTGATCGCGAGGAAGACGCCATTATCGTGCTGGAGGAGGGCGTAGGTCAGGTGCGCACGGGTGTGCGGTTGAGACCTGGCGAAGCGCCATTCGCCGAGTTTGATGTACCCGTGCTGCCCGAAGAGGTAGGCGAGGCCTCGCCGAATGACAGATTGGCCGCGGCACTCGGACTGGCGCCAAGTGAGATTGGCTTTGAGAACCATGCGGCCACGCAATTTTCTTGCGGTGTGCCTTTCACATTTGTGCCCGTGAGTGACCTCGATGCCATTAGCCGCACCGCGCCGCAAATCCAGCATTGGCGAGAGGCATTCGGCGACCACGATCACCCAAATGCATATGTGTATTGCCGGCAGACGGTTCATAAAAACGCTGCTTTTCATGCCCGCATGTTTGCACCCACCATGGGAATCCCCGAAGACCCGGCAACAGGCGCGGCGGCAGCCGCCTTTGCCGGCGTGGTGATAAAATTCGACGCCCCTCCCGATGGTGTGCATTCAGGCATCATCGAGCAGGGCTACGAGATGGGCCGCCCGAGCGATATCTTCCAGGAGCTCGAATTGGAGGCAGGGAAGCTCACCAAGGTGCGTATCGGTGGCCATGCGGTTCGGGTTATGGAAGGTGAGCTGGAGGTTTAAGCACCTGTTTCTGGCGTTCCATAGCTCTTGCACTCCGGGCAACGGCGCATTAGGTTTTACAGCGAAGTATTTGGTTAATGTCGTGTTAAGGACTGAATGCTCTACTTTTGTACATCGGTCCACAATGCGCCGGCGCCTGGTACCGGATGAACGGGTATACGGGCAAATGAGTGTGATGAGACAGCGAATAGCAAAACAGCCCAGGGCGAAAATTGCCCAAGCGGACCGCCAGAACGAGGCGGCGATTACGGCTGCATACATGGTTCTCATCGCCGGCCTCCTAATCGGCCAGCTTCTTCTCCTTATCAGCCCCTGAGCTCCGGCAGTCCTGCAATGAAGTGCAGGGCGGGATTTCAGGGGATGTTATCAAAGAAAAGCTCAGCCGATTAACGCCACCGAATTCCGTCTTCAACGGATCGGAGGAACAGCAGGACCGGAACAATGACTTCTAAAAAGAAATCTCCAAAGACGCGCAAGAGCAGGAAAAACTCCGATCGCGTCGTCATATTCGATACCACCTTGCGTGACGGGGAGCAGTCTCCCGGCGCGTCCATGACGCTGGAAGAAAAACTCCAGGTTGCCGAAGTGCTCGATGAAATGGGCGTCGATATCATCGAGGCCGGGTTCCCGATCGCGTCCAATGGCGACTTCGAGGCCGTTTCAGAGGTCGCCAAGGTCGTGAAGAAGACGGTGGTCGCAGGGCTCGCCCGTGCCGGGAACAAGGATATCGATCGTGCCGGCGAGGCCGTGAAACACGCCAAGCGGCCGCGTATCCATACCTTCATTTCCACCAGTCCGGTGCATATGAAATACAAGCTCCAGATGGAGCCCTCGGAAGTGCTCGATGCTGTGACGGCCAGTGTTCAGCGTGCGCGCGGCTACACCAATGACGTGGAGTGGTCCGCCGAGGACGCCACGCGCACCGAGCATGATTTTCTGTGCCGCTGCGTCGAGGCGGCGATCAAGGCCGGAGCCACGACCATCAATATTCCAGATACGGTGGGCTACACCGTGCCGGATGAATATTTTGATCTGTTCGCGATGCTCATTGAAAAAGTGCCCGGAGCAGACGAGGTCGTGTTCTCAACCCATTGCCATAATGATCTGGGGCTGGCTGTCGCCAATGCTCTGGCAGGCGTGCGCGCCGGTGCGCGGCAGATCGAGTGCACCATCAATGGCATGGGTGAGCGGGCCGGCAATGCCGCGCTCGAGGAAGTCGTCATGGCAATGAATGTGCGCAACGACGTCATGCCGTACTGGACCAATATCGAATCTGAAATGCTCACCAGGGCGTCCAAGCTGGTTGCCGGGGTGACCGCGTTCCCGGTCCAGTACAACAAGGCGATTGTCGGCAAGAACGCCTTCGCGCATGAGGCGGGCATCCACCAGGACGGTATGCTGAAGAATAACCAGACCTACGAGATCATGACGCCTGAAAGCGTTGGCTTGAAAGAGTCCACTCTGGTGATGGGCAAGCATTCGGGCCGCCATGCTTTTCGCGAGAAAATCAAGGAACTCGGTTACGACATCGGCGACAACGCCTTCGAGGACGCCTTCTTGCGCTTCAAGGATTTAGCCGACAAGAAGAAGCATGTGTATGACGAAGATATCGAAGCGCTGGTCGATGATGAAATGGCCAGCGCCGATGACCGTATCAAGGTGGTGGCGCTGACAGTCATCGCCGGCACCGGCGGTCCCCAGAAGGCGACCATCACGCTGGATGTGGACGGCACACATCACACCTGCGAAGCAACAGGTAGCGGACCCGTTGACGCCATCTTCAATGCCATCAAGGACATCGTGCCTCACGATGCGCGCTTGCCTCTCTATCAGGTTCATGCCGTGACGGAGGGGACTGATGCCCAGGCCGAGGTGAGCGTGCGGCTTGAAGAGGCCGGAAAGACTGTCATCGGCCGAGGCGCCGACATCGATACCATGGTTGCGTCGGCCCGCGCCTATGTCAGTGCGCTCAATAAATTGCGCGTCAAACGCGAGAAGACAGCGCCAGGGAGTATGCTTGCCTCCTAGGACTGAAAATAACTTCAATATGTAAGTTTGAGCCACAATCACGAATGGCCGGGCCTGTGTCCCGGCCGTTTTTCTTGGGTGTTCGGTTAACTAGCTGTGTGTGCTGACATACGAGGATAACCCGATCCAGCCCGTTGGAGGGCCGGCCATAAACCATATTCTGCATTGGGGGTGTGAAATGTGAGGGTGTTGCATTGCCCGGACAGGGAAAATGCCTCAAGATAGATTCTGTTCCTGAGCAGCTGTGGAACTTCGAGTGGGCGTTATTTAACGACTCCCGCACGATAAATTCGCAAATGCTCATTTTGGAGTGGCGTAGCGGGAGGAGTGTTTCCCGATGTTTTCTGGTCTTCTCGGTGTCATATCCAATGATATGGCGATCGATCTCGGAACGGCAAATACGCTCGTGTATGTTCCAGGGCGAGGTATTGTTCTGGAAGAACCATCCGTAGTTGCCTTTTCTAACGATCAAGCCACCCAAAAGATCATCGCCGTCGGCCGGGAAGCCAAAGCGATGCTTGGCCGGGCTCCCGATAATATCCAGACGGTGCAGCCGATGCGCGACGGCGTTATCGCCGACTTCGTTGCGGCTGAGGAAATGATCAAGCATTTCATCCGCCAGGTGCATAACCGCCGCACGCTCACCAGTCCGAAAATCATGATTTGCGTACCAGCCGATGCGACGCCGGTTGAACGGCGCGCGGTTCAGGAAGCGGCGCTTTCAGCCGGAGCGCGGAAAGTGTTTCTCATTCAGGAGCCGGTTGCCGCAGCTATTGGCCTTGACCTGCCGGTCTCCGAGCCGCGCGGCGCCATGGTGGTCGATATCGGTGGCGGCACCACGGATATCGCGGTGATCTCGCTTGGCGGCGTGATCTATTCACGCTCCATCCGCACCGCCGGAAACGCGTTCGACGAGGCAATTGTCAATCATATTCGCCACAAGCATCACCTGCTGATCGGGCTAACCAGCGCCGAGAAGATAAAGATCGAGGCGGGCACGGCTATTGCACGTGGCAATGGCAAGGTGATCGAGATTCACATCAAGGGCCGCGATCTGAAAAAAGGCATTCCAAACCAGATTACCCTGGGATCTTCGGACATCGCTGACGCTCTGTTGCGGCCGCTTGCGCGCATCGCCGACGGGGTCAAGCTTGCCCTTGAGCAGATTGAACCTGAACTGGCCTCCGATATTTATGAGGACGGCATTCACCTTACCGGGGGGGGCGCCTTGCTCGACAAAATCAGCACGAAGCTTTCCCGCGAGACCGGGGTGAAATACGTAACGCCTGAAGATCCGTTGCGTTGTGTCGCTATCGGCACCGGGCGTGCACTGGAACAGCTGGACGACATCAAGGAATTATTGGCGCATGTTCAATGACGCCTGCACCCTTTCCCGGAACGGGAAGGGCAGCGGGCAGAAAATTTTTCTGGGGCCTTAATGGAGCAGTTGATGGCGCCTGGTTTCATTGCGTGGGTTCGCGCTTATTGAGTGAGTGGTTATGCGTAGCAGGAAGTCTGCACTAAAGCCGTATGGCCGGAATAAGGCCCCGACAGGAGGGTGGCTGCCCTTCACTCTCTATTTCATTTGCCTGATACTCCTGATCTTTTCACGCCTAGAGAACAATCAAATCCGCGAAATGCGCGGTTTCTTTGCCGATCTTGTTTCGCCTGTGCTTCAGGCTGCGTCGCAGCCTGCGATCTATGCACGGCGCTCCAAGGAGCAGCTGGTCGACTATCTTGACCTGTTCCACGAACTCGATCGCCTCAAGGAAGAAAACCAGAAAATGAAGCATTGGCAATGGCAGGCGCAGCGTTTTGAGCGGCGTTTGACTCATATGCGTAAACTGCTGAAAGCGGTTGAGGAACCGGCGCTGAAATATGCAACCGGACATGTGATTGCTGATGCGCGCGGGCCGTTCGCGCGCAGCGTGCTCATCAATATAGGCCGCACCCTGGGCAGCCGGGAAGGTTACGCGGTCATCAATGGCGATGGCTTTGTCGGACACGTGGTCCATTCGGGTAAAAATGCGTCGCGGGCCATTCTGGTCAATGATCTGAACAGTCGTATCCCCGTGCTTGTCGGCCCGGCGGCAGTGCGCGCCGTGCTGGTCGGCGACAATAGCGCCAATCCGCGGCTGGAATTCGTGCCCAACAGTGCCGCTGTTTATAAAGGGGACGGGGTTTCCACTTCCGGTCATGGAGGGCTGCTGCCGCGCGGTTTGCAGATTGGCGTGGTCGTGCCCGGCGCAAACAAGGGGTTCCGGGTCCAACCGCACGCCACACTCAGCGAGCTGGAATATGTAAGCGTTCTGTTCTTCGATTCCCCGGTCGTGGTTGCGCGCGAAGCACCGCCCCCAGGTAAGAAGAAGAGCGTCTCCTCACGTGACAAAACACAACAAGGCAAAGTTGGGCAGGGGCGTAAGAAACGGCACGCCAAAGCAAGAACACGTTCGCAGGCCCGTTAACACAAGCCCGCTAATGCAGGCCAGCTAATGCAGCTAAGACAAGGGAGAGTTCAGTTTTGACCAAAGGGATCGTTCCCAGCCTTGTTCTTTTTCTTGGCGTTGTCGTGGCCGCGGTGCCCTGGGCATTACCGAGCAAGGCAAGCTTCATTCTGCCTTTGCTCCTTATCATCATCGTCTATGTGCTGACCCTGCAGCGCCGGATGGTATTGCCGAGCCTGTCGGTATTCGCCGCCGGTCGCCTGATGGATATTCTCACCGCCGGCCCGCTCGGATATTGGGCCATCATATTTCTCCTCACCCAAACCCTTGCCGCTCTTTATAGCAGGCGGGACGCCACTCCCGGGTTTGGCATGTTCTGGCTTGTGTTCGCGGCGACCGCGGTGGTGACCTCCATCTCGGGCTGGGTGCTCGCATCGCTTTATTTCGTACGCGTGATCGATTGGCAGCCAATGCTGTTTGGCGGCGCTGTGGCCGTTGCCCTGTTTCCGCTTGTGGCCTGGCCCATGCGCCGCTCGCTTGGCCTTGTGCCGGCCGGCGCCTTCGCCAAGGGGGGCTGAGCCATGGCGGAATCGGAGCACCACAAACGCCAGAAACGCAGATTCACCCGCCGCGTGCTGATGCTGGGCGCGGGCCAGCTCGGTTTGTTTGGTGTGCTCGGTTGGCGTCTGCGGCAGCTTCAGGTGGTCGAGGCGCCGAAATATGCCCTGCTGGCGGAAGAAAATCGTATCAATATCCAGCTTCTGGCGCCTCGCAGGGGACTCATCTTCGACCGCTTTGGCAAACCGGTGGCGACCAATACCGATAGCATGCGTGTCTCCATCGTGCCCGAGCTGTCCAAGAATATCCCTGACTCGCTCGACCGTCTTGGGCGCGTCATCCCTATCTCCGGACGCGCGCGTGCGCGCGTGCTTCGTCTGGCCCGGCGCCAAAGTCCCTACATCCCCATCGTCGTTGACGACACACTCAGTTGGCGGCAATTCGCGCAGGTGAACGTATTGGCGCCAAGCCTGCCCGGCGTGCAAACCGATATCCTGTCGGTGCGCCAGTATCACGGCGGCAGCGATATGGCGCATATCGTTGGCTATGTGGGTGCGGCGAACAAGGTGGAAGTCAACGAAAACCCGGTGATGAGACTGCCGGGGTTCCGTGTCGGCAAGAGCGGCGTGGAGAGGGGTTTCGAGCCCAAATTGCGTGGCAAGGCGGGCGTCGTAAAACTTGAGGTAGACGCGCGCGGACATGCGATCCGCAAACTCGAAACGCTCGACAGCCAGCACGGGCGCGAGCTGGTTCTCACCATAGACCAGGAAATTCAGCACAAGGCGATGGAACGGCTGAAGGATGAGCGCCGCGCCGCCATTGTCGCGCTCGATGCGCGTACCGGCGAGATCATCGCCATGGCGTCCACCCCGAGTTACGACCCCAACGCCATCATCGACGGGCTGAAGGAGGGGATGTGGGAATCAATGGCCAATGCCGAAGACGATCCCTTCACCAACAAGGCTATTCGCGGCCAGTATCCCCCCGGTTCGACCTTCAAGATGGTGACCGCGCTTGCCGGGCTCGAGGCCGGGGTCATCGAC
>CAXMMX010000237.1:0-16154 GCA_964194535.1 uncultured Alphaproteobacteria bacterium | reverse complement strand
AACTGACTTGGCGATATCCAAACCAATTGTTGTAATCTCTTGCATGGATGGCTCCTCTTTTTTGTGATCGCTTCAACAGCAACCACAGTTTGGCACTCAGATGCCGGTGGAGGAGCCGTCCACAGCATCAATAGCGGACATCGCCATCCCGTGAGACGATGCGCAGCAAAGCTTGGCATCCCACAAAACACCCATTTGATGGGCCAAGAGCCGGGGTTCACCTCAAAAGAGCAACGTTTGTGACAGATTCGCAACAGGTATTGGAAATTCTTGGTTTCAATTCACAGTCTAATGTTGTTGAGCAGCGTACTTAAGTGGTCCAATTGCGAGAGATTATCAAATAAAATCTGCAGCAAGCAGGCTCGTCAGTGATCGGATGGTTCGTATACGAATCTCTGGGCGTCCCGACAGGCAAATTGATGAATTCGGGACTGGGGGACTAACAGTTGACGATTTCGCGCCGCCATTTCCTGGCTGGATGCTCATCACTGGCGCTCACCTCAACTACCGGCTGTGCGGGGCCTTTCGGCTCTTCTAAATCCTACGTCACCGACATAGTTGAGCCGGCCAATATGAGCGTGGTGTTTCAATGGACCGACATCGCGTTACAGGCGCTGCGCGATCAATTAGTACCGCCTCCACTTGCATCGCGGGCCCTCGCCATGGGCCATGTGGCGGGATTTCTGGCGGTTAATGGCATTGAGCAGCGCTATGAGAGCGGATATCCGATTGAGGGCGCGCCGCAGGGGGCCGATCCCCATGTCGCATATGGTGTGGCGGCGGCGACCGCTTTTGCGGAGCATTTTCAGCAGCCACTTCTGTTCGATCGCATGAAGTTTCTCTCGCGCTTCCCAGACGGTGAGGCCAAGACGCTTGGTCGCCAATGGGGCCGAAGGGTAGGCCGATACATTGTGCGGGAGAGGACCAATGACGGCGCGGAGCCGAGCAAGGTCAATTTCTATCTCTCACGCTATCCGCGCCGCCAGGATGTGCTTCGCTGGCGACCCACGGCACCGATGTTCGATTCAGGCGCCACCGAGCCTGCATTCCGGGAGACCTATCACCGAGGTCTGTTGCCCGGTTTCGGCAAGGTAAAGCCCTGGGCGATGCGTTCGGCCGAGCAGTTTCAGGCGCCAGGGTTCCACGATCCGGCGAGCCCGGAATTCGCACGTGAATTTGCCATGGTGAAGGAACTCGGAGCCTCCGACAGCAGCACACGCTCGGCCGACCAATCGCAGATTGCTTTTTTCTGGGAGGACGGCCCATGGGGCGTTACCCCGCCCGGCCACTTCCTCATCATCGCTATGCACCTTTACCAGCATCTGGGCATGTCACTGGTTGACCAGTCCCGCGCCATGGCGCTCACCAGCATGGCTATGGCGGACGCGGCAATTGCCACCTGGAACTCCAAATACACCCACGATGTCATCCGCCCTGAAACTGCGATCCGTTATCGCGCGGCAAAGTTTAACAATCCGGACCCGCGTGTTTCCGGACGCAGAGATTGGAAATCGCTGATCCCAACGCCGCCCTTCCCGGCCTATACATCGGGCCATTCTGCTTTTGGATCATCGGCCGCCCGCATGATCGCCCATATTCTTGGCCGCGATAATGTGGGCTTCTCCAAAAAGGCGCCCGATACTGTCATCTGGCCCGATCAGCTTTCCGGTGTCACACGCTATTGGACCTCTTTGAGCGCTGCGTCAGAAGAAAATGGCATGAGCCGCATCTATGGCGGAGTGCACTGGATGGCCGACAATGTCCAGGCCCTGCGCGTTGGCCGCGCCATCGCCGATCAAACATTCAGCACACAATTCCTGAGGCGTGGGTAATGATCGCGCGTCTTCATATATTAAAACATATGTTATATCGGGTGACACTCGGTACATTCCTGCTTTTCCAGGGATATTCAGACAACTCCACTGCCCATGCTCAAGGCGCCGGGCTGAACCCGGACAATCTGTCCTTTTTTGAGCAACCACTTGCGTTCGAGCTATTCGGCTTCACGGTGAATTACAATCAACTGATCGATGTTCCCGTGGTGCATGACTTCAAGGCCGACGATACGGATGTCCATCCACGCACCAATTTCAGAGTCAATATCGAGCGCCAGCTTCCCAATGCCCTCACAATCGGCGCGACATATTTCGGCTCCTATGACGACAAGGATGTTGACGAATATGAAGACCGCTGGGCGTTCTATGGTAGCGGGGTTTGGGGCCGGCTGTCTGGCGGTAAAGTGAATGAGACGGTCCGTGAGGCAACTCGGCGCTGGCGTGGCACTGGCAATGCGGATCTCCTCTTCGACGACGTTATTGGCACCCTGCTGGAGGACGATCTTGGGGTGGCATATCATCTGCGGATCTCGGCCTACACAATCAATATCGGAGTAGATGAAGACGGCAATTCCGATTTCGGTGTGACCTATGAGCGACCGAACAAAACGACCGATATCCGATGGACTGGACGCTTTACCAATTCGGAAGTCTGGTCCCTAGACAGCACTACCGTGTTCGACACCTATGCTGGCGGTTTGGTAGGACAGATTGAGTATGGCAGCTTTGCGGCTGATATTGGTCTGGGTTATGAGCATTTTGACGCTACTACAGCCGATGGTAGCCGGATATTCGTCTCAGCCGGTCTGCACTACAAGGTGCGCAAGCTCACCCTTTCAGCCGAAGGGCATTGGGGCGAGATCGAAGGTGATAGTGAGAACAGCGCTGCTCTGGGTCTGCGCTATGACCTCGCCCGCGGACTGTCTGTCAATCTTGGCTACAATTATGCGGACTCTAGCGCCACCATCGACGGCATCGCTATTCAGAGCATCGACCAGTCGGAATTCATCGGCTCTCTGCGCTACGAGTTCTAATTCTTTGAGGCCCACACAGCGCAACCGCACATAGAACGCTCCCTCACCGCCCCCACGACTTCCCCAGCGGCAACTACGAGGGGGCATCCACCACGCCGTATACTGGATACCTTTCGGCGGAGCGCAGCCCAATTGATCTCGTCGATGTCTTGCAGCTGTGCGGGCGGCTCTGGCGCCGGTTTATGATGATGGCCGTGCCTGCGTCCATGGGAGCCGTGGTGACCATGTCCATGCCAATGATGGTCATTGAACAGCCATTCGTCTTCGAGGGGGTTGAATGGTGATTTGACGCCCCAGCCATGGGTTTGGTGGAGCGGTTTGAACTTCCCATGCGGGACTGAGTTATGGAATCGGGACACCTCGATATACTCCGATGTCTACTGGCGGTGCGCCGCCGCCACGTTTGTTTTTTTGATCCGGATTTGAGCCGGTTATTCCGTCGCCTCGCTTCGCGGGCTGAATTGGCGGCGCTTTAATGGTAGGCCACAGATCCCGATTTGCAGGGGGATCGAGCCTCGTTCATGCAGCGATCACGAAAATGTTATGATGTACACTGAGCATCGGCAAGCCTTTGCGCACACTTAACCTTAATCGCGACGTTTGGGCGCAATCTCTTTATCGGCCATGCCGGGTGGGCGCGGCGCAAATGGCGAGCGGTTCAGAGCTGTTCCTCGCGCCGGTCGGTCGCCGGCGCCGGCATACGTGACAGGGCGGCGATTTCGCCATGCAGTTCATCGCTCATGTCAATCTCGACTGAATTCAGGGAAGGCTGTAACTGCTCCAGCGAGCGTGCGCCAATTATCGGGCAGGTGAGGGCGGGGTGTTTCGCTGCCCAGGCCACCGCGAGGCTGACCGGGTGCTGGTCTTGTCTTTTGGCCAGCGCGGTGAATTTTTCGGCAACCTCGAACACCCATTCTTCGCCGTAACGGTCGGTATATTCCTTCTTATCGATAATCCGGCCCTGCCCGGGACGGGTCTTGGTGCCGTATTTGCCGCTCAGCAGGCCGCCACCGATGGGCGAATAGGCGATGACGCCAAGCTCTTCTTCTTGTGCCAGGGGGAATATTTCAGACTCCACCTGGCGTTTCACCAGGGAGTACATGGGCTGAATGACATCGATCCGCGGCCAGCCGCGCATCTGCGAAATTCCCAGAGACTTTGCAATCTGCCACGCGGACCAGTTGCTGGCGCCCAGATACAGCACCTTGCCATCGCTCACCAGCTGCTCAAGCGCGCGCAGCGTCTCTTCCAGCGGCACTGACGCGTCCCAGCGATGCATGAACATGACATCCAGCCGGTCGGTGCCGAGGCGCTGCAGGCTCGCCTCCACGGCGCGCAGAATATGACGCCGGTTGCCGCCGCGCGCATTGATATCGTCGCCCATCGGGTTGAAGCATTTCGAGGTGATGACGAGGCCGTCGCGATCGGAGCGCATCAGCTTGCCGAGGATAGTTTCCGCCTTGCCCCTGGAATATGCGTCGGCGCAGTCGAAGAAATTAATTCCGGCATCCCGGCAGGCCTTGTACATGCGCGCAGATTGTTTCTCATTGGCGTCACCGCCAAACGACATGGTGCCGAAGCACAGTTGCGAAACCTTCAGACCCGTCCGGCCAAGAAGCTTGTATTCCATGTCATCACTCCCGCGTTTGTGGGCAATTGCCGGGGCATTATCCACGATAGATTTCTAGCGCCCGCATGTGTTCCCGGCAATGCAGGGCCGCAGGGAAACACTATCTCAGCTGCACTCAATAGCCTTCGTCGATGAGCGGGAAGGCCGGGTGCAAGCCACCGAACTGCGGTGCAGGAGCCGGCGCCAGATAGTCCATGTCCAGTTCGCCATAAGATGTGACCCCGAGCATGCCGAGTGTGCCCCCAATCTCCTCCTCCAGCAGCTCCAGCATACGCACGATACCGCCCTCGCCCGCCGCCGCCGCGGCAAGGCCCTGCAGGCGTCCGATACCGACGGCGTCGGCGCCTAGCGCCATTGCCTTGACGATGTCGGTCCCGCGCATGAAGGCGCCATCGACGATTGTCTTGCAGCGCCCGTCAAGCGCTTCAACAATTGGGCGCAGAACCGCTGCCGAGCCGAGGCCATGGTCGAGCTGGCGTCCGCCATGGTTCGACACATAGACCATGTCCATCCCGGCATCCGCGGCGATGAGGGCGTCCTCGACGGTGGCGATTCCCTTGATGATCAGCGGGCAGTCGAATTTGCCGCGAATGCGTTTGATATCGCTCCATGAGAAACGGCGCTGGTGATCGTGGACGACAGTGTGACGTTGGGATGTCGGCTTGTGTCTTTTTGCCTTGTCGCGTTCGCGCCGCCCGTAATAATCGAGATCGACGGTGAAGCAGATTGCCACATAGCCCAGATCAAGGGCCTGGGCGACGAGATCATCCACCCAGTCAGGGTCGCCGCGCACATAGATCTGGAATATTTTCGGATAGTCCTTCGCGGCTTCCGCAACCTGTTCTGGACCCGGTGCGCAAACCGAACTCAGCATATGCAGGCAGCCAAAGCGTGCGGCTGCGCGGGTTGGCACGTTTCCGCCATCCTCCACGAAATCCTGCATCGAGCCGATTGGCGCCAGGATGATGGGCAGGCGCAGCCTGTGGCCGAGGAATTCGGTACCGCAATCCACGTCCAAGACATCGCGCAACACGCGGGGACGAAAGCCCAAGGAATCGAGCGCGAGCCGATTGCGCTTGTGAGTGGTCTCGGTCTCTGCCGCGCCCATGAGATAGTCCCAGTTTCCGAGCGAAAGTTTTTTGCGCGCCGGGGCAACGAATTCGTGCATCACTTCAAATGTGGTCTTCTCTGCCATGTGAATGATTCACTTGTTTTTTTCGGGGTTTTACAGCAGGACTTATGCGTCGCAGGCTTCCGCGATTGGCTGCTTTGTGTGGATGGAAAGGTCGGTGATGGTCGCCTTTTCACCCGTCAACGGATTGGCCGGGTCCCAGGCCACATTGACGGTTTGGAAACGGCAGGAGCGCGCGTCATAGATCATCAGCCGCCCGGCCAGCCTATCGCCCACGCCGATGATCTCCTTGATCACCTCCAGCGCCTGCATGGTGCCCATGACACCGGCCACCGCGCCCAGAATTCCAACCTCGGAGCAGTTGGCGACCGTTCCGGGCGGCGGCGCCTCGGGAAAGATGCAGCGATAGTTGGGATAAGGTTTTCCGTCCGGCGCCGTGTCGAAGGCGCGGAAGGTGGTGAGGTAGCCGTCGAAGGGGCCAAGAGCTGCAAATACCAGAGGGCGTCTGGCCAGATAACACGCGTCATTGACGAGATAGCGCGTGGCGAAATTGTCCGACCCGTCGGCGACAATGTCATATTGCGAAATGATTTCAAGCGCGTTCTCGCCCGTCAGGCGTTCTGAGTGAAGTTTGGTCTCCACATGCGGGTTCAGCTTCGCGATGGCCTCGGCAGCACTTTCCGTTTTCAGCGCGCCCACATGGGCCGTATCGTGAATCACCTGGCGCTGAAGGTTGTCGAGCGACACATGGTCATCGTCGATAATGCCGATGGTGCCGACACCAGCGGCTGCCAGATACATCAACACCGGCGAGCCGAGCCCGCCAGCCCCAATGACAAGCACCTTGGCGTTTTTCAGCTTCTGCTGTCCCTGGCCGCCGACTTCATGCAGCACCAGATGGCGCTTGTAGCGGTCTATTTCTTTTGGGGTCAGTGTCATGGATGAGTTTTAGCGCAATGGCGCGGCTGGAACCAGTGCAGGCCCCCTCTCCTCACCCCTCACCCCGCTTCGGGCAGGGCTCGGCATTTGTATTGCCAACCCTACTCATCCCTCTCCCCTGAGGGGAGAGGGCAGGGTGAGGGGGTAAGGATTTCAGGCCATTCTTCCGCTCAGCCGGTGCCCGTGGAGCCGAAGCCGCCGCTCCCGCGTGCGCTTGCCGAAAGCTCTTCCACCTCAACCAGCGTGGCATGTGAAACCGGCTGGATAACCAGCTGCGCGATGCGCATTGCGCGCTCTATCCGGAATGGTTCTGCTCCCAGATTGACAAGCAGCACCTTTACCTCTCCCCGGTAATCCGCATCGATCGTGCCGGGCGCATTGAGCACCGTGACGCCATGCTTGAGAGCGAGGCCTGAGCGCGGGCGCACTTGCGCTTCAAAACCGCCCGGCAACTCCATTGAGAAGCCTGTCGGGATAAGAGCGCGCGCGCCAGGGGCCAGTGTCTCGGGCGCCCCTTCAGGCACGGCTGCGGCAAGGTCCATCCCGGCCGCGGATGCGCTTTCATATGCAGGAAGAGACAAGCCTGCCCCATGTTCAAGGCGGCGCAGCGATACGCGTATGGGGTTAGGGCCTGAGGACATTACTCAGCCGCCGCCTTTGCGTGCGCGAGATGTTCGGCCGCCCTGATGATGAGTTTTTCCGCAACCTGCCGCTTGGTCATTTCCGGCCAGTCCTCTGTTTTGTCTTCCATCACCAGGTGGACGGCGTTTCTTGTCCCCCCCATCACGCCGCGCGCATGGGCCACGTCATTGGCGATAATCCAGTCACAGCCCTTTGCCCGGCGTTTTGCCTTCGCATTCTCCACCACGTTCTGCGTTTCCGCCGCAAAGCCGACTACCAGCTCAGGGCGCTTGTGGGCACGGGCGACCAATTTCAGGATATCCGGGTTCTGCACCAAATCCAGCGTCATCTCATCAGCGCCGGGTTTTTTCTTGAGTTTCTGGTCCGCGGCCCGCGCCATGCGCCAGTCGGCGACCGCGGCGGCGAAGATGGCGATATCGGCGGGCAGCGCCCCCTCGACCGCTTTCAGCATGTCGGCGGCGCGTTCCACGTGAAGGGTTTCCACCCCAAACGGGTCGGCAATCTCAACAGGCCCGCTCACAAGCGTAACCCTAGCGCCGGCCCTTGCGGCGGCGCTGGCTATGGCGTGGCCCTGCTTGCCTGAGGAGCGGTTGGCGATATAACGCACCGGATCAATCGGCTCATGGGTTGGCCCGGAAGTGACGATGACATGCTTGTCTTCGAGTGGTTTCGCGCCCGTCTGGCCTTTATGAGTCTGGCCCTTATGGGTCTGGCCAATGAGATTTTCAATTGCGCCAAGGATCTCCGGCACCTCGGCCATGCGCCCGATACCTGCCTCATTTGCCTCCGCCATTTCCCCCTCAGCGGGGCCAATGAAGGAAACGCCGTCTTCGGTCAGTTGCGCCACGTTGCGCTGTGTCGCCGGGTTCGCCCACATATGCGGGTTCATGGCGGGCGCGAGCAGTATGGGTGCGTCCGTTGCTAGCAGAACGGCACTCGCCAGTTCGCTCGCATGGCCGCCCGCGATTTTTGCCATCAGCTCGGCGGTCGCGGGCGCGACGACGATACAGGCGCATTCCCGCGCCAGGGCGATATGCCCGACATCGAACTCGGTTCTGGCGTCGAACAGCTCGGTGAAGGGCGCGGCTCCGGCCAGCGTGCCGACGGACAAGGGCGTGACGAACTCTTGGCCCCCGCGCGTAAGGATGACCCGCAATTCGCAATCACGTTCCTTGAGCCGCCGGATGAGATCGAGGCTCTTATAGGCGGCAATCCCGCCGGAAATAATCAGCAGGATACGTGCGCCCGCGGGGCCGTTTCGCGGGTGTTGTGAGGGGCCAGGCTCAAGGAAATCATTCGCCGTCACCGCGCCGCCGGTAGCAATGGCGATTCGCCCGGCCAACTCCAGCGAGGGCAGGGCGTGGCCATTCTTCAAGCGGCTGATCGTGGCTTCAGTGGTCTCAACCTGGGACGCAAGCTCGCGGGCCGAAATGCCACTGTCTTTAAGCCATGATGCAAGAATCATGAGCTAATATTACATGAAATGTAATAGTATGGCTAGAGTATGATGCACAGTGAAATTTACCAAATCATACTCATCGCGATCGCCGCCAGGGACAGTGCGCCAATCCACAACGCCCAGCGCCCGCCCCGTCCCCGTTTCGCCTGCTCGTCGGCGAGCCGGTTGATGGAGCTCTGATGGAGCTTGAGGCCGTCATAGGCCATGTCGGCGAAGGCTTCGGTGGCCATTTCCGCGCGGCCCAGCAGCTTGGGAATTTCACCCACGAAATGGCCAACTTGCCCGGCGCCTTCCGCCGCGTCCTGGATCTTGCCCTCGACGCCGAGATTTTTCTCCATCCACGCCTTCACCACCGGCTCCGATGCGGTCCACATATTGAGCTGCGGGTCGAGCATGCGCGCCACGCCCTCGACCACCACCATGGTCTTTTGCAGCATCAGCAGCTGCGGCTGTGTCTCCATATCGAAGACTTCGGTATATTGCAGCAACTGGCCAAGCAGCTGGGCCATGGAAATTTCGTCCGCGGTACGGTCCATCAGCGGCTCGCCGATGGCGCGTAGCGCTTGGGCAAATAATTCAACCGATTGATTGCGCGGGATGTACCCGGCCTCGAAATGGACTTCCGAGACACGGGTGTAATTGCGGGTGATGAAGCCGTGCAGGATTTCCGCGAGGAAGCGCCGCTCACGCGGCTTCAGGCGCCCCATGATGCCGAAGTCGACGGCGATGATGCAGCCCACCTCATCCACGAACAGATTCCCGGGGTGCATGTCGGCGTGGAAGAAGCCATCGCGAATGGCGTGTTTCAGGAAAGACTGCATCAAGCTGGTGCCGAGCTTTTTCAGGTTATGGTCCTGGGCCCGGAGCGCATTATGATCCGACAAAGGAATGCCGTCGATCCATTCCAGCGTCAGCACCCGGCGTGCGTTGCGCGTCCAGTCGATGCCCGGCACGCGGAACTCTTTATCATTGGCGATATTCTCCGCCATCTCGGAAATGGCAGCCGCCTCCATGCGCAAATCCATCTCGATGGCGACCGATTTGGCCAGCGTGTCGACAATCGCATAGGGGCGCAGCCGGCGCGTCGGCGGGTGCAGGCGTTCGATCATGCGCGCGGCGAAATAGTAGCTTTCAAGATCCTTACGAAAACGGGATTCTACATTGGGCCTGAGGATTTTCACCGCAACGGTTTTTAGCGTGCCGTCCTTCTCGCGCACGCTCGCCTTGTGCACCTGCGCGATTGAAGCCGCCGCCACGGATTCACTGAAGTCCACAAAAAGCTCTTTGACCGGCGCCCCCAGGGCGTCCCGGATCGCCTTTTTGGCCTCGCTCATGGAAAAGGGTGGCAACTTGTCCTGGAGCAGCGCCAGATCGCTCGCGATCTCCTTGCCGATCACATCGTCGCGGGTGGCGAGGAACTGCCCCAGCTTGATGTAGCTCGGCCCCAGTTCCGTCAGCGCGGCGGAAAGCTTCTTTTCATTGCCTGACGCTTTTGCGCGTCTGCGTAAAGGGGCAGTCATCCGGGCGAATATCTGCACCGCTTCGGGAAGGTTGGCGTCTTCGGGCACAACCCGCGCGCCATGGCGCAGCACCGTGAACCCCGCACGGGCCAGACGGGCCATATTGAGGATTGCCCTGAACATCTCTCTAGAGTTTCCACCCGGAATGGAGCGCGGCAATGCCGCCGGTGAGGTTGCGGTAGCGCACCTGCTCAAAGCCCGCATCCCCTACCATGGTGGCGAAGCTCTCCTGATCGGGGAATTTGCGGATGCTTTCCACCAGATATTGATAGGAGTCCTTGTCGCCCGCAACGATACCGCCAAGCGCGGGAATGGCTTTGAGGGAATATTGCTCATAGAGAGTATCGAGCAGCGGCACATCCACATGGGAAAATTCCAGGCACAGGAAACGCCCGCCCGGCTTGAGCACGCGGAAGGCTTCCGACAATGCGAGATCAATATGGGTCACGTTGCGAATGCCAAAAGCTATGGTGTAGGCATCGGCGCAATTGTCTGGAAGAGGTAATTCCTGCGCGTTGCCGAGGATGATTTTCAGCTGCTCTGCCGGCATCCCGGCAAAACGCTGCTTCGCCACGGTTAGCATTTCAGCGGAAATATCGCACAGGGTGCAGCTTGCGCCGGGGCCTGCGCTTTTCAAGAAGCGGCCCGTGATATCGCCGGTGCCGCCGGCCACATCCACCAGGTGGTAGCTGTTCGCGGCCTTGGGGGGGCTGAGCCAGGCGATCATGTCGTCCTTCCACAGCCGGTGCAGACCGCCCGACATGAGATCGTTCATCAGGTCATAGCGCGAGGCGACGCGCGAGAAGACCTGGTTCACCAGTCCTTGCTTTTTGCCCTCACCGACCGGAGTGAAGCCAAATTGCTCCCCCGATCCGCTTCCGTTATTTTCCGTTGTGCTATCCGGCATGGGGCGACAATAGCGCAGGCCCGGTATCTTCGCTATGGTTTCACCACGCGCCCGGACTCTTAGCACCAGTTAAAGCCCATGCCTGAACTTCCCGAAGTCGAAACCGTGCGCCGGGGGCTGGAGCCCGTCCTGGTGGATGCGCGTTTTGAGCGCGTTGAGCAGCGCCGTCCCAATTTGCGATTCCCCTTTCCTGAGCGTTTCGCCGCGCGCCTGACGGGCCAGAAAATCACTTCTCTTGGCCGCCGCGCCAAATATCTGCTGGTGCATCTGGAAGGCGGCGAAGTGCTCATCATGCATCTGGGCATGAGCGGTCGTTTTATTATCCAGCGCGCTGGCGCCAATGCGCAAAGCCCCGGCGAGTTTCTCCATGACGCGGGGAACATGAGCAAGCATGACCATGTGGTTTTTGCCATGAGCAGCGGCGCCACCATCATCTATAATGACGCGCGCCGCTTCGGCTTTATGCTGCTGGCGGACGCCGATGCGCTTGGGGAGCACAAATTCATCCGAAATCTGGGCGTCGAGCCCTTGGGGGAGGATTTGTCGCCGGCGTATCTTGCGGCGCGCTGTGGGGGTAAAAAGACCAGCCTCAAAGCCGCGTTGCTCGACCAGCGCATCGTGGCGGGCCTTGGCAATATATATGTTTGCGAGGCGCTGTACCGCGCGCGGCTCTCACCGCGCCTTACCGCAGGCGAGCTGGCCCTGGCGTCAGGCGCTCCAACAAGGCGTGCCGCACGGTTGGTGCGGGAAATCAAGGCGGTGCTCGAAGACGCCATTGCGGCTGGCGGATCGACGTTGCGGGATTATCACGCGCCGGAGGGGGATCTGGGGTACTTCCAGCATTCATTTGCGGTCTATGGCCGGGAGGGGCTAGAGTGCGCGCGCGCAGGCTGCGGTGGAACCATCCGGCGCATCATTCAAGGAGGTCGATCCACCTTCTACTGTCCACTGTGCCAGCGCTGAGACGCGTGCGGCGCGGGTCCTGGACCATGAAGAACAGCTTCAATTCAAATTATTTGTGACCACGAGGCTTTACAGGAGTTCACATGGCGTATGAAACCATCATGGTGGAGAAGAAGGGCAAGGTTGGCCTGATCACCCTCAACCGGCCGGACGCACTGAACGCGCTCAACACCCAGTTGAATGCAGAAATGGGCAAGGCTCTCGACAAATTCGAGGCTGACAAAAAGATCGGCTGCATCGTCCTCACCGGCAGCGAAAAGGCTTTTGCCGCCGGGGCCGACATCAAGGAGATGCAGTCCAAGACCTATATGGAAGCCTATAAGGAAGACTTCCTCTATCAGTGGGAGCGGGTGACACGCTGCCGTATTCCGGTCATCGCCGCGGTCGCTGGATATGCGCTCGGCGGCGGATGCGAGCTTGCCATGATGTGCGATTTCATCATTGCCGCCGACACCGCCGTATTCGGCCAGCCGGAAATCAATCTCGGCATTATTCCCGGTGCGGGCGGCACCCAGCGTCTCACCAGGCTGGTCGGCAAGTCGAAGGCCATGGAGATGTGCCTCACCGGCCGCTTCATGGACGCCGAAGAGGCCGAAAGATCAGGGCTTGTGAGCCGGGTGGTCCCGGCAAACAAGCTTCTCGAGGAAGCTTTGAAAACCGGCGATAAAATCGCCTCCTTCTCGCGCCCGGCTGTCTTTATGGCGAAAGAGGCTGTTGAGCGGGCTTATGAAACAACTCTCGCTGAAGGCATCCGCTTCGAGCGCCGCCTGTTCCAATCGATGTTTGCCATGGCCGATCAAAAGGAAGGCATGCAGGCCTTTATCGAAAAGCGTTCCGCCAGCTTCAAGGACGAGTAGCGCCCGGGGCGCTGTCCGCTGAGCCGTTCGCCAGGGTGAAGGGTATGTTGACGGGGTTGGGGCGCGGCACTATACAAGTCGCAAATGGGCTCCGCTGGCGGCAATCTTGCCGCACTTGACCGTCAGGCCGGCGGAGAGGCCCGCTTCACAAGACAAGGTTTTACACGATGGCGAATACCAGATCCGCGAAAAAAGCAGTGCGCAAAATTGCCCGTCGCACCGAGGTCAACAAATCGCGGCGTACCCGGATGCGGACATATGTGCGCCGGGTCGAGGAAGCGATTAGCTCGGGCGATCAGAAGGCCGCGCGCGAGGCGTTCGTTAAGGCTCAGCCCGAAGTTATGCGTGCCGCCCAGCAGCATGTGCTGCACAAGAATACCGCATCGCGGAGGCTTTCGCGCCTTTCCGCCCGCATCAAGGCAATGGGTGCCTGAGTCGCCGGTCTCGTCACAATCCATAAATTATTTTGCAACTGTGGCAGTAAGGTAACAGCATGGCGTAAGTGCTGCGTTGAACGCGGCCGTTTACGCCGTGGCTGCAGTTTAAATTTTTGCAGTTTCAACGTTTTAGTCCAGAAGCCCTTGGCTCCTGCCCGGGGCTTTAGCGGGACGTTAGTCCGTACACTGCATTTTCTCTCCACCCAGGGAGAGAGCAAGCCAAATCTGTTCTGTTTTGGGATTCAAGCTTGAATCTCAGGCGCTTGAGATCGAAGCGGTTAGACTCTGTATCAGTGCGTGTGGAGTGGTAAAAAAAACCCTGATTCCGCCATTTGAGCGCTTTAAAGCTATTGCGTGCGTCACTGCCGCCGTGTTATCAAATAGTCATCCGAACGGGGTTGATCCCCTCCAAATGTAGTATAGTAAAGTATTAGCTGGCGCCTGCCAAGCATTAGTGTAGTATTGTCTTGCGTATAGTTTCTCAGTCCGAGGGCCGCTACCAATTTTTGTTTGTTTTGTTATTTTACATTCTGATTGGTAGAGGCCGTTTGAGGAGTAAGCGGGTTCGCGTTCATGTCTAGGGTATTGAGAGCGCGGTTATTCATGGGAGCGTTTGTTCATGAGTTCACGGACACAGGCTCATCATGGCTGAAAATGACGGGCAGGCCGGCGTCGATCACGTCAAAGTGGACGACGTCGAAGTAGAGGAAGTTTGGGAGCGACTTAAACAAGATCCGGGTTCAGTTCTGATTGACGTACGAACGCAGGCTGAATGGACATTTGTGGGAGTGCCGGATCTTTCGTCTCTGGGTAAGCAGCTGCTTCTGATGGAGTGGCAGCAATTTCCAGAAGGCCAGGTCAATCCTGTCTTTACAAACCGGTTAGAGTCCGAGCTTGCGGAAAACGGGGTGAGCAAGGACGCTGAACTTTTTTTCATCTGCCGTTCGGGGCAGCGGAGTCTCCTTTCCGGGGAGGCGATGGCGGCGGTGGGATACCGTGCGTGTCACAATGTTGCGGGTGGGTTTGAAGGCCCGCTTGACAGCGAAACGCACCGGGGTCTCGTCGCAGGCTGGAAAGCTGCGGGGCTACCTTGGGTCCAGCATTAGCAGGGCCCGCATAACGGCGGACTCTCTTCGGTCCGATAAAATAAAAGGCTTAAACCGGGTCCATATTGCTGGAGCCGGGGAGAGTCACCACCTGCGAGAGCTGGTTCGGTGGTGGCATGACGGACGGGTCTAGCGCACGGCAATTAAGCGCTGGCCATATGGGGCACAGAACCCTTCGGGGTTATAATATTGGCGGGGCAAAAGGTGGATAAGAACGATAAAGATAAAGAACAAGATCCAAAAAGCCTTCAAAACAAATGGGAGCGCACCAAGAGCCGGTTACGAGCTGAACTGGGAGACGATATTTTCAAGAGCTGGTTCGGACGCGTTGAACTTGAAGCCATCAAGGGGTCAACGGTGCATTTTTCCGTCCCTACGCCGTTTTTGAGGAAGTGGCTCCAGTCTCATTATAACGAGCGTCTGCTGATCTGTTGCAATGCAGAGTTCAATGATGTTGAGCGGATAGAATTCAGGGTCCGCCAGCCGCATGATTCAAATGAATTTGCCGCCACGAAAGAGGCTTCCGGAGCCGCACCCCACCCCGAAACCTTTGCGCTATCGGGTGGAGGCGCTGGCTCAGCTGTATCTTCCACCGACGTCGCCACCGGCTATGAAGGCTTTGAAGGTTCGCCGCTCGACCGCCAGCTTGACTTCGACGGCTTTGTCATCGGTTCGTCCAACCGTCTCGTTCACGCTGCCGCCAAAGAGGTTGCTGACAGCGTGGGGCAGTCGAAGATGCGCTATAACCCGCTCTTCATTCACGGTTCGGTAGGCCATGGCAAGACGCACCTGTTGAATGCGATCGCCTGGCAGGCTCGGACGAGCCAGCCTCACGCCAAGGTGCTCTACCTGACGGCGGAATGGTTCATGTCACGCTTCGTTCAGGCGCTCAAATCGCGCGCTGCAGTGGCCTTCAAGGAGAGCCTTCGCGGCATAGATATTCTGCTTATTGACGATATGGAGTTCTTGCAAGGTCCTATTATCCAACAAGAATTTTGTCATGCGCTGAATTCTCTCATTGATAGTGGGCGCCAGGTCGTGGTTGCCGCCGACCGGGCTCCTTCCAAACTTGAACGGCTCGATGCCCGGATGCGCTCACGCCTCGCCGGCGGTCTGGTGGCCGAGGTCGGGCCGATGGACCTGGAGCTCCGGCAGAAGATACTGGAGAAGTGTGTGGAGGTGGAGCAGCGCGAGGATGTCAGCTTCGTCGTGCCCGATGCGGTTCTCGATTTTCTCGCCAGCCGTCTTACCGAGGGCGGGCGCGAGCTTGAGGGCGCCATCATTCGTGCGCGGGCGGCTTACCGGCTGACCGCCGAGCCCATTACCCTTGAGCGCGCCGAGTTCATCGTGCGCGACCTGATGAGCTCTTCCGAGCCCAGGCGCATCAAAATCGATGATATTCTGAAGATGATCTCCAAGCATTTCGGCGTCAACCGTACCGACCTTTTATCAAGCCGGCGCAACCGCTCTATCGTGCGCCCGCGCCAGATCGGTATGTATCTCGCCAAGAACCTGACCTCGCGGTCATTGCCCGAAATCGGGCGGCGGTTTGGCAACCGCGACCACACGACAGTGCTGCATGCAATCCGCAAGGTGGAGCAGTTGATGGCAGATGATATGACGCTCAAGGAGGAAGTCGATCTCCTGAAGCGATTGTTGCGGGATTGATTGCCGGATATGAAGCAGCGCTCCA
>CAXMMX010000236.1:0-37913 GCA_964194535.1 uncultured Alphaproteobacteria bacterium | reverse complement strand
GGACGCACCGTGCTGGTTGCGGATACTTCGGTGCACGACATGCCGGACGCGGAGGAACTCGCCAACATCGCCACCGAGGCCGCGCAGACCGCACGGCGGCTGGGCTATGAACCACGGGTCGCGATTCTGGCCTATTCCACATTCGGTCACCCGAAGGGTGAGCGCTCCGCGCAGGCAAGGGGCGCCGTCGAAATCCTCGATGCCCGCGGCGCCGACTTCGAATATGACGGAGAGATGGCTGCTGACATTGCGCTCAATGCGGACAAGATGGCGCTCTACCCCTTCTGCCGCCTGTCAGAACCAGCCAATGTCCTCATCATGCCCGCCTTCCACAGCGCCAGCATCGCGACCAAGATGTTGCAGGAACTTGGCGGAAGCACAGTAATCGGACCGCTGCTCGTGGGCATGTCACGTTCGGTACAAATTGCACCGCTCGGCTCCACCGACACGGAGCTTGTGAATATCGCCGTGCTCGCCGCCTACAATCTCAGCGGTTAGACGCAAGACTGCCATAGAGTTGGAGCAATCAATCCACAGCGCGGAGAATACATCGCCATGAAGCGCGTTCTTGTTACCGAGCCCCTGCACCAATCGGGCATGGCCCTTCTGGAGGCGCGCCCCGATATCGACATTGTGTTCGCTGAAGACGTTACACCCCAAGCGCTTGCCGAGGCGGTCGCAGGCGTACACGCCATCGCGGTCCGCGTCGCCAAGCTGCCGGCTGAAGTCCTTTCATGCGCCAACGATCTTGAGGTCATTTCGCGGCACGGTGTGGGGTGCGACCGGCTGGATATGGAGCATCTGAACGGACGTGGCATACCGGTCATGATTGCCGCCGGGGCCAATGTAACGTCGGTTGCCGAGCATGCCATGGGGCTGCTGCTTGCAACGGCACGTGGTCTTGTTGCCCAGGACCGGGCAATACGCGAGGGCTGGTTTAACGAGCGGTTGAAGAGGCTGGCGACCGATCTGTCCGGCGCAACGATCCTGATTATCGGTTTTGGCCGGATTGGAAGAAGCCTGGCGCCGCTTGCGCGCGCATTTGGCATGGAGGCAGTGGTCGCCGATATCGCACTTGATGAGGCGCTGGCTGAGGAAATGGGTTGCCGCGGCGTATCCGACTTCCGTCCCGAGTTGCCCAACGCGGATGTGATCAGCCTCCATGTACCACTCGACGAGACAACGCGCGGCTTCATTTCGAGCGACGAGTTCGCGGCCATGAAGGATGGAGCGATCCTGATAAACACTGCCAGGGGCTGCATTGTCGACGAAACCGCGATGATCGCCGCACTCGACAGCGGTAAACTCACGGCAGCCGGGCTTGATGTGTTCGCGCTCGAGCCTGCTCCTGATACTCAACCGCTGTTCAACCGAAGCGATGTCGTTCTTTCACCGCACACAGCAGCGGGAAGCTATAACTCGATCACGAAGTCTGCAGAGATGACTGTCCAGAACATCCTCGATTTCTTCGACGGCGCCCCGAAACAAGACTGCATTTTCAACCGGCACGAGCTCGGGCTGTGATGCGGGCGCCGTGATCGTCTGAGATTGTTCTAGTTGAGCTGACCGGGATTGCTCTTGGTTTCGGAAAATTCATCGGGCGCACCGAAATGAGCGAAATAACGCTCATCGATTGCTTCGACAGGCAGAATGATGAAAACATCCGTAGTGCCGAACTGACGATCGACTACCGCGCCGTCTCCGACATATGCGCCGAGACGCAAATAGCCCTTGATCAGGGGAGGCATGGCCCTGATTGCGGCACGCCTGGCAACCTCGCCTGACGGCTTCATATTCATATCCACACAGACATGGTCATGCGCTTTGACGTGCCATCTCTCCGGCGCCATTGAATTGTGATGCAGAAAGCTCAATGCGTCGGCATGCCGGCGCGGGTCGGCTCCTTCAAAACTGGCGCAGCCGAGCATGGCGTCGACGCCGTGCTCTCGTGCATAGCTCCAGACACCCTGCCACAGCAACTCAACCGTGCGGCGGTTGCGATAAGGCTTGAGAACGCAGGAGCGGCCCAACTCCATGAAGCGGCAGTCCTTGCCAGACTTCTTGAGCATTGGGGAAATATTATATTCGCTCTGGGTGTAGAAGCCGTTATGCAGCTCCGCCACGTCCTGGCGCAAGATCCGGCATGTGCCGACAACACGGGGACGGCGCGGCCAGGGGCAGCCCTTTGCGGCCGGCACATAATCCAGCACCAGCAGGTGATCGCACAACGGATCGAAGCTATCCTCATCGCGGCGTGACATGGTGGCGAGGGCGTCAGGGATCGCTGACATCTCCTCGTAGAAGACGTGGTAGCGCAACCGCTGCGCGCGCTTGAGATCGCTCCTGGTGCGGGCAAGCACCACTTCCAGATTGCCAATCCGCCCATAGATTTTTGGCCGCTGGCGCTGACCGCCAAAAGATCTGCGGGGCGTGAGCGTTTGAGGCGGCAGCTTACGGCCCGGTACCGGGCGAAGCTTCCGGATCGTGTTGAACTTACTCACGAACCCGCGCGGCTTAGGGGTCATGCATGCCCTCTTTCGCTTGTTATCGGAAATGGCAACACCGGGCCGGATCGCACGTTCGCCGTTTCAATTCTGCCATTTATATGGGTCTGATTCGACCACAAGGAAGGATGACTGGCAAACCTTTTGGAAAAAATTTGCGACACTGGCGGATCACGTTTGCGACACCGCTCTTCTGATGATGGAATTACCGGCAGAACAGGCGATCACACTCAGGGCCGGGGTCATCGGGCACAACTATGCGCAGCTCGCCCCGCCGCCGGTGGCATGGGTGGCGTGTTTGACCTGCCCGACCGGCTCTTGTGTCCACTTTTCAAGCAACGCATCAAGGTCCTCGCGCTCGAACGGTTTGGCCAGATAATCATCCAGGCCCGCTTCCAGATATTTCTCGCGGTCTTCGGGGAATGCATTAGCCGTGAGAGCGATGATCGGCGGGCGGCCGCTGCTGGAGGCCGGGCTATTACCATAAAGTTCGAGAATTCTCCGCGTTGCCTCAAGGCCGTCCATTTCGGGCATATGAATGTCCATCAGGATGAGATCGAAACGCCCCTCGGGTGAGGAAAAAGCAGCCCTGGCCGCGCGGGTGGCCTCCTCGCCATTTCGTGCATGCACCACATCGCACTCCACCCGCTCCAGCATCTTTCGCGCAAGCAAGGCGTTGATGTCATTGTCCTCGGCCAGCAGCACCCGGCGCTTGTGCACCTCCTGGTTTTGCGTCGCAGCGCCATCATTCGCAACGCCCAATTCTCTCCGGCCCTCCACTTGCACCTCGTCAGTGTCCGCCTCAGAGCGCAGTTGCGCGAACAGCGATGCGGGACGCACGGGGCGCACCAGGTAGGCGTCGAAACCCAGCCCCTTCAATTTCGATATTTCACCCCGCTGATGAGGGTCGATCATGACGATGGACTTCACAACCCCCGCATCACCGCGCGCATCGCGCGCCTGGGCCAGAATATTGGCGCTGCCGTCTAGCCCGTTTGCATCCGCGATAACCGCATCGAACGGCGCGCCCCGGTCCGCAGCGCTCCAGACCTCAACCGCCGCCTCGGCGGGTCTGGCGCGGACCACGTCACAGCCTGAACGTATCAACAGGGATTCAACCGCGTTCGCTTCCAGTTCTCCGTCTCCTATGAGAAGGATCTTGCGGCCCGTGGCCGGGCGCCATATCTCGCGCAGGGTGGTCGTGTCTTTCGCCGCTTTGAAAGGCACCATGAACGTGAACACCGATCCACGCCCCACATCGCTGGCAACGGTGATGTCGCCTTGCATCATTTCCACCAGCCGCTTGGAGATGGCGAGACCCAGCCCCGTGCCGCCATGACGCCGGGCCGGTCCTGAATCAGCCTGCTCGAACTCTCCGAAGATGGTCCCCAGGGCTTCAGGCTCAAGTCCAACACCTGTATCGCGCACGGTAAATGAGACCGGCACCATGCCGGCCATCTTGTTCGCATCCTCTTCGGCCACCACCTCAAGTGTCACGCCGCCCTCATCGGTAAATTTGATGGCGTTGGAGACCAGGTTCATCAGGATTTGACGAATGCGGATTTCATCGCCGATCATGCTGACGGGCAGATCCGGGTCCACGTACCAGCCAATTTGCAACCCCTTGTCATAGGCTCTTGGCGCCAGCAGCTCGACAACACCCTGCACGGCGTCCGCAAGAGCAAACGGCGAGGGCCGCAACTCGAGCTTACCGGCCTCGATTTTTGAGAAATCCAGTATTTCATCGATCAGCGACAGCAGCGTCTTAGCCGAAGAGTTGATGGCGCGCGCATAGGTGCTCTGTTCCGCCGTCAATTCAGTGTCGACCAGCAATCCGGTCATGCCTAGTATGCCATTCATCGGCGTGCGAATTTCGTGGCTCATGGCCGCCAGGAACCGGGATTTGGAGCGGTTTGCACTTTCGGCATCATCGCGGGCGTCTTGCAGCACGCTTTCCGCTTCACGGCGCTCGGTGATATCGCGTCCAACGCACTGAATTTCCTTGATGCGGTCCTTTTCATCGCGCACCAGGAACTCCTCCCAGGCAAACCAGCGCGGACCAACAGCAGTCTCTATGGATTGCTCATAGCAGCGCGGGGTATCGTCCAGCGGCAGCGCCTGAACCTCTTCCTCGCTCATCCCTTCAAGCACCACGGGCTCGAACACACGGCCGATGACATCGCGATGGTTCATGCCGAACGCGCGGCAGAAGGCGTCATTGACGAATGTCAGGCGGTGCGCATCGTCCCGGCGAACGATGATATCGCCCTGATGGTCGAGAAGATCGCGGTAGCGGGTTTCACTTTCCCGCAATTCCCAATGCAAATCTTTCAGCGATTCGATGCCGCCCTCGAGCCGGCCCGCGAGATATTGGAGGATCGAACCCTGTATGTCCTCCTGCCGCTGGCCACGCCGGCTCCATAGGAGAGCAACCGCGCTTGCGACAAGGGCCAGAGCAGCAAACAGGCTGCCCGTCTGCGCATCGAACCACGCTGCGTCCTGAGCGAAGGCGAGCGCAGCGATAACCAGACCTGATATGGCCAGTATACCTGGCGCCAGAATGGCTTCGATGCGGCCGGATTTCGCGTGGTTCCCGCCAGGCTCAAGGGCGCGCCGGCCAGGCAATGGCGCCTCGTTGGAATTTGCTGGTTTCAGGTCACCCGAAGGGATGAATTTGTAAAAATGCAACACTAATGTTTACGCCAACTCACTGGGGGCTCAGCGCCCAAACGCTACTACAGCTTCCCAGCCAAACAGATTTTGCTTGAAAAAGGTTTACCGTACTGAAGATCAGGAGCGGTTTTTTTAGTAAGAGATTCGGCGCTAGAGCGTTTTGTAAAGGTTTCCACGCCACCCGCGCAGAATGGATGCAGTTAATGAGTCCATGACCTAGGCCGCGATCTGCCGTTTGTGCGTCTCGCCCCGGTAGCTCAGAGCCTCGACGATATGAACCCGCGCGACCTCGGCCGCGCCATCCAGATCGGCCATGGTGCGGGCCACGCGCAAGGTCCGGTGATAGCCGCGTGCCGATAGTTTGAGCGTATCGGCCGCCTCGAGCAGCAATGCCATGCCGGCCCGGTCGGGCGCGGCGATTTCTTCCAGCAGCGTTCCGTCGCAATCCGAGTTGGTGCGCACGCCCTTGCTTTCCAGCTCCGCATAGCGCTCCAATTGCACCGCCCGCGCGGCGATGACCCGCGCTCGTACCGCCTCGCTGCCTTCAGCGGCCGGCGGCATGATGAGATCGGCGGCGGTCACCGTCGGCACCTCGATCTGCATGTCGATCCGGTCGAGCAACGGCCCCGACACGCGCGCCTGGTAGCGGTCCGCGCAGTTCTTGCCCTGACGGCAGGCAAATCCTGGTTCGCCCGCGCGACCGCAGCGGCACGGGTTCATGGCGGCGATCAGCTGAATGCGCGAGGGATAGACGATGCGGTGGTTGGCCCGTCGCCGAATCAGGCGGCATCGCCGTATTGGTACGTCAAGTATACAAACGCCCAAAAGTTCACAAGAACATTATGTGAACATTTATGTTACTTCACCCCCCGATCACGCCCTCGCCCCGCAACGCTTCGATCTCCGCGCCTGCAAGCCCCAGCTCCTCGCGCAATATTTGCGTAGTATCCGCGCCCAGCGCCGGGGGTGCGCGCCGCGTGGTGGCCGGCGTCGCGGACATCTTGACGGGATAGCCGGCGACGGGAACTCGTGTCCCGTCAGCGCGCACCGGCGTCTGCACCAGTTCACGGTGCCTGATCTGCGGATTGGCGAAAACTTCATCGATGCTGAAAATCGGCCCGCAGGGCACGGTGGCCGCCTCAAGCGCGGCCAGTAGATCATCGCGGGTCCATTTTGCCATGGCATTTTCCAGTATCTCGTCGAGCGCCGCGCGGTTTTCGATGCGCGCGGTGTTGGTCTTGTAGCGGGGGTCTTGCGCCAGGCCCTCAAGCCCCAGCACAGCGCAGGCGCGGGCGAACTGCGTATCATTGCCCACCGCGAGGATCATGTGCCCATCGTCAGTCTCATAGGTCCGGTAGGGCACCACGGCCGGGTGAGAGTTGCCCGTGCGCACCGGCACAATGTTCCCGGTCAGGTAGCTCGCGCCCTGGTTGGCGAGGCCCGCCACCTGGGCGGTGAGCAATGCGCAATCGATATATTGTCCCTCCCCGGTGCGCTCGCGGTGCACCAGCGCGCTCAAGATCGCGGTCGAGGCATACATGCCGCCGAACAGATCGGAGATGGCAAGGCCGACCCGGACCGGACCGTCACCGGGCGCGCCATCTGGCCTGCCGTTGAGGCTCATCACCCCGCCCATCCCCTGGATGACATAGTCGTATCCCGGGCGCGCGGCATCAGGCCCGGTCTGGCCGAAGCCGGTGATCGAGCAATAGATGACGGACGGGTTGGCGGCGGAAACCGTTTCATGGTCGAGGCCGTATTTCTTCAGCCCACCGAGCTTGAAATTCTCGATGACCACATCGGCTTTTTGCGCCAGTTGCCGCACCAGCTCCGCACCGCGAGGGGTGGCAAAATCCACCGCGATTGAGCGCTTGTTGCGGTTGGCGGCGGTGTAATAGGAGGCGTCGCCGCGCCCGCCATCGGCATTGGTCAGGAAAGGCGGACCCCAGCCGCGGGTATCGTCGCCGTGGCCCGGACGCTCCACCTTGATGACGTCGGCGCCCATATCGCCCAGCATCTGCCCAGCCCATGGCCCGGCGAGCACACGGCTCAGATCGAGCACGCGGATATGGGCAAGAGCACCGGCCTGCGAGGCGCTTTCAGAACTGGCGGTTTCGGAGTTATTTTCCATGGAACTTGATCTATCTCATCGCTAACCCATAGCTTATTGCACATCTTGCAGGATAGAGGATGTCCCTTATTTCCATGCAATTCTGTTGGACAGACACATCATGAGCGCTTCAACGGGCCGCAAGGCCTTTCTCACTCATCTGGCAACCTATCTGGTGGTGAACGCCGTTCTGTTCGCGATAAACGCGACTCAAACACTGGAGCCCGGCGAGACGCGCGAGTGGTGGGCGATCTGGCCGCTCGCGGGCTGGGGCATCGGCATCGCAGCCCACGCTTTTGCCGAGTGGGCGGAGGCTCGAAGCGCCGAAGGCCGGCTTCTGGCCGACCCGGATGTGCGCGGCGTCGCGGTTCACCTGTTCGTCTATCTCAGCGTCAATACCTTCCTGATCGTGCTCAACATCACAACCTCGCCTGAAACCCTGTGGTCGATCTGGCCGTTACTGGGCTGGGGCTTGGGGCTGGCCGCGCACGCCTGGCTGGTTTACCGCGCGGTGCTGCGCAAGACCATGGAGCATTATGTAACCGAGCAACGCCTTCTCACCGAAATGCAGCTCGAAGCCCAGGCCGCGGAAATTGCCGCCGCCCTTGAGCAGGGAGAGAAGAAAAAGCCGCCTGCAACCCGCAAACGCCGCAAGCAGGCAGCCTCGAAGACAACAAAAAAGAGGGCTGCGCGGAAAGGGACTGCGGCCAAGCGCACGGCAAAACGCAGGGGGAAAAAGAAACCTCCCGCCAAGAAGCGCTAACGCCCCTTCCCCGCGCGTCCGTCGATCACGTCCCAGATCATGCTCGCAATGTCGTTGCCGCCGAAGCGCTTGACCTCGCGGATGCCGGTGGGAGAGGTGACGTTGATTTCGGTGAGATAGTCGCCAATGACGTCGATGCCGACGAAAATCTGGCGGCGTTTCTTCAACTCTGGACCAAGCCGCTCGCAAATCTCGTGATCGCGGGCCGTCAGATCAACCGGCTTTGGCGTGCCGCCGATATGCATGTTGGAGCGGGTCTCGTCCTGCGCCGGCACCCGGTTAATGGCCCCGGCAAGCTCGCCGTCGACGAGGATAATCCGCTTGTCGCCAGCTCTCACTTCAGGAAGATATTGCTGCACCATGAAAGGCTCGCGCAGCATCAGCTGGAACAGCTCGACCAGCGACGCCAAATTTGTGTCGTCCTTTCTCAGGAGGAATACGGACTCCCCGCCATTGCCGTAAAGCGGCTTGATGATGATGTCGTTATATTCGGCACGGAACGCCTTCACGTCATCGAGCGAGCGCGTCACCATGGTCGGCGGCATCAGGTCGAGAAAATCCAGTACGAAGACTTTTTCCGGCGCGTTGCGCACATGGCACGGGTCATTCACCACCAGGGTTTCGGGGTGAACGCGCTCGAGCAGATGGGTGGTGGTGATGTAGCTCATGTCGAAGGGCGGGTCCTGGCGCAGATGCACCACGTCAAGATCGCCAAGATCCACCGTGCGCGGGTCTGTGAGCGTGTAGTGGTCGCCCTCGCAGTCCTCCACTTTGAGCGTAGACCCATGGGCCATCAGCTCACCGTTACGCAGCGCCAGGTTCTGCGGTGTGTAATAAAACAGCTCATGGCCGCGCGCCTGTGCTTCCAGCAGCAGCGCGAATGTGGAATCGCCCCTGATGTCAATCCGGTCGATCGGATCCATTTGGAACGCAACTTTGAGTGCCATACACCCCTCCGTTTACTTTCATATGAAGCTGCCGCGTGCGGGCGTCCGCGTCAAACCCGAAATGCCGACGAAATATGTCGCGGTCACGCCCACGGCCCGATCAGCACCACGTCGAACGACATATCGAAATCCTGTGTTCCGCCATGAATCGCCAGCCAGTGCTCGGCCGCCCGTATAATGCGCGCCTGCTGGCGCGGGGTTATGGCCCAGGCCGCTTCGCTTGGCGTTCGCCTTGCTTTCACCTCCACGAATGCAAGGCGCCGTCCACGCCGGGCGATGAGATCGATTTCCCCGGCCCGGGAGCGGAACCGCCACCCGACTATTCTATACCCCTTTATCCTCAGGAGGAGCGCCGCCAACGTCTCGGCCCTGTGTCCGCGGTGTTCGGCGGCCCGGCGTGCGCGGGTATTCATTGGCCGCCTTCCCCGGTTTTGTCCTTGAGCGCCAGGGCGAGCTGGTACACGCGCTTGCGCGGCACGCAGAGCATATGGCTCACATCCTGCACGCCATCGCGGAACGAGGCGTCCTTCAGCGCCATCCCCAGCCTGGTCTGAATATCCTCATCGGAAACCTCCGACGGCGGAGCAGGCCCGGCCAGAACAACAAACTCGCCCCTTTCGCCGAGCGCTTCAACCGACCCTGCCGCCAGCTCCTTAAGCGTGCCGCGTGAGAAACCCTCATACAGCTTGGTAAGCTCCTTGGCGACGGCGCCCTGCCGATCGCCCAGGACTTCGCTCACATCAACCAGCATCGCGGCAAGGCGCTGCGGGGCTTCATAGAAGACCAGGGTGGCTGGAATGTCTGTCAGGTCTTCAAGGCGTTTACGCCGGGCGACAGTTTTAGGCGGCAGGAAACCTTCAAAGAAAAACCGGTCTGTAGGAAGCCCGGACGATGTAAGCGCCGCCAGCACCGCCGACGCGCCGGGTATGGCATGGACCTCGAACCCGGCGTCTCGCACCTCGCGCACCAGCTTGTGCCCGGGGTCCGAGATGAGTGGTGTACCGGCATCGCTAATGAGCGCAACCGATTGTCCGGCGCGGATACGGGCAATTATGCGCGGGCGCTCCCTCGCCGCATTATGTTCGTGATAGGCGTGCAGTTCGCCTGAAATCCCGTAGTGACCAAGAAGTTTGCGCGAATGACGCGTATCCTCACAGAAAATGAGGTCGGCGCGCGCCAATACACCAAGCGCCCGCAGTGACATATCGGCCAGATTGCCAATAGGTGTCGAGACGAGGTGCAAGCCCTCGCGAAGCGGCTTTGCCAATTCTCCTTGCAGCGCTGATGCGGCGCTGGAAAGAACGGAGTTGGGGTCCGCATCATGGGGCTTGGTTTCATCTTGTGTCATGGAATACAAAACCTAGGCGAAGAACCGCGCGGGCGTCCATCATGTTGACATACAGATGAGCTGTCAGCCGAATTGAGGATGACGTTAAACGTAACCATGCATAGACTGATCACCACCTCGTGTCACAATGCGGTAATATGCTTTTTATCGCTTGATACACAGCCGCGACACTCAACTGAAAGGTCCTCATGGGTTCGACCCTGTCCACCGATATGCTGTTAGGCCTGATAAAACGCGCACTGCTGCTCTGCGCCGTCGGCATCATCATAGCCGCCTGCTCCACCGGAGGCTCGCGCCGCGGTCAGGTATCGGGTGGATTTGACCCCAATAACCAGTTCGGTGACGGCCAGCCCGGCCAACCGCGTCCTACCGTCAAGGTCGCCCTGCTGCTGCCGCTGAGCGGGCCAGGCAGTGCGGCGAATATCGCCAAGGCACTGAAGCAGGCCGGTGAGCTGGCCCTGTTCGATCTGGACAACCCCACCGTTACCTTGATGACCAGGGATACGCAGGGAACGCCCGCTGGCGCCAAGATCGCCGCCACATCAGCGGTGCAGGCTGGTGCTGAGCTTGTCATCGGCCCCCTGTTCGCGAAATCCGTCACGGCCGCTGCTCAAATAACACGGGCCGCCAATGTGCCGATGGTTGCTTTTTCCTCCGACCAGACGGTCGCGGGTAACGGTGTCTATCTGTTGAGCTTCCTTGCTGGGCGCGATGTGCCGGCCATCGTCTCGTTTGCCATGAGCCAGGGGCGGCGCAACTTTGCCGCGCTCATCCCCAAGTCAGCCTATGGCAAGATCGTCGAGGGCGCATTCAGGCGTGCGGTCAGCGCGCAGGGGGGACAGCTCGTGGCTATTGAACAATTCCCGCTGGACGCCAACTCCATGCTTGAACCGGCCAAGCGGATCGCCCCGCTCACCAAGTCGGAAGACCCATCTATTCCGCCGCAGGTCGACACGCTGTTCATTCCCGTCGGGCAGCAACACCTGCCCATGGTCTCAGCTCTCATGCCCTATTTCGAAATCGATACAAAAAAGATCAAGCTGATCGGATCCGGACTGTGGGACTATGCCAATGTGGGGCGTGAGAAGCCCCTCGTCGGCGGCTGGTTCCCCGCGCCCGATCCCAAAGGCTGGCGCGCCTTCACCCAGCGCTATGTGAAAACCTACCAGACGCCGCCGCCGCGCCTGGCCTCCCTCTCCTATGATGCGGTTGGCATCGCCATTGCGCTCTCGCGGAGCAAGCCGGGCAAACGCTACACGGCCCAGCAGCTGACACGGGCGCGCGGATTTGCCGGCGTGGACGGCCTGTTCCGCCTGCTGGGGGACGGAACTTCTGAGCGCGGCCTGGCGATCCTGGAAGTTCAGAAGTTCGGCGCACGGGTTGTGAGGCCTGCGCCACTCACCTTCGGCCGGGCGCAGTTCTAGTTCATAGCCTCAATGATGAATGAAACCAGTCGACAGCGGATTTTAATTGTAGTGCTTGATGCGCTGCGTCCGGAATTCGTGACGCCCGAAGCGATGCCGAATCTCCATAAATTCGCGAGCGAGGGTGTCCACTATGTGAACGCCCGCTCCACCTTCCCGACCGAGACCCGGGTCAACCAGTCGGCGGTCATTACCGGCTGTTACCCTCAAAAACACGGCATCGTCGCCAACAAGTTCGTGCTGGACGAGGGGGGGCAATCCTGCGTTCTCAACTCCGGCGACGACCTGCAGCTGGAAGCCGCGTTAAAGCAATTGCCGGGGCGGCTGTTCGATGTTCCTACCCTTGGAGAACGCCTCACCCAGGCCGGGCGGTCCTTTGCCACGATCAGCGCGGGAACGCCGGGCGGCGGGCGTCTGATCAACCATGCGGCCGAGACCAATGGCAGCTTTCGCCTGGCGTTAAATCGTCCCGAAGCGTCGGCTCCGGCCGGTGTCCTGTCGAAGATCGTTGAGCGGCTTGGGCCCTTGCCTGAATATACCCTGCCTGCGCTGGACTGGATCAGCTACGCGGTCGATGGCTATCTGGACTATGTAGAGCGCGACATTGACCCGGATGTCATGCTGCTATGGCTGTGCGAGCCGGACGAGACGTGCCATCATCTTGGTATCGGCTCGGACAATGCCCTGCGCGCCATTCGTCACGTCGACTCTGAATTCGGGCGCATACTCGCCCGGCAGGAAAACCATATCGAAGCCGGGAGTTTGCAGATCATCGCGCTTTCCGACCATGGCCAGATCTCCCTGGCTGGTGAGCGGCTGGATCTGAAGGCCAAGCTGGCCGATGCGGGCTTTGAGGCCGGAACGCAAGATGACGCCGGGTGCACCATCGTGGTCGGCAGCGCAGGCGGCATCTGGGTCAAGGATTCCGATCCCGCACGCGTGTCCGAGATAACCGGCTGGTTGAGAAGCCAGGACTGGTGCGGGCCATTATTCACCCGCGATGGCGCGGGCGGCACGCTGACGCACGATCACATAGCGCTGGCGCACCGCAGGGCGCCCGATATTGCTCTGGTTTTGCGTTACACACACGACGACAATGAATGGGGCCTGCCCGGGATGACGGTCCATGATGCGATCTACCCCGTGGGCGGGGGATGCCATGGCGGGCTGAGCCCGTTTGAGCTGCACAATTTCCTGGCCATGTCAGGCAGCGCGTTTTCACAAGCGAAACCCATGACGGTGCCGGCCGGTAATATCGATATTACGCCCACGGTGCTGGAGCTGCTGGGGCTCGACGTGCCCGCCGGTCTCGACGGACGAGTGCTTCGGGAGGCTTTTCGGGGTCAGGGCGATGACGGCGCCGGACCCGAAGCGCGCGAACACATTTTTTCGTCCAGCAACGACACCGGCCCTGTCACGCATCTTTCAGTGACGCAAGTTGGTTCCACCAGATATTTCAACCGGGCATGGGTGGAATAACCGCTCCCATGCAGACCCGCCCATGGCCTCAAGTAGCCGATAGGCGGTAGGCCAACAAAAAAGGCGGGAAGTGCCGTGAGCGAAAAAAGCCCCGCCTCAGCTGCCGAACATCTTCTTCAGATTATCAAACCCGGCCTGGTAGATGCCCTGGATTGCCTGCATGGCTTCTTCCGCCGAAGCGCCGCCAATGGGTTCGAAATCGCTCGACCATTCGATGGTGGAGTTCTCGCCCTCGCCCGACACCTTGATGGTCGCGGTGTAATTGGCGACCGGCAGCGGGCTGTCGGTAATCGAATAGGTGTAGGTGTGGGCGCCGTCATCGACCTTCTCGAGTTTTTCGACAATCGTGCCGCCACCTGTTAACGACAGGGTGCGCATCTGTCCTTCCTCGGTCAGCTCGCTCTTCTCAACGGCTGGATGCCAGTCCGGCAGGGCATTGAACCCGCCAATCAGTTTCCATACCTGATCGGCGGACGCATTCAAATTGGTGGTCATGGATACCTTGGCCATGAAAGCCTCCCACTTCTGGTTCACTCGCTGTCAGGCCAGTCTAGCCGATATCGGCGGCAAAACCGAAATAGACTTACTCGAACTGGCCCAGACCCAGATCGCTTCATGTTTTGATGGACTCAAAACTTACGATCCAGTTTTTTATGCGTATCATTTTTCCGATAACCGGTTTCCACTTATCGGTGATACGCACTAATCGTCGCCCGCCGGCCTAACGCTTCTTTTCAGCTTGAGGGTGCCGCGATGCGCCTTGGCGCGCAATCTGCGCTCGACGGAGGCCCGTGAGGGCTTGGTTTTGATGCGCGCCCTGGGCTGGATGGCCGCGCGGGCGATAAGCCGCGTGAGACGATCACGGGCGTCAGCGCGGTTGCGCTCCTGTGTTCTGAAGCGTTCCGCGCGGATGACGATTACGCCTTGCTTGGTCGCGCGTGAGCCCGCAAGACGGATAAGCCGGAGACGCACTTCATCGGTCAGGCTGGGCGAGCCTCGCACATCGAAACGCAGCTCCACCGCGCTTGATACCTTGTTCACATTCTGCCCGCCCGGCCCCGACGCGCGGATGAACTGCTCCTCCAGCTCACTGTCGGGGATGCTTATGCGGGGGTTGATGCGGAGCATGGGGGCCTCTTGGTGCGGAGGGTAGCACGCCCGTCATGCCGGGATTCATTCCCGGCATCCAATCCACTTCTCCGAAAAGCTGAACCGCCAATGGACCCCGGGAATAAATCCCGGGGTGACGATGGAGCAAGCTGGTTCGTCCGCACGCTTAAACAAGCGCCCGTTTGTCAAAGAGCTCAGTGATCCCCAAGCAATGGGACTACGCGAAACATCGACCGCCCAAGAGAAAGCCCTCGCCTACCAAAAAGCTTAAAGTTCCACTCCAGAAAAAGCCGGTCTCAATTCGTGGACAGCTGGAGTCTCCACCCCAAACACCAAGTCGCAGGCCCCTCAGCAAACAAACGGAAAACCGCGCAGCCAAACGCGTTGCGAAATGGCTTTTGAAAGCTGGGGCACGGCGCGCGCTCGGGCCAATTGGTCTCGTATTGGGCGCCGTTGACGGCGCGATTTGGCTTCGCGAATACTATCCGGATATACAGTCCTACTTCGATGAACCGAGGTCTCTCGAGTAAGACCCAATCCCGCGCTTATACTTCTTTCGTGGCAATCGCTTGTTCCAGCGCAGGCATCTTGCACCCCCCCCCTCACCCAGCCAGCGCGGCGATAACCGAGTTCAGCACCAGCCGCCCGTCGGGCGTGGCCATGAGGCGGTCCTCCTCCACGCGCACCAGGGCGTCGGTCTCCAGCGTGGCGAGGGTGAAATAGTCGATCTCGCCGCCAAGAGCCGCGTAGCGCGACAGCTCTATGCCTTCGGTGAGCCGCAGCCCCATGAGCAGATATTCTTCCGCGATATCACTGGCAAAGAGCCGCTCGGTATTTTCAATCCCATGCCCCTGCGCCAGCACCCGCTCGGCCCAGTCCTCGGGGATATGAATCGTTGAGAGCGCGTGGCGCGCACCGTCGAAGGCGAGCCGGCCATGGGCGCCCGGACCAACGCCGGCATAGTCGCCGCCGCGCCAGTAACCGAGATTGTGCAGACTTTCCTGGCCCGGGCTCGCGTGGTTGGACACTTCGTAGGCGGGCAGACCGGCCTCACCGCACATCTCCTGCGTCATGACATAGAAATCGCGCGACAAATCTTCGCCTGGCGTCACCAGCTTGCCTGCTTCGTGTAGCGCAGCGAAGGGCGTGCCCTCCTCGATGGTGAGCTGGTAGAGGGACATGTGTCCCGTGGCGTGCTTCAAAGCCTCACCGAGTTCATCGCGCCACCCCACAAGCGTTTGGCGGGGCCGGGCATAGATAAGGTCGAAGGACACCCGCTCGAAGTGATTTTGCGCGATCTTGAGCGCGGCGAGGCCTTCGCGCACATCATGGGTGCGCCCCAATGCTTTCAGGTCGGCGTCGTTCAGGGCCTGCAGCCCCACCGACACCCGGTTGACCCCGGCGGCGCGAAAGCCAGCGAAACGCTCCGCCTCCACGCTCGTGGGGTTGGCTTCGAGCGTGATCTCGGCGTCCGTCCCGAGCGTCCAGTTTTTGGCGATGCGCTCAAGAATAGCGGCGGTGGTTTCAGGCATCATGCGCGAGGGCGTGCCGCCGCCGAAGAAGATGTTTCCCACCTCGCGCGGGCCCGTCAACTCGCGCATATGGTCCAGCTCGGCCAGATAGGCGGATCGGAACCGCGCCTCGTTGATACCGCCCTGGCGCACATGGGAATTGAAATCGCAATAGGGGCACTTGGCCTGGCAGAAGGGCCAGTGGACATAGACCGCGAAACCGGGGTCAACCGGCAGCGCCAAGGCAGGCTTCCTGGAAGAGCTCGAAGGCTCTGGCGCGGTGAGATTGGCCATGTTTCTTATCCGGCTCCATTTCGCCGAAGGTCTCGCTCCCGCCTTCGGGCAGAAAAATCGGATCATAGCCGAAGCCGCGGGCCCCGCGAGGCGGCCAGACCAGCGTGCCGAAGACCTTACCCTCAAATGTGTGGCAGGCGCCATCGGGCGTGGCAAGGGTCAGGGCGCAGGTGAAATTTGCACCGCGTTTGTCCGGCGTTCTTGCATCTGCTTCAGCCAATGCCACCTCGACCCGGCCCATGGCGGCCTCGAAATCCTTTTCCTCCCCCGCCCAGCGCGCGGAATAGATGCCGGGCGCACCATCGAGCGCGGCGACTTCAAGCCCGCTGTCATCCGCCAGTGCGGGCAAGCCGCTCACCCGCGCGGCGGCACGCGCTTTGAGTTCGGCGTTGGCGATAAATGTTTTGCCGGTTTCTTCGGGCTCGGGGAGGTTCAGTTCTACCGCGGATACCCCCTCGACGCCGTAGGGCGCCAGCAAGTCGCGGATTTCGCGAACCTTGCCCGGATTGTGGCTTGCCACCACCAGCCTGTCGCCTGCTTTGAGTTTGGTGGTCATGAGCCGCCCGGCGCTAGAACGTATTGTAAACTATTCCAAGCCACCCGCTCTAACTAATCGTGAGCTTTTGCAACTCGACCAGCTCGCCGATGCCCTTTTTCGCCAGCGCCATCAACTCATCGAACTGCTCGGGGCTGAAGGGTTCGCCCTCCGCCGTGCCCTGCACCTCGACGATGCCGCCCTTGCCGGTCATGACGAAATTGGCGTCCGTCCCGGCTTCTGAATCCTCGGCATAATCCAGATCCAGCACCGGCGTGCCGCTATAGATGCCGCAGGAGACCGCAGCCACCTGATCGAGGATGACGTCATCGCCGACCATGTCGCGGGCCTTCATCCAGGACACGCAGTCATGCAGCGCAATCCATGCGCCGGTGATGGACGCGGTGCGCGTGCCGCCATCGGCCTGGATGACGTCGCAATCGACGGTGATCTGCCGCTCACCGAGCGCTTTGAGATCGACCACGGCGCGCAAAGACCGGGCAATGAGGCGCTGGATTTCAAGCGTGCGCCCGCCCTGTTTGCCGGCCGACGCCTCGCGGCGCATGCGCTCTCCGGTTGAGCGCGGCAGCATGCCATATTCCCCGGTCACCCAGCCCGAGCCGCGCCCCTTCATCCACGGCGGCACGCGCTCTTCCAGAGATGCCGCGCACAGCACATGGGTGTTGCCGAACTTGATGAGGCACGAGCCTTCCGCATGCAGCGAAACGCCGCGTTCCAGTGAAACAGGGCGAAGCTCGTCGGGCTGACGTTTTGAAGGGCGCATATTGAGGCTTTTCTCCGAATCCATGAATCAAGCGCGCACCCTATGGGAGGCGATGGATTGGATCAACAAACACAATGCCGTTAAGCAACCGATTTGACGCGTCATTCGCACCGCCTTACATTCCGCTGCATGAGACAGAAGGAACTGACCGAAGCCGCCGAGCTTGCAATGCGCGAAGGCGCGTCGGTGCTTACCGACCTCGACAAGCGCTCACGCGAAATTTTCCGCCAGATCGTCCAGAGCTACATTTCCACCGGCGACCCGGCGGGCTCGCGCAACATTTCGCGTGCCCTGCCGATGACTCTGTCGCCAGCATCGGTGCGCAATATCATGTCCGACCTGGAAGATCTGGGGCTGATCTACGCGCCGCATACAAGCGCGGGACGCCTGCCGACGGAAACCGGCTTGCGCCTGTTTGTCGACGCCCTTCTGGAGATTGGCGATCTGAGCGGAGCGGAGCGCTCGCACATCAAATCCCAGCTCACGGCAGGCGCGGGGGAACGCGGCCTGGAAGACATGCTGAGCGCAACCGGCGAGATGCTGTCAGGTCTCGCCAACTGCGCCGGCGTGGTGCTGACCGACAATCAGACCAAAAAGCTCAAACAGATTGAATTTGTCTCCCTCGAGCCGAATAAAACACTGGCTGTTCTCGTGGCCGAAGACGGCAGCGTCGAGAACCGCATTGTAAATCTGCCAGAGGGCATGCCGGCTTCGGTGCTCATTCAGGCGGCGAACTATCTCAATGCCCGTATTGCCGGCAAAACGCTTCAAGATGCACGGCGCCAGATTGAGGCCGAGCTTTCCAGTCGCAAGGCCGAGCTGGATGAGCTGACGGCAAAAATGGTGCAGCAGGGCCTCGCCACATGGTCCGGCCCCGACGATGGCCAGAAGAACCTGATTGTGCGCGGGCGCTCGCACCTGCTCGATGACCTCACCGCGCTTGATGATCTGGAGCGCATCCGCAAGCTGTTTGACGATTTGGAGGCCAAGCAGGACCTGATCGAAGTTCTGACCCACGCGGAGCGCGCCGACGGGGTGCGCATCTTCATCGGCTCGGAAAACCAGCTATTCTCGCTTTCCGGCTCGTCCATGGTGGTGGCGCCGTTCAAGGACAGCGACCGTAACATTGTCGGCGTACTCGGCGTTATTGGCCCGACACGGCTGAATTACGCCCGTATCATCCCGATGGTCGATTACACCGCCAAGCTTATCGGCCATATGCTCCCTTGATTTTTGCGGCCACTGGCCTGATATCGTGGGCAACCCTCCTGATATGATTCACGAGTGATAAATGAACGACGAAAAAAGCAAACAGACGCCTGGTGAAGATGCGGGCGAAAATGGTGACCTGCCGGAAGATGACGCCGCCACGCCCGAACAGGGCGAGGGCGAGGTCAGCGGCTGGCGCGCGGGCGAGCTTGAAGCGCTGAAAGAAGAGAATGCGGATTTGAAGGACCGGCTGCTGCGTGCGGCGGCCGAGATGGAGAATCTGCGCCGGCGCACCGAGCGCGACAAGTCCGATACGGCAAGGTTCGCCGTCTCCAACTTTGCCCGCGACACGCTCACCATCGCCGACAATATTGCCCGCGCCATCGCCCATGTGCCCGAAGACGCCGCCAAGGAAGACCCGGCACTGCAAAGCTTCCTCGATGGCATAAAGGTCACCGAGCGCGAACTCATGAACGTGATGGAGCGCCACGGCATCGCCCGGCTCGACCCCAAGGGCGAGCGCTTCGACCCCAACAAGCATCAGGCCATGTTCGAGGTCGATGACAAGGATGTGGCCGAAGGCACCATCGTCGAGGTCGTGCAGGCCGGTTATGTCATCGCCGATCGTATCCTGCGCCCGGCCATGGTCGGTATCGCCAAAGGCGGTGAAAAGCAAAAAAGGTCAGAAAAAGAAGCTCCGGAGCCCGCGCACCAGGCGGCCAACGACGATAGTGCGGAAGCAGATGCTGAAACAAAGGGCAAGAAACGCGCGGAGCCGAAAAAGGGCGCCAAGGTTCAGAAGAAGAATGTCGGCGGCAAAGTCGACAAGAGCGCCTGAGGAACCCCGTCACGCTAGGTTATGAACGCATGACCTAGTGCGTATCACCGATAAGTGGAAGCCGGTTATCGGAAAATGATACGCACAAACAAAGAGCTAGATCGTAAGTTTTGATTCCATCAAAACATGAAGCTATCTAGGGCAAGGCACCTATGATCGACCATGTTTCCATACCTGTGTCCGATCTCGCCCGCGCCACCGCCTTCTACGAAAAACTCCTGGAGCCCCTCGGCCTCGCCAAACTGGCCGAGCGGGAGACCACGGCCGGGTTCGGTAAAAAATATCCTGAATTCTGGCTGAACCTGCGCGCTGGCGAGAGCGCCCCCTCAGATGCCTCCTCCGGGGCTCATGTGGCGCTGCGCGCGCCGGGCATAGACGCCGTGAAGGCGGTTCACCAGGCGGCACTTGAGAATGGCGGTACGTGCGACGGCCCGCCGGACTTTCGAGAGGTTTACGACCCCCGATATTATGCCGCCTTCATCCGCGATGGTGACGGCAACCGCATCGAGGCGGTGACATTTGTGGAGCGTGAAAGCGCCTAGGGTGCCGTCACCCGCCGCAGCGTCAGATTGATGCGGCCCCCTTCCGGGAAATCGCCCAGCAAATCCGATGTCTCCGGTTTGATCCGGTCGACACCGTGAAAGGCGAGGCGCGTATCGCCGCCAAGTATCAGCACATTACCTGATTTGAGATCGAAGGAACGGGTGGGGTCTTTTCGCGCCAGCCCGCCGATGCGAAAGCGCGCCGTACACCCAAGTGAGACCGAGACAACGGGGGCCGAGAAATCTTCCTCGTCCTCGTCCCGGTGCAGGCCCATTTTGGCGCTTGGACCATACACATTGATCAGGCAGGCTTGCGGAGGCGCGGGATATCCCGCAACTTCGTCCCACAGATCGAGCAACATTTTCGGGATGGCGGGCCATTGAGCCCCGGTATCCGGGTGCTCTGCCTGATAGCGGTAGCCACCCGCTTTGTCCGACACCCACCCCAATGGACCGCAATTGCTCATAACGACAGAGAAGGGTTTTCCGGTGCGCGGCATGGCGGGGGTAAACAGCGGAGCCTCGGCCAGCACACCACGCACTTCGCGCACCAATTGCTCCTGGCCGGCGCGGTCGAAATATTGGTCAAGATGACGCATGGGCGTGGCTTTCTGCTGCGAACATAACCCGAAAGGCGGGTTAAGAGGCCGCCAAAGGGGTGCTTTCACCTCCCGTTGTCACCGACAAAGTCCGCGAAAACGGTGTGTTCTGCCATAAAACCGCCTCCAACAGGTGCGGTGTGGCGCCTTGGAACAGGCAACAAGGTCAAACGCCGGGATGCAAACACCCTTAACCATTGGCCCCCCGCTAGGGTACGACACCGCTTGCGGGCACCCCCCGCGCAACCTATATATCCGCTGAACAAAGGTTCATCGAATCGTTAGGGGGCCGGATCAGTGGAGTTTGAAGCTCACACTGAACTTCCCGGGTGCCACAGAGGCCCGGCCGGCCTGCCGCAGTTGAGAGGTTAAGAAGACTCATGTCGAAAGTTATTGGAATCGATCTCGGCACGACAAATTCATGTGTCGCGATCATGGAGGGATCGACCCCGAAAGTCATCGAAAATGCCGAGGGCGGGCGTACGACACCGTCCATGGTGGCCTTCACCGAGGATGGCGAGCGGCTGGTGGGTTTGACCGCCAAGCGCCAAGCGGTGACCAATCCGGAAAACACCCTGTTCGCGATCAAGCGTCTCATTGGCCGGCGCCACAATGACAAGGCGGTTGCCAAGGACAAAAAGCTTGTCCCCTACAAGATCGTCAAGGCGGACAATGGCGATGCCTGGGTCCAGGCCCATGGCGAGAAATATTCACCCTCGCAGATCTCCGCCTTTATTTTGCAGAAGATGAAGGAGACGGCTGAAAGCTATCTCGGCGAGAAGGTCGAGCAGGCGGTCATCACCGTACCGGCATACTTTAATGACGCCCAGCGCCAGGCCACCAAGGACGCGGGCAAGATCGCCGGCCTTGAAGTGCTGCGCATCATCAATGAACCGACGGCGGCGGCGCTCTCCTACGGCCTCGACAAGAAGGACGGCAAGACCATCGCCGTTTATGACCTTGGCGGCGGCACCTTCGATGTCTCGATTCTCGAGATCGGCGACGGTGTGTTCGAGGTGAAGTCCACCAATGGCGACACATTCCTCGGCGGCGAGGATTTTGACATGCGGCTGGTGGATTATCTGGCTGACGAATTCAACAAAGAGCAGGGTATTGATCTGCGCGGTGACAAGCTCGCCCTTCAGCGCCTCAAAGAGGGTGCGGAAAAGGCCAAGATCGAGCTGTCGTCTTCGGCGCAGACGGAAATAAACCTGCCCTTCATCACCGCGGACCAGGCAGGTCCGAAGCATCTCACCATGAAGCTCACCCGGGCCAAGCTCGAAAGCCTTGTGGATGATCTCATCCAGAAGACCGTCGGCCCGTGCCAGAGCGCATTGAAGGATGCCGGGCTGAAAGCGGCCGAGATCGAAGAGGTGGTTCTGGTCGGCGGCATGACCCGTATGCCGAAGGTCATCGAGACTGTGAAAAACATCTTCGGGCGCGAGCCGCACAGGGGCGTTAACCCAGACGAGGTTGTGGCCGTGGGCGCCGCGATTCAGGCCGGCGTATTGCAGGGCGACGTGAAAGACGTGCTGCTGCTCGACGTCACACCGCTGTCGCTCGGCATCGAGACGCTTGGCGGCGTGTTCACTCGGCTGATCGAGCGCAACACCACGATCCCGACCAAGAAGAGCCAGGTGTTCTCAACGGCGGAGGACAATCAGAACGCGGTGACAATCCGCGTGTTCCAGGGCGAGCGCGAGATGGCCGCAGACAACAAGATTCTCGGCCAGTTCGACCTGGTCGGCATTCCGCCGGCACACCGTGGCTTGCCGCAGATCGATGTCACCTTCGACATCGACGCCAATGGCATCGTCAATGTGGCGGCGTCAGACAAGGCAACCGGCAAGGAACAGTCGATCCGCATTCAGGCCTCTGGTGGATTGAGCGACGCCGATATCGAGAAGATGGTCCAGGATGCCGAAGCCAACGCCGAAGAGGACAAGACACGCCGCGAAGCGGTCGAGATCAAGAACCAGGCCGAGGCAATGCTCAATTCCACCGAAAAGATGCTTGAGGATCTCGCCGACAAGATCTCCGATAGTGACAAGAGCACTATTGAAGAAGCCGCCGCCGAGTTGAAGACAGCGCTGGAAGGCGATGACACCGAAGCCATCAAAACCAAGCTCGATGTGCTGGCGCAGGCCTCCATGAAGCTCGGCGAAGCCATGTATCAGGCGGCCCAGACGGAAGGCGAAACGGGTGGCGATGGCGAAAGCTCTTCGGAGGCCGGCGACGATGTGCTCGACGCGGACTTCGAGGAAGTAAAAGACGACAAAGACGACAAGGACGATAAGGACGACACCGACTCCAAGAAGTCCGCATAGGTTCACTTTAAGAACTGCAATGGGCCTCGTCTGCCGGCTACGTCTTACAGCCCGGCACGAGGCTCATTTTCGCATCTGAAACGAGCTGTTATGTCGAAGCAGGATTATTACGAAACGCTGGGCGTGTCGCGGGACGCGGACGCGGCGGCGATCAAGAGCGCATATCGCAAGCTCGCGAAGGAATACCATCCTGACCGCAATCCGGGAGATGAGAAGGCCGAACACCGCTTCAAGGAAGTGAGTGAGGCCTATGATGCGCTGAAGGACCCGCAAAAGCGCGCGGCCTATGACCAGTTCGGCCATGCCGCATTCGAAGGCGGTGGCGGTCCTGGCGGTCCGCACGGTTTCAGCGGCGACTTCTCCTCCTCCATGTCTGATATTTTCGATGACCTGTTCGGTGAATTCATGGGCGGGCGTGGCCGCGGGCCGCGCACCATGCGCGAGCGCGGCAATGATTTGCGCTACAATCTCGAAATATCCCTGCGTGAAGCCTATGACGGTAAGAGCGCGCAAATCCGTGTGCCCTCCAGCATCACGTGCGAGACCTGCTCAGGCGCCGGCACCAAGCCCGGCACCAGCCCGACCGCCTGCCGCACCTGTGGTGGTGGCGGCAAGGTGCGCGCCTCCCAGGGCTTCTTCACGATTGAGCGTACATGCCCGGCCTGCCAGGGGGTTGGAGAGATGATCGACGACCCATGCACAGACTGCCGCGGTTCAGGACGCATCACCAAGGAACGCACCCTGTCGGTCACAATTCCCTCCGGCGTCGAGGACGGCACGCGCATCCGGCTCGCCAATGAGGGCGAGGCAGGCTTGCGCGGCGGGCCCTCCGGCGATCTTTATATTTTTCTCTCGATTGCGCCGCACGAATTTTTCAAGCGCGACGGCGCCGATATTTTCTGCATGGTACCCATCGCCATGACCATGGCGGCTTTGGGCGGCCGGATCGAGGTGCCGACGGTCGAGGGCGGGCGCTCCCGCGTTAAAATCCCCGAAGAGTCGCAGACCGGCAAGCAGTTTCGCCTCAAGGGCAAGGGCATGCCGGTGCTGCGCTCCAAGGCCACTGGCGATATGTATATCCAGGTGGAGGTGGAAACACCGAAGAACCTGACGCGCAAGCAAAAAGATATCCTGAAGGACTTTGACAAGGCGTCGTCCGACAGCACCAACCCGGATTCGTCCGGCTTCTTCTCCCGCGTGAAGGAATTCTTCGAAGGGACGGGCGAGTGAGGGCTAGCGAACGCCTGATCGTCGCCCTCGACGTTCCAACGCCCGAAGAAGCCAATGCGCTGATCGCCAGGATCGGCGACAATGCGGGCGTGTGGAAAATCGGCCTTGAGCTTCTGTTCGCCGGCGGCGCGGAACTGGCGCGCAGGCTCTGCGATCAGGGCCAGAAGGTCTTTGTCGACGCCAAGCTCCTCGACATTCCCCACACGGTGGAGAGGGCCACGGCAAATATCGCCGCCCTGGGCGCGGCCTTTCTGACCGTACACGGGCATGACATCAAGACCATGGAGGCCGCCATGAAGGGCCGGGGGTCGAGCGATCTGAAACTTCTCGCGGTCACCGTGCTCACAAGTCTGGACAAGTCCGATCTGGAACAGCAGGGCAGCGCCATGACCCCCGCCGAGTTGGTGCTGCACCGCGCGCAGCTGAGACGCGAAGCAGGCTTTGACGGCGTTATTGCCTCTGGTCATGAGGCAGCCTCCATCCGCGAGGCGACCGGTGACGATTTCCTGATTGTCACGCCGGGTATCCGCCCTGCAGGCGCTGACGCGGGCGATCAGGCCCGCGTCATGACCCCCGCCAGGGCAATTCAAGCCGGCGCGGACTATCTGGTTGTCGGGCGGCCCATCACGCAGGCTGAAGACCCGGGCACCGCGGCGCGGGACATCGTCGAAGAGATAGAGCAGGCGCTTGTCTGACAGCGGGGCACCCGCGCCGCCCAAATCCGCCATGAACCTCTGGGCGCTTGGCCTTCTCTGGTTCGCCGGCATCAATCTGCGGGTGACCCTGCTCGCCATCCCTCCGCTCATTCCTCTTATTCATCGCGATATCTCTTTAAGTGAAAAAGCGGTCGGCGCGCTAGGCGGGTTGCCGGTTCTGATATTCGGCTTCGGCGCCCTGTTCGGCGCACTGCTGCTGGCGCGCACCGGCGTCATTAGGGCGCTTATTGCCGGTCTTGCGATCGCGGGACTTGCCGGCGCATTGCGCGGCATCGGCCCTGATGTGGCTATTCTTTTCTCGATGACGGCGCTCATGGGGCTTGGCATCGCCATCATGCAACCGGCCATGCCGACGCTGGTCGCCCACTGGTTTGAAAACCATGCCGGCTTCGCGACGGCGGCCTATGTCAACGGACTGCTGGTCGGCGAGATCCTTGGCGCTGCCGCATCCACTGCTCTGGCCCGGGCGCTCGGCGGCTGGGGCAGCGCGCTGGCCTTCTGGTCGCTTCTGTTGCTGGCCAACATCCTTGCGCTCCTCTGGGCGCTTCGTGCCGGGCGCGTTTCGAGGCCGGGGCTGAAGGGTCAGGGCGTGCCGGGGCGCTGGTGGCCCGACTGGAGCAACAAACAGATGCTGTTATGCGGCTGCATCCTTGGCTGCGCGGCATCGCTTTATTTCACTTCCAACGCTTTCCTGCCCGATTTTCTGCATGCTACGGCGCGCGGGGAAATAGTCGATGCGGCGCTCACCGCGCTCAATGGCGGGCAATTGCCGGCTTCCTTTGCGCTGCTGGTTTTCGCCGACAAGCTTGTCGGCAAGCGCTGGCCCATTGTCGTAATTGGCGTTGTGTCGCTCGCAGCCACAGCCGCGCTGGCGCTGAGCGAGGGGGATATGACCGCGCTCATCCTGTCGGGGCTGGTCGGTTTTTGCGCCGCAGCCATCTTGATACTTGTCCTGGCGCTGCCGCCGCTGCTTGCCGAACCGCAAGACGTTCATCACTTCTCCGCCGGGGTCTTCGCCATCGGCTACACGATTGCATTTGTGACGCCGATACTCAGCGGCGCGCTGTGGGACACGACCCACGCCGCAGCCACCGCATTCATACCCGTTGCGGCATCGGGAGCCATCATGGTGGCGCTCGCCAGACACCTGCACATTTCCCCGCGCGAGGGATAAACTAGGGCCTGAACAAGAGCTCAAACGAGGAGAGAACAATGCCCAAAGGCTACTGGATTGCCCATGTGAGCGTCACCGAGCCGGAGAAATACCCCGACTATATCGCCACCGCCAAGCCCGCCTTCGAGGAATATGGCGCGCGCTTCGTGGCCCGTGGCGGCGCGCATGAATGCGTCGAGGGAAATACGGGCGAGCGCCACGTGATCATTGAGTTCGCCAGCATGGCGGACGCGCTTGGCTGCTATAACTCAGAGCAATATCAACGGGCCGCGAAAATCCGCGCCGGCGCCAGCACCGGCTCCATCACCATTGTCGAGGGCGTGGAGTAGAGCTTTGATCTCATAAATATGGAACAGATGGACTGCCCTCGGGGGATCTCAGAATTGCCACCAATATGGGACATCGCGCGGTTGACATTATGACGTAAATTTAATGTCTTCATTCTGGTCTCGCGTGTATAATTTTAGCCATGATGGCATTGAAGGCCTATCGCATCCTTGCATTGTTTCTCGGGGTCTGGATTGCTCTCGCCCCGGCGGTATTCGCCATGCCTGACGCGGCTATGTCCCTGCAGACAAGCATGTCCGATGATGCCGGATTCCATATATGCGATGGCTGTCCTAAAGATGATGCGGACCGAAGCATCTGCTCGCTGATGTGTTTCAACGCCACGCTTCTCGTTGCAGTACTGGAGCGCGGCACGCTGTCTCCTATCGCCCGCGAGGAGTACCGGCCAGCACGTCACCCGGCACTGCTAGGGCGCCTCTCAACACCCGACCCGGCGCCGCCAAAAGCCGTTTTTCTCCTGTAGTGCACCGCGCACGCGGACAACTCTCACTTATCATTACCAATACTGACAGGGCCAGTCCGCGCCGCACGTGCGCGTAGCTGGGAAAATTCCTAACCGGCCCGACATGGAGAAACTGATGTTGAAATCACCTGTTTGTGCCGCACTTGCCATTTTCATGTCATTTGCTGGCCATGCAACAGCGCAAGAACCGGCCAAAGCGGCCAGGAAGGGAGCGCAAGCCTACCGCATCTGCGCCGGCTGCCATTCGCTGCAGCCCGGCGTGCACCTTTCCGGCCCCAGCCTTGCCGGGCTGTGGGGCAAGAAAGCGGCCTCAATTGCCGGATTTCGCCGCAACACGGAAGGCCTGAAAAAGGCCGGCATCGTCTGGGACGAAGATACGCTGAATGCCTGGCTGGTGGACCCGCAAGCCATGGTGCCCGGCACGACGATGATGTTTCGCGGCGTCGAAAAGGATGAGACGCGTATCAATCTTATCGCATTCCTGCGTCAGGCGATGGCGGAAGGCGGTACGGCAAAGGTCGTGAAGGAAGGCCTTATCCCCAAAGGCATGGCCGAAGGACAAATTCCGTCATCCCTTAAGGAGGCCGGGCCGGACCAGCAGATCACCGCTATTCGCCATTGCGGCGATGCCTACCACGTCACCACGGCCGCCGGGGCGCAGTATCCGTTCTGGGAAACCAACGTGCGGATCAAGATCGACACCAGCGAACGTGGCCCCGGGCAAGGCAATCCGATACTGTTGCGCTCAGGCATGGCGGGCGACCGTGTCTCGATCGTGTTCCCGAGCCTGGCAACCCTTCAGAAACTCCTCGCGGAGAAGTGCCAAGGCTAATCTTAAAAACCTAATATCTGGAGAAAATCTCATGTTGCGACTTTTTATGATGCTCTCGCTCTTTTTGATTACGCCTTCTGGCGCCAACGCGGGGGAACAACCCGAGGCGACCATGTACAAACGTCCATTCTGCGGCTGCTGCGACGGCCACGCCGAGCATTTGCGCGCCAACGGCTACAAGGTGACAATTGTCCAGACCAAGAATCTGTTGCTCATCAAGAAGAAGCATGGCATTCCACAGGAGTTCGAAGGCTGTCACACGATCGAGATTGGCGGCTATGTGGTCGAAGGGCATGTGCCTGCTTCAATCATCGGAAAATTGCTGAAAGAGCGGCCGGCCATCCGCGGCATCTCTCTTCCTGGCATGCCGCTAGGCTCACCCGGCATGTCCGGTGTGAAGAGCGGACCCTTCGAGATTCACCAGTTCACAGCCGATGGCCGAAGCAAAATTTTCGCCGTTGAATAGAGGTCAGGTCACTGGTTGAGTTGCCCGCTTCCCTGGTCATTTGCATCAACCGGGGGCTATTCCAGTCTTGCGGTTGCGCAACTCATGCAGCATGAGGTCGGCAAATGGCTTCCACACCAGATTGGAAACGCAGCAAACCAATGGAATTTTTCGACGCATCGGACTTCACAAATCTCTCCAGCCCGGGAATTGTTTCAGAGCAACTCGTGTCTGCGCATAACTCGGCTTCGGCAAGATTGACAATCACACGCGTTACGATTGACGCGGGCGCGTCTCAACCCCGTCATGCACACGATACCAGTGAGCAAGTCTGGATCGCGCTGGAAGGTTCAGGCGAGCTTCTTCTGGCAAATGAAGAAACCAAACAAATCTCCGCTGGACAGGCCGCGCGATTTGAGGAGGGTGATCTGCACGGCCTTAAAAATACGGGCAAAGAGCCGTTTGTGTATATTTCGGTTACCGCGCCGCCCATCAACTTCGATGATGCATATCAATCGAAAAGCGGATGATGCTTTTTAGCCACCCGGCGCGGCCTAATTCATGAACTCAGTCCTGCTCGATGCCCTCGATGGCGCGGGCCGCGCGCAGCGTGTTGCGTAACAGGCAGGCGATGGTCATGGGGCCGACGCCGCCGGGCACCGGGGTAATGGAACCGGCGACCTTCACCGCTTCGGTAAAATCGACATCGCCGACGAGTTTTGATTTGCCGCCCTCGCCTTTAACCCGGTTGATCCCGACATCGATCACGCAGGCACCGGGCTTGATCCAGTCCCCCTTGATCATTTCTGCGCGCCCCACGGCCGCGATCAATATGTCGCCCTGTGATGTCACGGCAGGCAAATCGCGGGTGCGCGAATGGCAGATGGTGACGGTGCAGTGCTCGCGCAGCAGAAGCTGGGCCACCGGCTTGCCGACAATGTTGGAGCGCCCGACAATGACCGCATGGGCCCCGGTGAGATCGCCAAGCGCTTTTTTTGCAAGCATAACGCAGCCAACCGGCGTGCAGGGCACAAGCCCCGGCTGGCCGATCATCAGCCTTCCGGCATTGATGGCGTGAAACCCGTCCACATCCTTGGCCGGATCGATGGCCTGGATGATGGCGTCGGCGTCGATCTGGCTGGGGAGTGGAAGCTGCACAAGAATGCCATGTACGTCCGGGTCACGGTTGAGTGTCTCAACCAGGACGAGGACTTCGCTGTGCGGAGTATCGGCGCCCAGCTTATGCTCAAAAGACGCCATTCCGGCGCCAATCGTCTGTTTTGCCTTGTTACGCACATAGACGCTGCTTGCGGGGTCTTCGCCCACAAGCACCACCGCCAGGCCCGGCGTCACCCCATGGCTCTCCTTCAGCCCGGCTACGCCTTCAGCCACCTGCATGCGCACCTCGCGCGCCACGGCTTTGCCGTCTATGAGTTCTGCATCCCCCATTTCTTCCCCCGTCTTGTTTTTTAATCCTATTCAGCAAGGCTCTCTTCAAGCAGGCCGATCAGCTCATCTGTATCACCGCTCACTTCGATTGATTTTAGTCTGGATTTGCCGCCCGACGCGAGGCTTACCGTTGAGCGGGGCACGCCAAGCCATTTGGCAATGAGTTTTTCAAGCGCCGCATTGGCCTGACCCTTGCCGGGTATTGCGCGCACGCGCACCTTGAGAAAGGATTTGCCGTCATAAGGCTCGATACCGGAAACCTCGTCCTTTGCGGATTTTGGCGTGAGCCGCACGGCCAGAGCAATGCCGCCCCGTGAGCGGCGGCTAACCTGTTCCGCCAGGCCCCCCACGCCAGACCTCAGACGAACATGGGTGCAAGCCAGCCGATGAGGACGACATTCTTGATGAAAATCAGACCGAGAATGAGGATCACCGGCGAAATGTCGATACCACCCAGATCGGGAACCACCCGCCGGATCGGCCGCAGTGCAGGCTCGGTGAGCCGGTGCAGCATATCCCCCAGTGTATAAACAAAACGGTTGCTGGTGTTGACCACACCGAAAGCGACCAGCCAGCTGAGCACCGCGCTGCCGATAATGACCCAGATATAAAGGTCGACGACCATGACGATGAATTGGATCAGGGGAATCATTTTAAGCCAGCCTTCTTATTGCTCCGAGTGCGCCATGGTGTAGCTGCCCAGCGGCGCGCCTGCAAGACCCGGTGTGATAATCCGGGCGCTTTATCTCCACCCCCATGGCGTATCCTTGACACGCGCATGAGGCCCACACTAAATGACGAACATATGCAAGAAGCCTTGGGGCCGTAGCTCAGTTGGGAGAGCGCCACGTTCGCAACGTGGAGGTCGGCGGTTCGATCCCGCTCGGCTCCACCAGGGCTTTCAATAACTTATCAGTTTCCCCGAGTGCCCACTTCGGGGTCCAGCAATCAAATAGCAATCACCTGAGGTCGGCGGATGTCCGCTTTCGGGGGTAAAGCGGACATTGTGAGGGTGCGTGATTTATGTCTGCTTATGACCCAAAGCGGACATCAGATAATCGACGCCTTCGTCGGCCACTACAATCACCAGCGATACCATGAGAGCCTGAAAAACCTCACGCCCGCCGATGTCTACTTCGGACGCGGCCAGACCATTCTACTCAAAAGAGAAAGGATCAAACGCAAGACAATCGAACACCGGCGCTTGCAGCACGCCAGAGCTGCTGCTTAAATTGAAACCAAGGATGAGACAGAGTCTCTCTTATTGAAGATGCTCATCAGGCTCAAATATTTTGACGACGGACACGGTTGAGTTCCAGCCGTGTGACAATAATTTTCAATAAGTAACCAAGGGAGTGAAACAATGAAACGAGCTGTAACTGGAGCGGCGATGGTCGCAATGCTGGCGGCAATGGTGCCTGGCGAGGCCAGGGCTGGTCCGACGGTTGACGCAATCAAGAAGCGGGGAGCTGTCATCTGCGGTGTGAACGGCAACCGCTCCGGCTTTTCGGCACTGGACAGCAAGGGCCAATGGGCCGGCATGGATGTCGACACCTGCAAGGCGATTGCCGCCGCGGTTCTGGGCGACAAGAACAAGGTTCAATTCGTCAAGACCACGACCCAGACCCGATTCACCGCCCTGCAAACCGGCGAGATCGATGTGCTGACCAGGAATGTCACCTGGACGCTCAGCCGTGACGCCAAGCTTGGCATCGATTTTGTCGCACCGACCTTTTATGACGGGCAAGGCTTCATGGTGAACAAGAGCACCGGCGCGAAAAGCGTAAAAGACCTTGGCGGCGCCACGGTGTGCGTGCTTCCAGGTTCAACTTCGGAAAAGGTCGCGGCCGATGTGTTCAAGGCGAACGGGCTGAAATACACACCGGTCGTCATCGAGAGCAAGAAAGAACTCAACACGGCATTTTTCGGCGGCCGCTGCGACGTTCATGTACAATCAACCTCGGGACTGAGCTCCGCGCGCGCGACCGTCGCGTCGAACCCGGACGATTATATCATTTTGCCTGGCATCTACGGCAAGGACCCGATGGGACCGGCCGTGCGCCAGGGTGATGCCCAGTTTCGCGATATTGTCGCCTGGTCCGTCTACGCCATGATAACGGCAGAGGAACTCGGCGTGACGTCCGCGAATGTCGATGCGAAAAAGAAATCAAAAGATGCCGAGACGTTGCGTCTGCTGGGCGTCAAAGGCAAGCTCGGTTCAACACTTGGCCTCGATAATGACTGGGCCTACCGCATCATCAAACAGATCGGCAATTATGGTGAAGTGTTCGACCGTAATGTTGGCGCCGGCTCACCGCTCAAACTGGCGCGTGGCATCAATGACATGTGGACTAAGGGTGGGCTATTATACTCACCTCCGTTCAAATAAGACGCCTTCATGCCGCCCGTGTTCTTAACGCACGGGCGGTATTCTCATGTTTGTGATCATCGCTGGCCCTAATGCTTGGCGCAAAGCTTTCTCGTGAACCTCATGAGCCAGATAACTACAACCCCCTCCCGTGGCAGGCCACCTCCGAAACGCCCGCCAATAAATTTGCAGGGACTCTGGCACAATGTCGGGTTTCGAAACTTCGCGTATCAGCTTCTCGTTGTCGGCGTCATTATCGGCTTGGCCGTCTATATGGTCACCAATGCTCAAGACGCCATGCAAAAGCGCGGGATTTCAACTGGCTTCGGATTTTTATCCGAGGAAGCCGGTTTCGATATCGGCGAAGGGCTGATCGCTTTTGAGTCCGCCGATACTTTCCTGCGGGCCTATGGCGTCGCCGTTCTCAATACCCTCAAGGTATCGATCCTGGGCATCATCTTCGCGACGATCTTGGGCGTACTACTGGGGATCGCGCGGCTTTCATCCAATGTTCTGGTCACCAAAATATCGACCGCATATGTGGAGCTATTCCGCAACACGCCGCAGCTGGTGCAGATCATCTTCTGGTACACGATCATCATCAAGCTGCCGCCGCCAAAACAGGCATTGAGTCTTTCCGACTGGGCATTCCTTTCCAACCGCGGACTTGTTGTGCCTTGGGTAGCTACCAACCCCACTTATTTTTGGACAATGTTGGCCTTCGCGCTGGCCTGTTTATCAGCTGTCCTGATCGTTCGCTGGGCCGATGCAAAGCGCCGGCGCACGGGGCGCAAATTTCCGGTTCTGTGGTGGAATATTGTTTTGATTCCTGGAGCACCGTTTCTTGTGTGGTTGTTTGGCGGTGCGCCGAGCGAGCTGGTCCTACCAAAACTACAAGGTTTCAATTTTGTTGGCGGCGTGGCGCTGTCACCCGAGTTTCTGGCTCTGCTGTTGGGGTTGTCGCTTTACATCGCCGCCTTTATCGCAGAGATCGTGCGATCGGGCATCCAATCGGTCAGCAGAGGCCAGATCGAGGCCGCGCACGCGGTTTGCCTCTCTACGGGCGACTCCTACCGGAAAGTCATCCTGCCGCAGGCGCTTCGGGTTATCGTGCCCCCGGCGGCGGCGCAATATGTCTCTCTGGTCAAGAACAGCTCTCTCGGCGTCGCCATCGGCTATCCGGAGTTGTTCAACATCAACAACACCATCATCACCTTGAGCGGACACACCATAGAGGCCATCGGCATGATGATGGCGATATACCTTTCCATCTCATTCACAATCGCGGTGATCATGAACGTCTACAACAGAGCCGTTCAGATCAAGGAGCGGTGAAGCGATGAGCGCACAAAATGTCATATCGTTCGCAACGCCAAAAGCGTCGCCAATTCGGCTCCCCCCGGCGCGTCAATCAGGCGTAATTCTGTGGCTACGAACAAATCTTTTCAGCTCCCTGCATAACTCCGTGCTCACGCTTCTTGCCATGTGGGCATTATTCATCACCATTCCAGATTTTATTTCCTGGGCCTTTATCGACGCCGTCTGGCAGACGGACGATCCCAGGACTTGCCGTCAAGCTTCTGGCGCATGCTGGGCCGTGATAGCCGAGAAGCACCGGGTGATGCTGTTCGGTACATTCCCCTATGAAGAGCATTGGCGCGGTGTGCTAGCGATTGCCATCATCATCATTTTGGCAATCATTTCCGCATTCAAGCGGTTCTGGTCCTATTGGCTGTTTTTGGTTTGGCTCGTGGCAACCGGCCTAGTTCTCCTGTTGCTGTTGGGAGGGGTGTTCGGCCTCAAATCTATTGGCACCTATCAGTGGGGTGGCTTGCCGCTAACGTTGCTCATGTTCGTTGGCACGGTGGTTGGCGGCATGCCGCTGGCCGTTTTTCTGGCGCTGGGCCGGCGCTCGTCGATGCCGGCCATCAAGGCATTGTGCATCGGTTTCATCGAGATTGTACGTGGCGTCCCGCTAATAACCGTGTTGTTCATGGCCTCATTGATGTTTCCGCTGTTCATGCCCGAGGGCGTGACCATAGATAAAGTCCTGCGCGCCCAGATTGGCATGATTATGTTTTTTGCCGCCTATGCGGCGGAGATCGTGCGCGGCGGGCTTCAGGCCATCTCACTCGGCCAGTATGAGGCCGCCGACGCCATTGGACTGAGCTACTGGCAGAAGACCAACCGGATCATCCTGCCACAGGCGCTCCGGGTCGTTCTCCCAGCCCTGATGAACGACATCATCCGCGCGTTCAAGAACACCACATTTATCTCGATCATTGGCTTGTTTGATGTTCTGGGCGCAACAGCGACGGCGCTGGAAGATCCGTTGTGGGTCCTGTACGCGCTGGAGGCGTACATATTCATTTTCGTTCTCTACTTCGTGTTCTGCTTTTCGATGTCGAGATACAGCGCGCATGTCGAACGGGATCTGAGTGAAGGACGAAATCTATGACCAAAACGAGGGCAATACCGGTTAAGAAAAGCGCGGGCAGCGCAATCATCGAATTACGCGATGTGAACAAATGGTACGGCGATTTTCATGCCTTGCGGGATGTCAATTTGACCGTGGGCCGGGGAGAAAAAGTCGTCGTTTGTGGTCCATCAGGCTCGGGCAAGTCGACCATGATCCGCTGCATCAATCGGTTGGAGATCCACCAGGAAGGCCGGATTTTTGTCGACGGCATGGAAATGGTTCCCGATATCCGGAAGATCGAGGCAATCCGCCGCCAGGTCGGCATGGTGTTTCAGAATTTCAACCTGTTTCCGCATCTTAGCGTGATAGACAATCTGACACTCGGCCCGGTGCTGGTGCAGGAAATACCACTCGATGCCGCCGAAGCGCGTGCCATGGAAATGTTGGAGAGGGTGAAGATTCCTGAACAGGCGTTGAAATATCCGGGCCAGCTTTCCGGCGGTCAGCAGCAACGCGTGGCCATCGCACGCGCGCTCATGCTCAAGCCGAAGGTGATGCTGTTCGACGAACCGACCTCCGCCCTTGATCCAGAAATGATCACCGAGGTTCTGGATGTAATGATCGAGTTGGCGGATGAAGGCATGACCATGATTGTCATAACCCACGAAATGGGATTTGCCCGCAAGGTCGCGGACTTGATCGTGTTTATGGATGATGGTGAGATTGTCGAAGCGGCTCCACCCAGCCCGTTTTTCGCAAAGCCAAAATACGAACGGACAAAACTATTCCTCAGCCAAATTTTACAATGAATACCCGAACGACTACTCACGCGAGACAATAATCACAATGCACGAGGATCACACAAAGACATGACCCAAGAAGCACTGACACAGCACCGCGAACCAGACAGCTTTGAACGCTTCCGCGAAGGTTTTCCCGCGCTAAGGGAGAAAACTTATCTGTCCGTTTGCGACAAGATGATCCTGCATGATGATGTAAGGAAAAGCATCGAAAAGTATCTGGATCATATGGCGCTGGCCTCGGCTAGCAGGGCGGACCATGAGGTAAATGTGACGACCTCGAGTGAGAAATTCGCGCGGCTCATGAATGTCGATGCCCCCACAATCGCGGCCATCCGAAACGTATCTGATGGCGTGAACACGGTTGCCTGGGCGATGCCTATGTCTGAGGGCGATAATGTAATCCTGAGTGCGGATGCAGAACACCCGAACAACATCTATCCTTGGATAAGGCTGAGGCGCCGTGGCAACGAAGTTCGTTTCATTGAACCGCGACCTGACGGGTCTCTCGATATTGATGCCATGATTGACGCAATCGATGCGCGTACGCGGCTGGTAACATGCGCCTCGGTAACATTCGCTCCCGGCCATCGCACGGATCTTTTGAAGCTGGGGGAAGCATGCCGTGCGAAAGATGTGTTCCTGCTTGTTGATGGCGTGCAGTCAGCAGGCATTCTGAGGCACGACCTTTCCGCGCTCCCGGTTGATGGTTTCGCGACTTCCTCGTCCAAAGGTCTTCTCGGGTTATATGGATACGGCTTTCTGTATGTTTCACCAAAGTGGATCGATCGATTGGAGCCGGCCTATCTCTCGCGACCAGCTGTCATAGTGCCGGCGGATGATCATTCTGTGATGGGTGGCCATGATTATGAGCTGCAACCGGACAGTCGGCGCTTTGAAGTGGGCAGTTTTAATCTGGCTGGCGCCTACGCGAGCGATGCGTCCCTCGATCTCCTCCTTGAGCTGGGCATTCAGGCCATCGAGGAGAGAGTGATGCCCCTTGCGAGGGGCTTGGTTGAAGGCCTTGCAACTCAGGGATTGGCGCCGGCTGTTCCGAGTGATAGCCCTGAGCTGTCGCATCTGGTTACGTTTGGCGAGCTCGATGCAGGGGGACATAGTTTCTCAACCGATCCGATGATCACGCCGGTTTCGGAGTATCTCGCCAGGGCGAAGATTGCCCACACCATCAGGCGCGGCCAGCTTCGTTTTGCCATTCACGCTTACAACAATGAAGAAGATATAGAACACGCCGTGGAGTGTGTTGGGGAGGCAATCAAATCTCTTTGATTAGTCATTACCCCCTTGTGGCGCCAGAATGAGCTCTCTTTCAACATTCCAGATCGATCTGGTTAGTGACACCGTTACGCGGCCGACAGCCGGCATGCGTAAAGCCATGGCGGAAGCCGAAGTGGGCGATGAACAGCGCGGTGAAGACCCGACTGTCAATGCCCTTAACGGGCGGGTTGCTGAACTTCTGGGCAAGGAAGCCGCAATGTTCCTGCCCTCTGGAACCATGTGCAATCTGGTGGCTGTTAGCACCCATTGCACACCCGGAGATGAGATCATTGCCGCTGATGCTTCCCACATCATCGGATCAGAGGCTGCAGGAGCTGCTGTACTGGCGGGCTGTTTCGTGCGGGCGATTCCATGTGAGAGGGGGATCTTTTCCGGGGAGGATGTCAACCACGCGGTACGCATGCCTAAGGTCAAGTCACCCCGGTCGCGTCTCGTCGAGGTTGAGCAGACCAACAATCGCGGTGGTGGTTCGGTGTGGAAACTGGATGAGATTGCCTCAGTGGCGGAAGCCTCTCGCAGTCACGGTCTCGCGCTCCACATGGATGGCGCTCGCCTCATGAACGCGGTTGTCTCATCTGGCGTTTCCGCTGCGCAGTTTGCTGAGCCATTCGACAGTGTCTGGCTCGATCTTTCCAAGGCGCTTGGGTGTCCCGTGGGCGGTGTGCTTGCGGGTTCAAGCATATTTATCGAGGAAGCGAATGTTTGGAAGCACAGGCTTGGTGGCGCAATGCGCCAGGCCGGCATTATCGCGGCTGCTGGCCTTTATGCTCTGGATCATCATGTCGAGCGTCTGGCGGAAGACCACAAGAATGCACAGGCTTTTGCGGAACAAATCGCAGAGATTCCTGGGATCGTTATCAACCCACCAGACATTGAAACTAATCTTGTGTTTTTTGATGTCAGGGAGACTGGTCCGAGTGCAAGCGAATTGGTAGATCAACTTGCAAAGCATGGAGTGCGCATCGGTGCAGAAAGCGAGACGCGCTTGCGCGTCGTGACCCATTTGGATGTGGAGAGGAGCGACGTCGAAGAAGCGGCGGCTCTGCTCGCGGGCATTATTTCAGAAAATTAGGACATTCTATTCGGCACGGCACCAATGTCCGCTTTTGGCTATTAGCGGACATTCCAGCCTATGTGGGTTTATGTCCGCTTTCGGGGGTAAAGCGGACATTCTAGGCACTAGTCACTGATGTCTGCTTTTGACCCAAAGCGGACATTCACGTTGGCCCTGCGATTTTGCGTCTAGTCTTGGTATGGCAGACACTTTGGAGAAGCGTAGTTCGCACGGCTTCCGACACGCAATCCTATTGAATTTTTAACCATGGGGCTGCTATAAGCTCACTCATGACTTTGACCCTTCACACCGCGCGAATTAC
>CAXMMX010000235.1:0-8907 GCA_964194535.1 uncultured Alphaproteobacteria bacterium | reverse complement strand
TATCGTAGCGGCCGGTGGTGCGTCGCACATTTACAAGCCCCGTTCGACTGGCGAAGGCATGGGACGAACGTGGTATGCCCCATGGAGCAGCGGCTCCGCTTATGCGTTGCCAATCCTCGCCGGCGCCAAGATGACGCAAATGGAGAACCGTATCGTCCTCACCCGGTTCAAGGACGGCTATGGCCCGGTCGGTGCCTACTTTTTGCACCTCAAGACCTACACCGAAAACGTGAACGGCGAGGAATATGAGTCTACCTGGTACGAAGACACCAAAGAGTTGGTGGGCGACTATATTGACCGGCACCCTGTGCCGACCTGCCTGCGCAACCACGCTATTCTGAAAGAAGTCGCAGCCGGTCGCGGGCCCATCCGTATGGTGACGAAGGAGGCCTTCAAGGATCCGCACCTAGAGACCGTTGGCTGGGAGAACTTCCTCGGCATGACAATCGGGCAAGCGGTGGTCTGGGCGTCGCAGAACATTGATCCCAAGCATACCAATCCCGAGCTGACCACGTCCGAGCCGTACGTCATGGGCTCCCATGCCACGTGCTCCGGAGCATGGGCGAGCGGACCCGAAGACTACGCACCCAACGAATATCAGTGGGGATATAACCGGATGATGACCGTCGATGGACTGTTCGGCGCCGGCGACACCATCGGCGGCACCGCCCACAAGTTCTCTTCCGGGTCCTTCACCGAAGGCCGGATCGCCGGCAAGGCGGCGGTCAAGTACATTAACGATCTGGGCAAGGACAATCCTGAGGTCAGCGAGAGCGAGTACGAAAATCTCAAAAAGGTGGTCTACCAGCCCATAGAGAACTACGAGGTTGGCCGCAACGAGATCGTCGCCGGGACGGTTTCGCCGAGTTATATGCTGCCGCTTCATGGTCTTCAGCGACTTGAGAAGATCATGGACGAATATGTCGGCGGCATCAGCACCAACTATATGACGAATGAATGGGGGCTTAACCGTGGTCTGGAGCTGTTGCAGATGCTTAAAGAAGATATGGTCCATGTCGGCGCCGAAGATCTTCACCAGCTCATGAGGGCCTGGGAGTTGAATCACCGGCTTTTAGCCTCATTCTCCGTGACCCATCACACGCTGTTCCGCACAGAAACGCGGTGGCCGGGATATTATTATCGCGGTGACCACATGAAGCTGGACGACAAAAATTGGCACTGCTTCACCCTGTCCCAATACGACGAGAAATCCGACGAATGGGAAATGGAGAAGGCTCCGGTGTATCACATCATAGATTGATCGGTCAGTTCCTCCATGCCGCAACTCGTACCACCGCACTCTTCGGAGACAGTCAAGCCACTGCTGCTGCCCGATAGCGAGCGGGCTGAGGAATGCAAACGGGCGGAGAAACTCAAGCGAATTCCTCTAGACTCACGTGCGGTCTCCGACATCTTCATGTTGGCAATGGGGGCCTATACGCCGCTCGATGGGTTTATGGGGCATGACGACTGGCGCGGTTCGTGCCTGGACATGAAGCTGACCAGCGGCGTGTTCTGGCCGATCCCGATCACGCTTCCGGTAAACAAGGACCTTGCCGACTCTATTGGCGCGCAGGCGCAAGTTGCACTCGCCGACGCGCAGAGCGGCGAAATTCTCGCCATCATGGAGGTCCACGAAAAATACGCGGTCGACAAGGCGTTCGAGGCCGAGCATGTCTATCGCACCACCGATCCGAAGCATCCCGGCGTCGCCAAGGTGCTGGATCAGGGGGATGTCAACCTGGCCGGACGCGTCATGGTTCTCAGCGAAGGCGAATATCCTTCCAAATATCCAAACCTCTATATCCGCCCCGCGCAATCGCGTGCGATGTTCCTTGAGAAGGGATGGTCGCGCGTCGCTGCATTCCAGACGCGAAATCCGATGCACCGCAGCCACGAGCACCTGGCGAAAATCGCGGTGGAGGTCACCGACGGCGTTTTCATCCATCAGGTGCTCGGGAAGTTGAAAGCCGGCGATATTCCAGCCGAGGTTCGCACCCGGGCGATCCAGGCGATGATTGACAATTATTTCCGCGAGGGCACGGTTATTCAGGCGGGCTATCCAATCGAGATGCGCTATGCGGGCCCACGCGAGGCGCTGCTTCATGCTCTCATTCGCCAGAATTTCGGCTGCTCGCACCTGATCGTCGGGCGCGACCATGCCGGCGTCGGTGACTATTACGGTCCCTTCGACGCGCATCACGTCTTCGATGAACTGTGGGACGGCGCGCTTCATACCAGAGCGCTGAAGATCGACATCACGTTTTACTGCCGCAAGTGCGCCGGAATGGCGACGGCCAAGAGCTGTCCCCACGATCCGGAACATCATATCTCGATCTCCGGCACGGAGCAGCGCGAAATGCTCTCAACCGATGCGGACATACCGCCCGAGTTCAGCCGGCCGGAGGTGGTGGCAATCCTTAAGGAGTATTACGCCTCTCTGCGATCGGCAGGCTAGATGATCATCGCACAAATCTCCGATACCCATATTGCGCTCAATACACCCGACGCCGATCAGCGAATGCGGGATTTCGCGTCGACGATTGCGGACGTAAACGCACTTCAACCGGCTCCCGATGTGATAGATCATACCGGCGATATCGTTCATAATGGACGGGCCGACGAGTACGCTGAAGCCGTTGCCACACTCTCGAAGGCGCGGGCGCCGGTCTATGTGATGGTCGGCAATAAGGATGACAGGGCAAATTTGAGCGAGGCCTTTTCGGCATGCGGATATCTTGGCGCCAATTCGGAGTTTATCGACTATGCGATTGAGGACTTCCCCGTCAGACTGATTGCGCTGGATACCCTGAGTCCAGGCAGCAACAAGGGTGACTTCTGCCCCGAGCGGATCAATCGTTTGATCGGCCTGATCGACGCCGAGACCACCAAACCGATTGCGGTTTTCACGCACCATCCGCCATTTGAGGTGAGCGTGGGGCCGGACCCGCTCCACTTCGAAACCTTAGGAATCATGTCCGCGCTGCGCCGGGCCTTGCAGCACTCGGGCCGGGTGGCCGCTATATTCAGCGGTCATGTTCACCGTGCAGCTTGCGGTCATGTGGAGCGTATCCCGGCGACAGTGATGCCATGTATCGCGACGACGCTGCGCAAAGGCGACTATCCCGCCGATATGAAGACACATCCGATCTATCATCTCCACCGGTTCGACCCGGCTTGGGGGTTCTCCACCGAAACACGGATCGTCGGGAGGCGCAGCAAACCGGAGCAGGAGCTGGCCGGTCGGGGTAACGGGACGGGACTATGGCACGGAGCAATGGACTGAGGAACAAGCGGCTGGCAACGGCACGTGGTGCCGTCCTGCGCGAATCCCGCCCGCGTCTCGACCCAGCACCGGCAATCCGCGGCTTCGCCTTCTTCTTCTGGGAAAAGCGATGGTTCTTCATTGCTCTGGCGGTCGGGCTGCTGCTGATCGCGATGCCGGCACCTGAGGTCGTCGTCCCGTTGGACCGAAGGCCGTCAATGCACTAACAATGGAAGTGGACCAATCAGTGGGGGCTGGTCAGGAGGATGAGGTCGGCATCGTCTACTCCAAGACAACTGAGGGAAAGAAAGTTCCGATCCGCAGGGTTGATATCCATAATGATCGCCCTATGGATCTGAAAAACATTAAACCGGTTATTTTCACGCCAACCTTCGTGCTCGTGCACAACTGTGCAGAGGTTAGACGGATCCTGCGTTATACCGGCGAAGATCAATTCTGGGGCTTGCTGAACCAGATGCTGGAACGCCTGCCGGCGGACGGATAAGGCGCCCCTCACCCTTGGGATTTGGCACTGAGGCCATACAGGGTAAAGAAGGAATAGAAAAAATGGCGACCGCTAAGACGGCTATTAATGACGCGAATTTGGATGACATGGTCGAGCATGTGCGCGCTGCAACCGATCTGCTCAAAGCGCTCGCTCACGAGACTCGTCTGATGATTCTTTGTCACTTGGTCGAAGGAGAAAAAACAGTCGGCGAGCTTGAGAAGCTGATGCTGTTGCGTCAACCAAACGTATCGCAACAACTGGCTCGGTTGCGTTTTGACAGACTCGTCAATGCGCGCCGGGATGGCCGGACGATCTATTATTCGCTTGGAAGCGAAGAAGCGAAAAAAGTTGTCACCTTGCTCCATAGTTTACATTGCGGCGCTGACGGCTAATACCAAGGAGCTATGGCTTCTGGAGCGCCCCGCCGGCTTCAACCCAATCCTTAAACGCGCCAAGACGCCTAACGTCTTGATACCCAAGTTCACCGTGCTCTGGCCTTTCGTGGCGATGGGGATTTGGATGGCCTGGCTGCAGATCTATCGAGCCGTGACCTGGTCTATCCCCGCACAGACCTGAGAGCAGGCAACTAACTAAGGGTAATGTCCGCTATTGGCTATTAGCAGATATTCCAGCCAATGCGTTTTTATGTCCGCTATTGGGGGTAAAGCGGACATTCCCCACAGCGGTTCAGCCGATGCTCAATTATGAATATACGGCCTAGTCCCAGCATATAGGATGAAGAGCAGCTTTGCGCTGGCCCCACATTGCGCAACCTAAACCAACGTCCAATACCATCTGCTAGTCTAGAGCCTTGAGAGCATTTTGCGAGTGGTGTCAATCAAAACACCTATAGGATTGAATATGGATATTACCGGACTTGTCTTTACTGCCTCAACCTGGATTATTCCCGTCTTGCTTGCTGTTACGCTGCATGAAGCGGCTCATGCTTACGCTGCCTGGAAGCTCGGCGATGATACCGCTTTCCGGAAAGGCCGGGTGACGTTCAACCCGCTAAAACACGTGGACCCGTTCGGTACTGTCCTGTTGCCAGCCCTGCTTCTCATTATGCGAGCGCCGTTCCTGTTCGGTTGGGCCAAGCCGGTGCCTGTTGCTTTCGCAAGATTGCGCCGTCCCCGGAGGGACATGGTGATAGTGGCGGCAGCGGGACCTGCGACCAATCTTATCCTCGCCACGGTCTCGGCGATTCTGTTCCGTGCCCTTTGGCTGATGCCGGAGGCAGCTCTGCAGTGGTCGGGGCAGATGCTTTACAATTCGATCCTCCTGAACCTCGTGCTGGCGGTCTTCAACATGCTGCCGTTGCCACCGCTGGACGGCGGCCGTGTTGCCGTGGGTCTATTGCCCGGTGTTTTGGCGCGGCCGCTGGCGCGGTTGGAGCCGTACGGCATGCTGATCCTGATCGGGATCATCTTCATTTTGCCCATGGCCGGTGATCGGCTTGGCATCGGTCTGGATATTTTCAAATGGGCGGTTTGGACGCCGGTCGCCTGGCTCTTGCCCTTCTTCAAGGCGATAGCGGGAATCGTCTAGGCGATGAGCTTTCGGGTCAACCCGATCAAAGCCAAACGGGGATAGCTGACGAAATCAGTATTTCGGAAGGGACTGATCTAGGGGCGATGTCCGCTTTTGGCTAAAAGCAGACATTATTGGCCATGCCGCCGTATGTCTGCTTTCGGGGGTAAAGCGGACATCAGGATCGCCTCACTGAATGTCCGCTAATGACCCAAAGCGGACATTCTTCATAGCCCAACCTAGTCATGGGCCCACCTTGACGGCTTTACCAACAAAGTGGGACACGTGATCGAGAACAAATCGGTAAAACGGGTTCCAACGCTGGCGCATGAGTACGGAGGTGGGTATGGCGAGAACGCGCTGCTCTCCATACAATGCCAAAGAGCCTAATTGAACCATATTCGTGCCTCTATCCGATCTACCATATACAGGATCATCCGGCGGAAAAGGCAGTGCGATATGTGCCAGTGAATAGACTTTTTCTGGCCATTCCAATTGTAACGGCCGCTTCTTGATCTGACTTTCGCCACTTGATCGCGTCCGCAATTCAACCGTCCTATTGCCCGGTTCGGTGTTCGTGACCAAATGAACAGTGTAAAGACGGGTATTTTTAGAAAACATCCTAGATATGTCTGGTAGCTTTTTGAACAGTCCGACTTCAGCAACCCTTCGATTTACATCGAACAAAACCAGTTCATGGCCGGCCAGCGGCAGCCGATCAAATAGTTTGGTGACGACGGCCTTCGCCGAAACTGTAGCATCCACAACGGACTGGAAAGCTAAAATTGGTGGTATGGACTTAAGCTTCCCGGATCGTTCCAGTTCGCTAATCAAGCGTTGATTTTCACCGGTCATCTGATAAGCGAGATCTCCAGCGTTGACCGCGAATGAACCATATTTGTAAGGATCAAATTCCGGCAAAACAGAGCTCCAAGCGAGATTGTGTAACCCAAGAAGTTGACCGATCCTTGCTTGCCATTTTGCAAGGGCGGCCACTGGTGAAACTTCGATTTCAGGCGAGAAAAGAACCAATTTATCAGGTCGCCTCAAGGCCGCATCATTCACAGAAGCAAGCGCATAGTTCAGCGCAAGTGCCGCTCCATTGGAATACCCCACAAGAAAGATCGGTTTATCTCCTGCCTTTTCGGCAACATGGGCCATAGCGAGACGTACAGCGGCAGCCATATCCTGCCAGGTAGTTCGCAATAGGCCAGATGGGGCGGTCCCGTGGCCTGGAATACGCAGCCCGACAACATGCATATTCTGCCGATGCAAAAATTGCCCCAGGGCGCGTAAAGAATAAGGACTGTCGGATAATCCATGAAGCATCAAGGCAATTGCCGTCGGATTGTCCTGAGCCAATTCATAAGTTCTATTCCAGTTTGGCGTGACCTGCTCCGGGTCGGATTTGCTGCCAGAAGAGTACCTGTTGTAGGTGTGCTGATCCGCCTTCGAAATCCGTGCAGAGACTTTAGAGAGGAGTTGCGAAAACAGCCGATCTTCCAGCGCTAAGTACTCCTGAAAGGTTTTGACAGATCCGTTTTCAACAAATTCCTTGTCAAGATATTGCGTATGCCAGGCAAAAAGTTTGGGTTGCTGGTTAAGCACAAAAATGGCAACCCCAAGAAGCGTCAAAAATCCGCCTATCGCCGCTATAAACAACAATCGAAATAAGCGCATGATTGCGTTACTCACCCTAAATTAATGAAGATTATACTCAGTCGCGAACCCCTGTGGGCTCAAGGTCGACAAACGAAATATTCATCACCGACATGTTGGCAGCCTTTAACCAACTGCACTTATTTATTTTGATCTATGCCGTGTAACCCAGCTGGCTGCAGTCGGCATTGGACATTATGCTTCGTTGGCTATGCCTCCCGCCTTGCGGGATAAACCAAGCGCGGTCGCGCTAATTCCATTGGAAATCAGCTCGATGCCCAGAAGGATGCCGAGACTTGTCGCGGCAGAAGCAGGAAAGTTGGACATGATTATCAACCCGATAAGAAGGGACAACAGTCCGGAAACAAGAACAGCGGCCTTGTATTCGGTTTTGTGAATTCTCCAGCCGACGATGAATTTAAAGATTCCCGAAACAATAAGCATTGTGCCTATCACCACTGTCAGCGTAACGAGTCCGGCAAGTGGTCTGCCGAGAAGGTTGATACCCACCAAGACGGCGACAACGCCGAGGAGAAGTGACCATAGTTTTCCACCCCAGCTTTCGGCGCGAAAAGCCTCGAAAATCTGAATAGCCCCTAGGATAAGAAATGCCCAAGCTGCTAGCTGAACTGCGGCAAGGGAGGCCGGAAACGGGTTTAACAGAGCCAGAACCCCGGCGATTATTGAAATAACACCCAAGACAGTCAACAATATCCAATTCGACATCTTCATCCCTTCCCGCTCTCTATCAGAGCCTCAATACCGGCGTTCCCCATATGATTCATCAAACCGAGCCTCAGGCTAGCTGAAAATACCAGATCGGGACATATGCTTTTATTGTTATCCAGCCCAAGCTATGGCCTAAGCTTTGAATGTCTGCTTTTGACCCAAAGCGGACATCCGCGGCCGATGGAGTAGATCGCAAAGCTGCCCCCTCATTTCCTAGTGCCAGTGATGCATTTGACGGTGCGGGAAGTTTAAATCCACCAAACTGAGAAACACCTGCTATGCATGCATCACGTCATGAACGATTACGAACGAGAGGGAGAGCAAGATGAGACTGTCAGGATGGCTGGCACTCGTGACCCTTGCGTTTTATCTTATTGCCGCCAGCCCGATGAGGGCGGTGGAAATGAGCCTTCCGACAGGGAAGAATAGCGTAACCGAACTGCAAAATCAGGTGCCACAGTCACTTTCACAGAAATACCAAATGGCGGGGGCGGGGGCGTCAATCGGGAGGATTATATTGGTACCCGGCCGACCAGTGTTGAAGGTTTATAGTGGGACATGTCAGGAGAAGATAAAACTATGGAATGATTGGTTTATAATATGTTTGAAGGAATGTAAGGATATTGCAGCGGCTTCTAATTTTAAATTCAACAATAATCCAAGCACTTCGTTGTCATATCAGAATGATTACAATGCATGTTTAGATGGTTGTAAGTCGAAGTTTAAATACTATAAGAAGAACATTTGTTGAATATAGAAAAGGGTTAGATTTTGATCATCGAATTTGTCATTGGAAAGCTTTTATTTACACCTATGTAGCCAGCCAGTGCCCCCAGTGTAACTCAAGTAAGCGCATAGACCCGCCGTTCGTCGAAACTAGCAACTCCGTGCCACAAGGCCACGGGGGCGATGGCCCCGCTCCACGTCCACCGGAACTGACCGGGGTCCCTTTGGTGGTCCAGCTCCAGAGTTAGAGTCTGGCACGGTTTTGGACCTGCGGGAGGCTGGCCCGCTCCATAGCGTAGGCCAGCCGGTTTGGCAGTAACCCCGCTGCCGCATAGGCTAGGCTTAACCCGCCGACGGTTGCCAAATATGCGGCAATAACCCCATCACGCCCAAAAACTACCATCATCAACAGTCCCAATTCGACGCCGGGGACAAAAGGCAAGGCGAGGAGCAGAAGATAGGCGATGCCAGACATCGCCAAGGCAGAGAT
>CAXMMX010000234.1:0-4594 GCA_964194535.1 uncultured Alphaproteobacteria bacterium | reverse complement strand
GGTTTCCTCCAGAATCGAATTGCCACCTTAAGGGACGGCAGTAAATATGGCCAGCTAAAGCCAGACACCGCGACCTTCATTGCCGCAAAACAAGACACTAAGATGACCATAGAGAGGTGAGTACAGATGCGTCTCGCCGATCACTGCAAACAACAATAAGCGGACCGGACCGGCTATTTCGGCGAGCGCTTGGCCAGGATGCGCTGCAAAGTGCGGCGGTGCATGTTCAGACGGCGCGCCGTTTCCGAGACATTGCGGTTGCACAGCTCATAGACGCGCTGGATATGCTCCCAGCGCACCCGGTCCGCCGACATGGGGTTTTCCGGTGGCTTAGCCTTGGAGCCGGGCGGGGCCATAAGGGCCTGATAGACGTCATCGGCGTCAGCCGGTTTGGAAAGATAGTCGATGGCGCCCATCTTGACCGCCATCACCGCGGTGGCGATATTTCCATAGCCGGTCAGCACAACCGCGCGCGTCTCGGGGTGCACCTCTTTCAGGACGGCGATCACATCGAGCCCGTTGCCGTCTTCCAGACGCATATCCACCACAGCATAGTCCGGCGGCTGCTTGCGTATGAATTCGAGTCCCTCGCTCACGCTCTCCGCCATCTCCACGGCAAAACCGCGCGACTCCATCGCCCGGCCAATGCGCTGCAGGAACGGCTTGTCGTCGTCAACGATCAGCAATCTGGGTTCTTTGTTCTGTGTATCCTGAGTTTCCATGGCTTTTATCCGCCTGTTACCTGGCCGGGAGCAGTTTATCCGTCTCACCACAGTTCGACCAGAGCGTCTATATCCGGACCAGCGCCTTCACGCCAGCCTCGGCATTGCCTTCCCGACGTCTGCCTCGATCTCATCGCGCGGCCAGACAATTTTTACCACCGCACCATGGTCAGGAGCCTCCCGGTTGGAAAACTCGAGGCGGGCGCCGGAGCGCTCCAGCAGGGTTTTGGCGATAAAAAATCCAAGTCCCATGCCATGACCCTCACTGTCTTGCTGGGCCCCGTCCTCCCCGCTGGCTGACCGGGTCGTCACGTAAGGTTCACCGAGCCGGTCGCGAATTGACGCGGCAATTCCCGGACCGTCGTCGGCGATTTTGATGGTCACTGTATCGAGATCCCATTCGGCATGGATATCGACGTGAGTGTCGGCAAAATCCGTTGCGTTCTCAATCAGGTTGCCAAGGCCATAGAGAATACCTGGATTGCGCATGCCGACGGGTTCACCTGCTCCATCCTCTCCTGTGAGAGAGCCGTCCGCAGGGCCTGCTGCAATTTCAATATCGATATCGAACAACCTGTGAGGCGCGGCGGCCTCCTCCAGCAGGTGGCTGATTGGCATTCGCAAGAACACCGCATCGGGTTCATCTGAGCCGGCGGAGAGTTTGGCGAGAATTTCCCGGCACCGGTCGGCCTGTGACTTGAGTAGCACCAGATCATCAGAATGCGGGCTGTCGCCCGGCATATCGCGCTGTAATTCGGTGGCGACGACGGCGATTGTGGACAAGGGGGTTCCAAGTTCATGGGCCGCGGCGGCGGCGAGCCCGTCAAGGGCCGACATGCTCTGCTCGCGCAGCAAAACCGCTTCTGTGGCGGCCAGTGCGTCGGACATTTGCCGTGCTTCCCTGGCGATACGCTGGGCATAAAGAGCAAAGAAAATTGCGCCAGATACCAGTGCCGCCCAAACGCCGGAGACATAGGTGAACGGGAGACTGAGCGCCTCTCCCGGGTACCAGGGAAGCGGCAGGTGGAATACGGTCAGCGCGCTGATACAGACAAAAACCAGAAAACTAAGGAAAAGCGTGTGCGGCAGTGGCTGCTTTGAGGCCGATACGGTGACCGGCGCCACGATCAGAAACGCGAACGGGTTCTGTAGCCCCCCGGTGAGATAAAGCAGGAGTGCCAGCTGCAAGACATCATAGCCGAGCATCGCCGAAGCATGGATGCTCCGGAGCCAGAGCCGGCCCTCATATCGCATGCGCAGAAAGATATTGAGCCACGCCGAAAGTGAAATCACCAGCGCGCACAATCCAATCGGCAACTTGAATCCGAGCCCGTAATACACCGCCGCCACGGTGACAACCTGGCCCGCGACGGCAATCCAGCGCAGCCGGACGATGGTCCTGAGCCGCAACCGGCTGGAATTTTTATCGGCTGTCATTGGCAGGATGGGCGGCATGAAGCTTTCAACCGGTATTGTGACTGCGGCCATATCTATGGCAGTTGGTACCAGGCAACACTAACAAGCCACGCGCCCGTGTGGAATGACAAGGGTGTCGTGTGTATCCTTCCAAGGGCCACAGGGACAATTTGCCGCTCTCACAGTTGCGCGAGGCGGGTTGACGCGATCACGCATCTTCGACCCCATAGGCGCACGATACTCTCCTGGACCAGAATTATGGGAATCTGCACCCAATGAAAAAACGCCTGGCTATCCTTATCATTGCCGGTTTTCTGGTCGGCGGTTTATCTGCACTCGGTCTCTTTTTCCTGCAAAATTCGCACCCCGGCCCGAAACAGATCTCGACCGGAAAGGCTCTGATTGGCGGACCGTTCGCGCTAACCGACCATACGGGCAAGCGCGTCACCGAAAAGGATTTCGAGGGCAAATTCATGCTCGTCTTTTTTGGCTATACCTTTTGCCCGGACTTCTGCCCGGCCGAACTGCAAGTCATATCAGCGGCCCTCGATGAGCTCGGTGAGAAGGTAAAAAAGGTAACGCCGATTTTTATCACCATCGATCCTGAACGCGACACTGTCGAGCAGATGAAGAGCTATGTGAGCAACTTTCACGAGCAGCTTATTGGCCTTACCGGCAGCATGGAGGAAATCCGGGCCGCCGCTAAGGTCTACAGGGTGTACTTCAAAAAAGTGACCAGCGACGCTTCCAGCAGTGACTATGTCATGGACCATTCCAGCATCGTCTATCTTATGAGCCCTCAAGGAGAATATCTCACCCACTTCGCTTACGGCACCGGGGTGGAAAAAATGGCCGAAGGCATGGCAAAATTCCTCTAAAGGCGTTGGCTGGCGCCACGAAAACGCAATATTATCCACGATTTAAAGGACGCTGCCACCTGGCATGTGTTGCATTGCACACAAAATTCCATTATATATATTGCGCTGCAACATTTTTCCGGAATCGCCGGACCTGCACTCGTTCCCGGAAGGTGTTTGTCCTTGCCCCTATATCAATTCTTCGAAGCGAACCATGCTGCCATGGCGCCCGCGCGCGCCATCTCGGATATGACCAAGCTGGCCTTGAGCAATCCGCTTAATCCGATGAGTCACACGCCGGCAGGCAAATCGATTGCCGCTGCTTGTGAACTGTTTGAGCGCGCCACGCGCAGATATGCGAAACCTGCCTTTAACATCGATAAGGTTGTGGTCGGGGGGCAGGCCGTCCCGGTGAGCGAAAAAATCGTATGGCGCAAACCCTTCTGCAAGTTGCGCCACTTCCAGCGCATGTTTCCCGCAGGCGCGAAGCAAGACGCATCCAAGGTTCTGATTGTCGCTCCAATGTCGGGCCACTACGCGACCTTGCTGCGTGCAACCGTCCAGACCATGCTGGAGCGCCACGATGTCTACATCACCGATTGGGTGGATGCACGCATGGTACCGATCATGCAGGGAAAATTCGATCTGGATGATTATATCGACTACCTGATCGAGATTTTTCACATGTTCAAGGGTGATGTCCACGTCATGGCGGTGTGTCAGCCCTCTGTGCCGGTGCTGGCCGCCGTGTCACTGATGGAAGCTTCAAGAGACCCGCACACATCCCAAACCATGACACTGATGGCCGGCCCCGTGGACACGCGGGTCAACCCGACCGACGTCAACAAGCTGGCCGGGCAGAACTCTATCGAATGGTTCCGCTCCAACGTCATCATGCAGGTGCCATGGCCGCACCCTGGTGTCATGCGCGCGGTCTATCCGGGCTTTCTTCAGCTTACCGGCTTCATGACCATGAATCTCGACCGGCATATGGACGCTCACAAGGACCTGTTCAGGCGTCTCATCGAAGGCGACGGAGATTCAGCCGACAAGCACATCGAGTTTTATGACGAGTATATGGCTGTGATGGACCTGGATGCGGCGTTCTATTTGCAGACCGTCGACACGGTGTTCATCCGTCATGCCTTGCCGAAGGGCGAGATGACCCATCGCGGAACGCTGGTCGACCCGTCGAAAATAAAACGCACGGCCTTGATGACGGTGGAAGGCGAAAAAGACGATATTTCAGGCATTGGCCAGACTGAGTCCGCGCAAAATTTGTGTACTTCGCTTCCCGACTCTGCCCGCGTCCATCTTCTTCAGAAGGGCGTTGGCCACTACGGCGTCTTTAACGGCTCACGTTTCCGCTCCGAGATCGCGCCGCGCATTTCCGAATTTATGGCGAGCCACACCCGAAAGGATAATGTGGTCAAGCGAGCCGTGTGCGCGGTGCGGAAACCTGCAGCAAAAAAATCGAAGGAAATTGCCTAGGCTCATCGTGATAGGCTACGCCTTGTCATTGATTCGAGCCAGGTACCCAGCGATGTTCTTGCGCCGCAAGCCTGAAACCTTCCATATGAAAACCGCCGGACTGGATGC
>CAXMMX010000233.1:0-13449 GCA_964194535.1 uncultured Alphaproteobacteria bacterium | reverse complement strand
GCATGATCCGGTGATGATGGATCGCGGCCTCATATCGGACAAGAAGAGCACCATGGCGAGCTTTTATCATGCGGCATGGCTGTCGGTGCTGTGCATCATGGCGTTCGGATTGCTGGGCACTTATGCGGGGCTGGAGAAGATCGCCGGCGAGAGCTTTGTCCCAACGCTCATGCGTCTGTTCGGGGAAACACCGGTGCTGCTGTTCAATGTGGCACTTATCATCTCCTGCATGTCGACACTGGATTCGACGCTGGCCAGCGCCGCAAAGCTCTCGATCGTCGATATGAACATGGCCAAGCCGACCGTGTTCAAAGGGCGCGTTGCCATGTCGCTGTTTCTGCTGGGCGGCCTGATCATGGTGTTTATCGGCTCAAAAGATCTGTTCTCCGCGGTGGCGGTATCGGGTACGGCGTCAATGTTCCTGGCGCCGGTGGCCTTTTTCTCGCTGTGGGGCGGGCGCAAGGACGTTCCCGCCTGGTCCTATATGCTGGCCTTTGTCACGGCAATGACCGGGGCGGTGATCTATTTCCTCGAAGCGGGCAACCATACGATGCTCATGACCCACCTCACGGGCCTTGAACATAAATATTCCAAGCTGCTGGTCATCTCCGCAACAGTGATGGTGCTGGGGTGTCTCTATTTCGCGGCTGGAATACTATTCGGGAGGCGGCGCGCGAGCAGACGGTAAACTCACAACGTCAGTTGGCAATCCAGCGGCGAACCGCTCGGGAGCGTATCTTTCCCCGGCCTTGATCTAAGGACCGTTGGAAAATCGCATTTCTCGCGGCTCATGCCAGAAAAGAACGGCAATCGGCAAGCCGCTGCTATTGCATTTCAGTGATAATTGACCCTGACGTTATCGAAACTCGGCATATTCTTCCCAGGCCCGTACCATCGGGTTAAATCGAGGTTCTTTCAACATCATGCAAACATGTAACAAATTCACCTGCCGGGGGTTTGCTCTCGCCTTGCCCATGGCAGCGGCAACCGGACCGGCCTGTACGATCGAGCTAAAGGCCGCGCGCGCCTTGCAACTCAGAGCATGGCGCGAGGCACTGCTGGAGAAAAACTAGGTACGACCGCGATCGACAGCCTCATCCGCATCACGTTTCAGGAGTCGCTCGACCAGATCGCGACCGGCTGCTGAAATGGCCTGCATCTTTTCTTCCAGGACCGCCATCTCGCCGATAAAGTGGCTGAAGGCACGCAGGTTAGCAGACAGCCCCACCAGTGATTTACTCGATTGATCGACGCTGGACTGCAGCCGGCGGGCTGACTTTCCGACATCCTCAAGCTGATCGAAAATGAGATCGAGCGGTCCGAACAGCTGTTTGCCCTGCGATGATCCTCCCAGCGCCACCCTGGCCGCGGCCTTGGCCGCTTTGACACTCTCAAGCCACTCCGCAGACAGCAAAGGTTCGTTCCGTTTTGCCGCGAACAGCAGTCGCGTTGCCTTGGCCAGATCCTTGCTGATCCCATCAAATCCATCGACAGTTTGACGCTGAACCGTTTTTAGCCGTTTGTTGAGTGCCTCGACCTGCTTAAGCACTTTTCCCAAATCGTGGAGTATGAAATTCAACCGGTCCAGGAACTGGTTGAGATCGGACGCCAATTCCCCGAATTCATCCGTGCTTTTTATCGGCGCGCGCAATGACAGATCGTTGCCGGCCTTGGATAACCGAGAGACCACTGAACGCAGGGTGAGGAGTGGTTCCATTCGAATGCGCAGGAGAAAGAAAAGAAGGACGGTATCGGGCACTATTTTGAAGATCACCAGAATGCTGGACAGCCGCACTTCCTTCCACCAACTTGTGAGGCTTTGAGATAGATAGCTGCGCACGGTGATGGTGCCCAGCGGATCACCGATTTTTGCGTCGATGTGGCAACTCAGGCAGAATTGTTCGGCGCGGACAGTTACAGCGACCTCATGATGACGCCCTTCAGGCCAATCAGGCGGAATGCCGCGCGGTGTAAAATCGAAGACCCGTTTGATTGAATCGATGGTCTTTCTGGAAGGTTCTATCGCGATATTAAGGCCGCGGGCATCGTGATTTTCTTTCATGATTGGATACAGGGTTCGCGCGGCCACCGGACCGCCCTTGTTGATCATGATGGTGCGAATATCCGTAGCCAGCCGGTCGGCGGTGCGCTGGGTGGTTTGTGCTTCAGCGCCATAAAACTCGTAAAGCACTAGAGCAAAACGAATGCCCAGCTCCAACGTGCCGACAACAAGCAGCAGGATAAAGAAGTCTCTGATCATCATCACAACGAAAGATTGATCAAAGCGGCCAAGCTTGGCGGTCTTATCCAAAGCCTTGGTTCCTGGGCCTGGCGGCGTTAAGGATGCATGGCGCGCGTGCCCGGGACCACGACACCGTTCTCATTGGTAAGCCTGATAGTCAGCGTACGGCCAATCAATTGACCGTCCCAGTTCAGTGTGAATACGCTATGTGGTGGATGCGAAACTGCGAAATATACTGCAGCACGTCCTTTGCATTGTCTGCTGCACAATCGCAGAAATAGTAGCCGCGGATACGGAAATCGCCGCTATAATGGCCGCAATTACGGATATGGCGGATATGGTAGCCGTAGCTCTTACCGGTACGGTGGGGCTATGTGAGCTATTGTTATTGAGAGCCTGAGTTGAGCGCAGAAGCCCGGACAAGGGCCAATCAAACTCTCTTTGAGCCTCTTGAGCCGTTCGCCATCCCTGCGGGCAGCTCAATTTCATTTAGCGCCCGTGTCATGCGGGAGGGCAGAAAAGGAGACAGTCAATGCGCATCTCTCCCGCAGCAGCGCTGGCCTTGACCCTTGGAATGCTGACGGCCACCAGCGCGGCCTCGGCAGCATCGATCATCGGCTCGTGGAGCGGTCGCGGCACCGTGCGCCTGACGTCAGGCCAGGTGGAACCGGTCAGTTGCAGGATCCGTTACGAAAAGGGTGACAGTGCAGGCAAGACCTTCGTGCTTAATGCCAAATGCGCGGCAACCGCGGGCACGTTCGTGCTGTATGGTCGCGTTTCAAAGCGCTCCGCGAACACCTATCGCGGCTCCCTGTTTAGCGAGCAATACACAGTCTCGGGTAAGATTACCATATCGGTCGGTGGCAACAGCCAGAGAGTGCGCGTGAACAGCTCGAGAGGCTCCGGCCGCCTCACGCTCAGAAGGCGCTAGGACATTGCACGCGCCGATACGGTGATCGGAACCACTGCAGCTGCGGTTCCGATCATTCGTCCCAATGCCTGCAATCAGGCATTGCCTGCCCGCTTGCCGTTCACGCCGGAGCGATGTCCCTTTTTTTTACCCTTGGACAACATCTCCAGGCGCTTTTGTGCCGTATGCTCTCTCCAATACGCATAGTCCGCATTTCGCAAGGTCGCTTCGATGAACTCGCCATGCGTTTCAACAGCCTTTTGGGCGGCTTCTGGATCGCTGTCGATAATGGCCTGCAATATGTCGCCATGCTGGGTAACAATATCACCAATCATTGCTTTTTCCGGCTCACGTGGAAGCCTCTGATAAAAAATGGGAACCATCTGCTCCAGAATGCTCCGTAGGGTGTGGAGCAGAACAATGTTATGCGCCGCCGCCACCACAGCGATATGAAACTCGGTGTCATACTGGATGACTTTATCGTTATCATTGTGCTCAAAGGCCTGGCAGAGCGCGTCATGGATGCGCGTCAGAATTTCCTTGTCGGCGTCGGTCGCCCGCTCTGCTGCGTGCCTGGCGGCAATGAGATCGATCTCCTTGCGAAACTCGATATAGTCTGCAATTGCCCGGTCATTGGAGCGGAATAAATAAACGAATTCTTCCGCAAAAACCGAGCCAATGACGTCACCGATAAACGTCCCTCCCCCCCGGCGTGTTATCAGCAAACCGCGTTTTTCCAGCTCCTTAATCGCGTCCCGTAAGCTCGGCCGCGACACATCCAGATGCTGAGCCAGTTCGCGTTCCGCGGGCAGTTGATCACCAGGCCGCAAAAGCCCTGAAGGATCAGGTCCTCAATCTGCTTGATGACCGCTTCAGCAAGTTTGGGATTTTTGATCTTTTGAAATATCATCCAGACAGTGGGCCTAGTATAGGTGGCTTTCTGTTTTGCCCATCCAATCCTTTATTAAAATTAAAGCGAAATTTGTCACCGGCAGCTTGCCATAGATCAAATGCACGAATCAATGTTTGGGAAAAACATCAAACCACATTGAATTTTATGGTAAAATTTGTTATCCAAATTTGGTTCGAGGCTTTCGAGGCTTTCGAGGCTTTCGAGGCTAGAGCGACTCAAAAATGATGCCGGAGACAATTTGTGCCTCATAGCCAGACGAATAAAAATATGTTCTGGTTTGATCCATTTTGGGGACTAGGCGTCTGACCAAAAGGTCCGGTTTTACTAGAGTTAATAAGGGAGAGAAAAATGTCCGAAAAACGAACGCATATCAGTGATCAAAAGTGGGATCAGGTCCTTAAGAGCATGGACCGCCGCGAGTTCATTGCTACATCTGCGGCGGCTGGCGTTTTGACCATGACGCCCAGATTTATCAGCAGCGCCCTCGGCGGCACCCCCTATAAATTGGGCTTGCTGCTACCTGTAACAGGAACCGGCGCCAACTATGCCGATGGCGGGATCAAGGCGGTGTTGAATGCAGTAGCGGATATCAATTCTAGGGGAGGTTTGCTCGGTAAGCATCCGATCGAAGTGAGTTACCGCGACACGCACACCAAGCCCGACGTGGCCGCGCGGGAAGCTCGCGACGTCATCTCGCGCGACGGCGTGCAGACCGTGGTCGGCACATATTCCAGTGCCTGTGCGATGGCCATCCAGGAGATCATTCACGAGCGCAAGATTCTGCATCTTGCGGCGACCAGCAACAGTTCCAAAATCGTCAACGAGAACCATACGCCGTATACCTACCAGTTCTGCCCCAACTCGAAGATGCAGTCCGGGTCGGTGGTCGTAGCGGTTGCCGAGATGATCAAGAAGAACGGCTGGAAAACCTATGTCACCATTGGTCAGGACTACGAATGGGGCCGTGACACACAAAAAGGGTTCGTAAATGCCCTTAAGAGGAAATCACCGGAAACGAAGCTAAACAAGGATCTATGGTTCAAGCTCGGTGAGACCGAGTTTTCATCTTACATAACGGCTATCATGGCCGCCAAACCGGATTTTGCTTACGGCGCAATCGCCGGCAAGGACAACCGGACCTTCATCCAGCAGGCGCAGGGGATGGGCCTGTTCAAGCGCGTTGCCTATCCTGGTGGACTGATCTCCGTGACCGAGATGCAGCAGCAAAAGAAGAGCCTGCCACGCGGCATGATCGGCCTTGCGCGTTGCCCGTTCTTCGCCCATCTGGATGAGCCCTTGATGCAGCAATACATGAAGATGCATCGCAAAAAGCATGGCGAGGATGCCTATCCGACGGATTGGGCCTGCATGCACTACGATGCCATCTATGGTCTGGAGCAAGGCATCAAGAAGGCGGGTTCGATCGGGACGGAGGCAGTGAAAAAAGCCCTCAAGGGCGCGACCATGGATACCTGCCGCGGCAAGGCGACGTTCCGGGATTGCAACAATCAGCTAAACATCCCGGCCGGATACGTTGGCGCGGTGTGGGACAGCCCGGACTATCCGTTCCCGATCTACGATCCAAAAACGATGATCATCGTCAAGGCGGAAGAGGTTTGGACGCCGACCTGTGATGATGTCCGCAAGCTCCAGAAGAAGCGGGCGTAACCTCTGAAAGAGCCTACTGGCCACGGACGTCGAGTTTCATCTTGACGCCTGTGGCCGGCTTTTTCCAGAAGCCCAGGCCCCTTGGCTTGTTGAGGGAACATTATGCTTACGGACCCCGGAATCCTGTTCGCCACGCTACTCGGCGGCTTGTCGCGAGCAATGATATTGTTTCTGCTGTCGTCGGGCTTGTCGCTGATATTCGGCGTTATGAATATTCTGAATTTTGCCCACGCCACGCTGTGGCTCATTGGCGGCTACATTACTTTCAGCATTTTCTCATTTATCACAGACGGCATGGGATTTGCCGAAAGCGGTCTGATTCTAGCTGTCTCGATCATCTTTGGCACCGGTGTGATGGTGGTAATTGGTTATCTGATCGAGCGACTTCTCATTAGCCGCATGTATGAGCGTGAGCTCCCCGAACAGTTGCTCTTGACCTTTGCCCTGATTCTCATCATCGGCGATGTGATCAAGATTGTCTGGGGCGTGGAAGACCGGTCGATATTCCTGCTTAATGAACCGTGGGAGATATTGGACACCTTCGTAAATCCCTATTATTTCATCATTATTGCTACCGGGTGTGCCGTCGCCGCGGGTTTGTGGTGGTTTCTGCAAAAGACCCGTTACGGCAAAATCGTTCGTGCCGCTGTCTACAGCAGAGAGATGGTAGGCGCGTTAGGAATTCGAATTCCCATGATTTACGCGGGAGTATTCGCGCTCGGCGTCGGTATTGCCGGATTTTCGGCTGGCGTATTTTTACCGCTTATGCCGATGGCGCTCGGCGTCGATATCGACCTCATCGTGCAGTGCTTTGCCGTTGTCGTTATCGGCGGATTCGGCAGCATCCTTGGTACATTCGTGGCATCCATTATGGTTGGAATTGTCTATGCGATCTCGATTCTTGTCTGGCCGGATGGTGCACTCGCAGTGATCTTCCTTATTGTCGTGGCGGTCCTGATCTTGCGTCCATGGGGATTATTCGGAACCGAACTTCGGTTCTGAGAACCGGGATCATGAAGGGAAGAAACATGACCGATAAGGGGCAAAACGGTCCTGAAAGCTGGTTACGCAAGCTCGTTGAATGGGGCGGGTTGTCCGGGCCCATTCTCGTTCTGCTTGGTCTTGGTTCTCTGCTGGTTCCGGTCCTGGTGGGCAGGTTCTGGATCGAGGTCGGAACCGAAATTCTGGTTCTTGGCCTGTTCGCGATGAGTTTCAACCTCATCTATGGATATATGGGCCAGATTTCATTCGGCCATGCCGCCTTTTTCGGCCTAGGCGCATATGCGACCGCGATTATGTTTCGCGAGTTTACCGGTGGCACCGAGGAGATCACCATTCTGCAATTTTTCGGGGCTCTGCTCGCAGGCCCGCCGGTTGCGGCAATCGGCGCCCTGGTCGTCGGTTTCTTCTGTATCAGGCTTACCGGCATCTATTTCGCCATATTGACCCTTGCATTCGGCGAGCTGCTGTTCTTTGTGGTGTTCTCCTGGTACACCTTCACGGGTGGCGATGACGGCATTCAAAGACTTCTTCCGCCTCCCGTATTTCGCGACCCCACGGTCTATTACTATTTAACCCTGGCGATAGTTGCCGCCGCCGCGGCCATGATGTGGCGCATTACCAGATCTCCGTTCGGTTATGTGCTGCGCGCGATGCGTGAAAATCAGCTTCGCACCCGTTTCATCGGGATCGACGTGCGGCGATATATGCTGGTCAATTTCGTGATTGCCGGAATGTTCGCCGGGGTTGCGGGTGCATTATGGGGACCGTTCACGCGCAGCGTCGGACCGCTTCTACTGGGCTGGCAGGAGTCGGGCATTGCCGTCTTCATGACGCTTATCGGCGGTGCGGGATTTTTCGCCGGGCCGATGGTCGGCTCAATTGTCTATACCTTCCTGCAGGCCTATGTCACTGGGTTTACGGTTTACTGGCCCTTGACCATCGGCACCGTCATCCTGCTGATCGTTCTTTTCGCGCCAGGCGGTTTACTGGGCGTCATTGACGCCAAGCTGATCCCTCGCATCCTCAACAGGGGTGGTGGTGAGGAACGCGCTGACAGTTCTCCCAAAAAGTCCAGCAAAAGCAAGGGGACTTCGTGATGGCAAGGACGATCCTGGAAGTCACCGGTCTCAACAAGCACTTCGGCGGTATTCACGTCACGCAGAATGTCAATTTCACGATGCAGGAGGGCGAACAGTCCGCAATCATCGGACCCAATGGTGCTGGCAAGAGTACTTTTTTCAACCTCCTCACGGGGTATCACAAACCCGATGGCGGCAAGGTTGTTTTTGACGGTCGAGACATCACCAACCGGGCCCCCCATGTGATCGCCCGGATCGGGATTTCGCGCGCCTTTCAGATCAGCAATATCTTTCCTCGCCTGACGGTTCTGGAAAACGTCCGATCAGCCGTACATTCCCACGCTCGTGTCACCATGAATATGTTCGCCAGCGCTGATCGTATCGGTGTCTCGGAGACACAAGAGGCGCTTTCGCTTTGCGGTTTAGTCGAGAAGGCCAACGATATCGCAGGGATGCTAGCGCAAGGGGACAAGAAAAAACTGGAGCTGGCGATCGCGCTAGCGGGGAAACCCAAGCTCTTATTTCTTGATGAACCAACGGCCGGAATGTCGCTTGAGGAGACACAGGAGACCATGAAGCTGGTGGACCGTCTGAACCGTGAACTCGGACTGACCGTTCTTTTTACCGAGCACGACATGTCTGTTGTCTTCAATCACGCCAAACGGGTTGTACTTTTGCACCGCGGTGAGATCATCATCGAGGGCTCCCCCGAACAAGTGCGGGACAACGAAACGGCGCAACAAATCTATCTGGGCGAGCATCACATATGAGCTATTTGGAAGTTCACAACGTCAACACGCACTACGGCACGAGCCATATCCTGTTTGACGTTTCGCTTGAGGTGAACGAAGGCGAGGTAGTGTGCCTGCTTGGCCGTAATGGCGCAGGAAAGACGACCACCCTGCGGACCATCATGGGGTTAGCTCGCACCAAGGAGGGGTCTGTCCTATTCAATGGGATGGAGATCAGCGGACGCGAACCTTATCAGATCGCTCGCATGGGAATGGGCTACGTCCCGGACGAGCGCCTCATCTTTCCTGATCTTACTGTACGCGAAAATCTGGAGGTCGCCATCAAGGAAGGGGACAAGAGCTTCAACTGGACCGTTGAGAAGGTTTACGAACTGTTTCCCAAGCTCGCGGAACTGGACGGAAATCTTGGCGGTTATCTGAGCGGGGGTGAACAACAAATGCTGACAGTCGGTAGAACGCTGATGGGCAACCCGTCGCTGGTATTGCTTGATGAGCCGGTTGAAGGCGTTGCTCCCATAGTCGTGCAGGAACTCGGCCAGCAAATCAAAAAACTCAAGGATATGGGAATGACAATTCTGTTCGCCGAACAAAATCTGCGCTTCGCCCATCAGATATCGGATCGCGCTTACATCATTGAAACCGGCCGTATCCGGTTCAACGGAACCATGGCCGAGCTTCACAAGAATAAGAAAATCCAACAGAAATATTTGATGATTTGACGTTCTGGACGCACTCGGAAAGCGACTATGTTTTATGTGCCCCATCACAGTTACGGCAAAAAGTCACTGCGAAAAGTGACCATGGCGGGTGTGTTCGCAACACCGGCCTATACGTGAATTTCCGATGAAGGATCTGGGAACTTTCGATTACGTTATCGTCGGCGCCGGCAGTGCCGGATGTGTTTTGGCCAACCGGTTGTCGCAGGACCCCGGCACCAGGGTTGCGCTTCTGGAGGCGGGTGGAAAAGACAATTACATCTGGATTCAAATTCCGGTCGGTTACCTTTACTGCATGGGCAACCCGCGCACAGACTGGGGGTTCACCACAGACCCTGATCCAGGTCTCAATGGCCGATCGCTCGGTTACCCGCGCGGCCGCGTCCTCGGGGGCTGCTCTTCCATCAACGGCATGATCTACATGCGTGGACAAGCCCGCGATTATGATCACTGGCGTCAGCTGGGCAATGCGGGCTGGAGCTGGGAAGACATCCTTCCATATTTCATCAAGTCGGAAGATCAGGCAGCGGTTCCTGGGGACGAGATGCATGGAACGGGAGGCGAATGGCGGGTCGAGAACCAGCGGCTAAGCTGGGAGATTCTCGATGCATTCCGCGATGCCGCCGAACAGGCGGGCATCCCCAAAACAGAAGATTTCAACCGGGGAAACAATGAAGGCTGCGGCTATTTTCACGTCAACCAGCGCCGTGGCTGGCGGTGGAACACCGCTCGGGGATTCCTGAAACCGGTAAGGAAGCGCCCGAACCTACAGGTATTCACCCAAGCCCAGGCAAAGAAACTGCGGATCGAAGATGGCCGGGCGACAGGAGTGGAACTCACAATCGGGTCCCAGGACGCAATCATCAACGCGCGCGCCGAGGTGCTTCTTTCGGCCGGTTCCATCGGCTCCGTACAGCTATTACAACTGTCGGGCGTCGGGCCGGGAGAATTATTGAAAGCGCATGGTATTGAGATTGTCCACGAACTTGCCGGTGTCGGGGAAAATCTGCAGGACCATTTGCAAATCCGCTGCGCCTACAAGGTCGAAGGCGTTAAGACCCTGAACGAGCAGGCTAACAGCGTATTGGGCAAATTGGCCATCGGTCTTGAATATATCCTGTTTCGCAGTGGACCGATGTCGATGGCGCCATCCCAGCTCGGCGCATTTGCCAAGACAGATTCCAAATTCGATACTCCCAACATCGAATATCATGTTCAGCCCTTAACGCTCGACCGGTTTGGCGTCCCTCTCGATCCCTTTCCAGCCTTTACCGCCAGTGTCTGCAATCTGCGGCCTGAAAGCCGCGGCCATGTGCGGATAACGTCCGCAGATCCGTTCGCCAAGCCTTCCATACTCCCAAATTATCTCTCGGCCGCCAGCGACAGAAAGATCGCGGCAGATTCTATCAGGCTGACACGGCGCATCGTTGCGCAACCGGCATTGCAGAAATACCGGCCACAGGAATTCCGGCCCGGCGTTGAGGTTCAGGACGACGACGATCTGACAAAAGCGGCCGGTGATATTGCGACGACAATCTTTCATCCGGTTGGAACCTGCAAGATGGGGTCGGATCCCATGGCCGTTGTTGACGACCGGCTTCGGGTGCATGGTGTCCAGGGATTGCGCGTGGTCGATGCTTCGGTCATGCCGACGATCACAAGCGGCAATACCAATTCTCCGGTGATCATGATCGCGGAAAAAGCGTCGGACATGATCCGGGAAGACGGAGAATCCTGAGGAGGAAAGAATGGCGCCCCCGTTCTGACGACCGAATTGAACCAGCTCAACGCGGCCATTGATCGCTGATCGGTTCATTTTCATAGAGGCCGGAGGAACGAGACCTGGCGTTATAAAGTCGGTGGCGTGCAGGCGCTGACAATGATGCACTCTTCGTTGCCCCGATTGCGGAAACGATGCGGTATGCGGCTGTCAAACAAATAGGCATCGCCGGTCTTGAGGGCTTGTATCTGTTCACCAACCGTTATCTCGATTTCGCCGGAAATAACGATGCCAATCTCTTCTGATTCATGGGAGTAAAGTTCATCACCCGTATCTGCTCCTGGCTGATATCTCTCATAGAGCATTTGAATAGAGTGTTGTTTCGCATCTCCCACTTGACGAAATGATACGCTATTGGCGTCGACCTGCGCGCCAAGATCGCTAATCAGGGACAGGCTGATCTCCTTCAGCTCATCTGCTTTGTAGAAATACTTCTCACCCGCAACCTCCTCGGCGTTGAAGAACTCCGACAGAGACATGGGGATTGCTTGGAGGATTTTCTTCAAGGACGCAATCGATGGGCTGGTGCTGTTTTTCTCGATCATCGAGATCATCCCGTTGGTCACGTTGGCACGTATCGCGAGCTGACGTTGCGAGAGACCAGTTGAAAGTCGTACCGACTTCAGTCGCTGACCGACATCCATATCCATGTTCACAATCTCCAGAACGATCCAGAAATTTCCCTGGCGGGACTATGGGCCAGGGAACACTGCCCTATCAGTCAATGTTCAACTTGATTACAGATCATATAGCGTTTATCATATCAATACAAAGTGTTTGATATATTGATCGCTCCAGATGTGGACACTCTCATCAACGTACCCTGGAACGCTCGGGCGAGTGAGCCAGCTCTTTCGGTCTTGCAGACTCGGAGAAACAGGCACCAAAGACACTGGAATATGAACTTGTCCCGCGATTTTTTACTTTTTCAACGCCAATATGAAATAATGAGCAGGATTTTAAGGGAAAGCACGACTGCCCAATAAAAATATCGCCGGCAGGCAGGGGAAAGCGTTTATGGGTACGAAAAAAGGCGCCAGTGTTCGCTTTGAGAGCGTACAGAAGAGTTATGACGGTGAGACGCTCGTCGTCAAAGATCTCAATCTCGACATCGCCCGTGGCGAGTTTCTTACAATGCTTGGCCCGTCCGGTTCGGGCAAAACGACGACCCTGATGATGCTGGCGGGATTTGAGCCGGCGACCCATGGCGAGATTTTTTTGAATGGCCGGCCGATCAACGATGTTCCACCGCACAAGCGCGGCATCGGTATGGTGTTCCAGAACTATGCGCTGTTTCCACACATGAGCGTTGCGGAAAATCTCGGTTTCCCTTTGACGGTCCGGAAGCTTCCTGCGGTGGAAGTTGAGGAGAAGGTTGGCCGTGCGCTTGAGATGGTCGAGCTTCCAAGTTTCGGCGACCGCCGTCCGGCCCAGCTTTCCGGTGGTCAGCAGCAGCGCGTCGCCGTTGCCCGCGCGCTGGTCTTCGATCCCGATCTCATTCTGATGGATGAACCGCTAGGCGCGCTCGATAAGCAGCTGCGCGAGCAAATGCAATACGAGATTAAGCACATCCATGCAAAGCTTGGTGTCACGGTTATCTATGTGACCCACGACCAATCTGAGGCATTGACCATGGCTGACCGCATCGCCGTGTTCAATGACGGGGTTATTCAGCAGCTTTCCACGCCGGATGAACTTTATGAGAAGCCGGCCAATGCTTTCGTCGCGCAGTTTATCGGTGAGAATAATCGTCTGAACGGCACCGTCCGCAAGATCGAGGGCAATGTGTGCATGGTCGAACTTGACGGCGGAGGCACAGTGAAAGCCGAAAAGGTCAATGTCGGTGGTGTCGGTGCGCGTGCTACCCTGTCCATCCGCCCGGAGCGCATAGAACTTGCCCCGAAGAAGGGCTCCATGACCAATAATTTGCCGGCCAGGATCGAGGAGCTGATTTATCTCGGCGACCACATCCGTGTCCGCATGTCCGTGGCCAGGACAGATGAATTCGTCGTCAAAGTACGCAACGCTGCCAGCCGGCGCACTTTGAAAGTGGGCGAGGAAGTGAATGTCGGCTGGCGTTCGCAAGATTGCCGGGCGCTCGATCTGAATGGCGCCTGACAGAGGATCGTTCTATACCTGAAGTTGAACGACAACCGACCGGTTCAAACCGGGCAACAGTAAGGGAGGATTAGATGAAAATGTCCAGATTGATGGCTACCACCGTCATGGTGGCGAGTATTTCTCTAGGAGCCTTTGGCGTGAGCGCTGGCGAAATCACGGTGATGTCGTGGGGCGGCGCGTATACGAAGAGCCAGGTCGAAGCCTATCACAAGCCGTGGATGGCCAAGACGGGCAACAAGCTGAAATCGGTCGACGCACCCAACCCG
>CAXMMX010000232.1:0-2866 GCA_964194535.1 uncultured Alphaproteobacteria bacterium | reverse complement strand
CCCATCGTCATCGGGCACCAATGTGAGCTGACCGGTGGTTTCTCATCCTGGGGCTACTGGCATGACAAGTGCGCCAAGGCCGCGGTCAAACTGATAAACGAGGGCGGTGGCATCGCCGGGCGCAAGCTAGAGATGGCTGTTGCCGATACGGAATCGAACCCTGCGGCGGGTGCCCGCAAGCTGCGCTCGCTCATTCAACGTAAGAACGCCTCCTTTATAGTTGGTTCGGTTCATTCCGGCATCATGCTGGCATCGATCCCGGTTTCTTCAGAATTGAAGACACCGTATTTCTCAGCCGGCGAAGCGACCGAAGCGACTGGTTCAAAAGGAAATCGCTATAGTTTCCGCACGGGCACTGACACTTATGCCCTGGCGGCGGCGGGCGCACCTTGGGCGTATGAGAATCTGGGCAAGAACTGGACCATGATCTTCCCCGATTATGCCTGGGGACACAGCCATCATCAGGAGCATCGCAAACTCATTGAGAAGATGGGTGGCAAGGTCAACGATCCGATCGCCGTTCCGCTCGGCACCAAGGATATCGTGCCCTATCTCGCGAAAATCCCCGAAGAGACTGAGGTTTTATTTTCCGTTTTCTTCGGCGCACTTTCCATCGCGTTCTACACGCAGATGAAGTCGATGCGGCTTGATGAGAAGATGAAGCAATATTCTGTGAGTGGCACGATCGAGGCCATCAGCCCCAAACAAATCAAGGGGGCTGCCGAAGGTGTCTACTTCCTCGAGAATTTCCCGCGACCGTTAGAGTACAAGGACGATGAGTACCATCGTGCATTCATCAAGATGATGGGAATTGATGGCGTTCATGCCCAGGAAGAGGGGTCCGACCGGATCATGGCCAAGAGCCACGCGTGGCAGTCCTATGAAAACTTCTTCGTATTGAAAAAAGCAATCGAGGAAGCGGGCTGGAAGACGAAAAAGGATACGCCCGGCGTTATCCAGGCTCTCGAAGGGTTGAAAATGGACAACTCGCTTGCCCATCCGCAAGGCGGCAAGGTGCTGCGCGCGGATGACCATAGCGGCATAATCGACTGTTACATCAGCCGCGTGGAGAAAGACAAGTTCGTGATGAAGAAGCACATACCTCGGGCGGAAATGGAAGCCTTGCTGCCGCCACGGTATGATTTCCGGAAGCAGAAAATCTAACTCCGGCCGACAATAACTTCATGCGGCGGGGCAGCGCATTTCAACTCTGCTCCGCCGCCAAGTTTACCGAGTGGAGCCGGTTATCATGAGTCAGCAGAAAGTTACAGTTTGTGCAGCCCACGTTGCCCCGGTTTATCTGAACGCGACACCCGGCTATCTGAAAAAGATAGGTATTCCCAAAACGATCGATGATCTCAAACAGCACCGGCTAATCGATTATATCGATGAGCTTGTGCAGATATCAGCCGTGCGATGGTTGTCGGACATGATCCATGAACCCCCAGCTGACTTCCGTTCCACGAGCCTTGTTGCCCAATATCACGCCACCGCCGCGGATCTCGGCATCGCCATGCTGCCGACGTTTGTCGCCGGGCGCGATAAACGGCTTGTTCGGGTGCTTGAGAATGACGTGGTTGTGAAACGGGATTTCTGGCTGACTGTCCATCAGGACCTCCTGCACCTGGTGCGTGTGAGGGAAGTCATGTCGTTCCTGACAAAGTTGATTGAGGATGATCGCGCGTTTTTGCTCGGCGAGGTGTGAAGGGCTCTCGCTCGCAGGTCCACATTGAACCGGAGTTATACCCTAGAGGCCGCTTCGCGGACGGCGACCAGCCGTTCCGCCTGACGGTCCTTGGCAGCCTCACGGGATGCGGTCTCGATGTCCTTGCCTGCAGTTTCTGGCGAACCTGCGTTGAAGGGAGGTTGAGGTGCGTATTCAATCCCGAGCTGAATTGCTTTAGCCTGATCTTCCCCAAATATCTCAGCTGCGACCGCGAGCCCGAAATCAATGCCGGCGGTAACGCCGCCTCCGGAAATAAACTTGCCGTCAATTACGACGCGCGATGGATCAGGGATCGCGCCAAATTCCTTCAGCATATCCCGCGACATCCAGTGACATGCGGCGCGTTTCCCTTTCAGAAGACCTGCGGCAGCAAGGACGAGTGATCCGGTGCATACCGACGTGACATACTTTGCCGTCTCCGCCTGCTTGCGAATGAAGGCGAGTGTCTCCGCATCATTGAGAAGTGCGTTCATGCCCGCACCTCCCGGCACGCAAATCAGATCAAGTGGTTGGCAGTTTTCGTAAGTGACATCTGGCAGCATCCGCATGCCGCCACCCGCGGTGACAGGGTCGAGCGTTTTCCAGACCATCAGAACCTCCGTGTCGGGCATTTTGGTGAAGACCTCGTGCGGTCCCGTCATATCCAGCTGCATGATGTCTGGAAAAACCAACATGCCGATGCGAAACGTCATGATCCTGAACCCTCTGAACTATCGAGAGGCTATTTTACTGGATGTATTGGGAATAGGCGAGTGGGGTTATCAGCGTGGAAAGACGGTCTGATACTTTGCCATTGAGAATGAAACAATTTCCAAGCAGGCCCATGTCTGAAGGGGCGATTTAGCGGACATGCTTTGCCTCACTTAAGATTTGTGCTTTCTCTCTAAAAGAGCTCCTTGGACCGACCCGTTCGATGTCCGCTTTTGGCTAAAAGCGGACATAAACGCCTACCCCGATTAATGTCCGCTATTGGGGGCAAAGCGGACATCGCGCGGGCGTTCAAAATCCATCGATATGAAAGGAAATCGTGACGAAACCCGCTAAGGTTTAGTTAGGAGGGTCGTTTTTTGCCGTGGGGGCAGGACATTCCGCTAATAGCCAAAAGCAGCTACCTTGAACCTAAGTTGAATCGAAGGTTTA
>CAXMMX010000231.1:0-25086 GCA_964194535.1 uncultured Alphaproteobacteria bacterium | reverse complement strand
ATCACGGCGCTTTGTCGCAAAGACTTCCAGCACCTCGCCTTCGTGATCCACCGCACGCCAGAGATAATGCGTCTCTCCATTGATCCTGACGAACACCTCATCCAGGTGCCAGCGCCATTGCGAATATGATCGATGATGAATACGTCGTTTCCTGATCTCTCTGGCGAACGTCGGACCGAACCGGTTCCACCAGAACCGTACCGTCTCGTGGCAGATGTCGATGCCCCGCTCATGGAGCAGATCCTCGACCTGCCGCAGCGACAGCGGATAACGGACGTACATCATCACCGCGAGGCGGATCACCTCGGGCGAAGAGTTGAAATAACGGAAGGGGTTTTGCATTGCCGGAGGCTAAAGAACCTCACCAAGAGGCTCAAGCCAATTTACTCTGACAATGCCCTCGAGAGTGGTGTCGCGAAAGGTCTCGCGGAAATGCCCGCCTTCGGGATGCGGCTCAAGTTCGAGGAGTTCGATGATTTGCGCCGCGCTCAGGCCGGAGCCTTCAGCAGGTCCGGAGCCTTCAGCAGGCTCAGAGTTTTCATCAGGCATTGTCCTTGCGCGAACGCACCTCTCCGAAAATTTCCCACTCCTCGCGGCCTTCCATTCCCAGATTGGCCTGAATCTCGGGGCTCTCGGGGCGCAGGAACGGATTTGTTTCAAGCTCGCGCGTCAGCGTAGTCGGAACCGTCGGCTCGCCCTTGGCGCGCAGCTCACGCACCTCTTTCGCGCGCGCCTGAAGCGCCGCGTTGCCGGGCTCCACGGTGAGCGCAAACTCGGCATTGGCCTGGGTATATTCATGACCCGAATAGATGACAGTCTCCGGCGGGAGCGCCCTGATCTTGGACAATGAATTCCACATCATCCGGGCATCGCCCTCGAACACGCGCCCGCAGCCCATCGTAAACAGTGTGTCGCCGGCAAAACACAAATTGGCCGTAGGGAACCAGTAGGTGATGTGCCCGGCGGTATGGCCCGGTGTATCGAACACCTTGGCGGTAAACGCCCCGAACTCGTAAGCATCGCCATCGCCCAGCTGCACATCGATGCCCGGAACACGTGCCGCTTCAGCCCGGGGCCCAACGATGGTGCAACCGCTCATCCCCTTAAGCTCCATATTTCCACCTGTATGATCTGCGTGATAGTGCGTGGTCAAAATATGGGTGAGCGTCCAGCCCTTTTTCGTGAGCGCCTCACTGACGGCGCTGGCCTCCGGCGCATCGATGCTGGCCGTTACATTGTTGCCGGCGTCGTGGATGAGCACGCCGTAATTGTCGCTCAGGCAGGGGAAGAGATGAGTTTCAAGGTTGGTCATGACTTTTGTCCTCAAATAGCGAAGCGATAGGACGATTAAACGAGTCCTCAAATAGCGAAGCGATAGGACGAATAATCAAGTCCTCAAATAGCGAAGCGATAGGACGAATAAACGTGTCCGTTTTGTTCGTTCTTCATAAATCTGCGCGCAACCTAACATCGCTTTAATGCAATTCAAATGTCATGCTCTAGAATAGGCTGAAACAGGATTTAAGAGCACGCCCATGCATATCGATATCTTCGATCTTCGGGAGTTCTACGCCCGCCCGCTCGGCGCGGTGGTGCGGCGGCTGATAGTCCAGCGTCTGCGTTCACGCTGGAGCGACGTCTCGGCCATGAACGTGTTCGGGCTGGGCTACGCGTCGCCCTATCTCGGCGTCTTCCGCAACGAAGCCACGCGCGTCGGCGCGCTGATGCCGGCCTCCCAAGGCGTCATTGCCTGGCCGCAGGACAGCGCCAGGCAGGCTGCGCTGGTGCAGGAGGACGATCTGCCCCTGCCTGACAGCTGCGCCGACCGGCTGCTCGTGGTTCACTCCCTGGAGACGGTGGAAAATACCCGCGCTCTGCTGCGCGAGGCATGGCGCGTGCTTGCGCCGGGCGGACGGGCTATCCTCATCGTGCCCAACCGCAGCGGCATGTGGGCGCGCTTTGACACCACCCCCTTCGGTCATGGCCGCCCCTACAGCCGGGGACAGCTCACCAGGCTGCTGCGCGACGCCATGTTCACACCGCTGGACTGGGACCAGGCGCTTTACATGCCGCCCTTCAACTGGCCTATCCTGCTGCGCGGGGCCATCGCATGGGAGCGGATAGGCGCAATTTTCTGGCCCGGCTTCTGCGGGGTCAATATTGTCGAGGCCACGAAGCAGATTTACGCGGCAACGCCCGAACGCAACCGTGAAAAGGTACGCGGCAAGCTCTATCCGGTTCCGGCGGGTTCCGTTGCCGCGCGCAGCGCTATGGCCACACGTACAACCAAAGGCTCAACGTGACAGCAGGAAGATGGCCTGTTCCCCAAGCAGGGTCTGCATGAACAGCGGGATATTCACGCCCAGCCGCTGGCCTTGCGCGTTCAGCGCCACGGAGCGCTCAACCTTTGCGCCCAACTCATCGCACAGCGCGATAAAATCCTTGATCGTGCAAAAATGAATATTCGGCGTGTCGTACCAGGCGAAGGACAGGTTCTTCGTCACCGGCATACGGCCGGAAAACATGATCTGGGAGCGCACGCGCCAGTGGCCGAAATTCGGAAATGATACGATTGCGCGACTGCCGATGCGCAACAGCTGCTCCAGCACGTCGCGGGGGCGATGCGTCGTCTGGATGGTCTGGCTGAGGATTGCGTAGTCGAACGCATTGTCCGGATAGTTGACCAGGTCCGTATCGGCGTCCCCCTGCACCACCGATAGCCCGCGCGCCACGCACTGGTTGACGCTGGATTGCTGAATTTCAATGCCGCGCGCGTCCACATCACGCGTTTCGGCCAGAATGCGCAAAAGCGTGCCGTCGCCGCAGCCGACATCCAGTACCCGTGATCCGGGCTCGACCATTTCGGCCAGCAAAAGCAGATCAACGCGCGTCGACAGCATATTTGCATTTTGTACGTTCATCGTCCGCTCAACTCCGCATCAGGCATCTCGCCTGGCGATGTCAGGCCGCGTTTCCGGGCGGCGGCCGTTAGAAAGCCTGATACCGCATCGGCCAGTTCAGGCTCGTCCAGAAGGAAAGAATCATGCCCGTTGTCGGTCTCGATCTCGACAAAGCTGACATTGGCGGCAACCGCGTTGAGGGCCTGAACAACGGCGCGGGTTTCCTCGGTTGGAAACAGCCAGTCGCTGGTAAAGGAGACACAGCAGAACCGCGTCTGCGTCCTTTCAAAGGCTTTTGACAGTTCACCGCCATGATCCGCCGCCAGGTCGAAATAATCCATCGCCCGGGTCATGTAGAGATAACTGTTCGGATCAAACCGGTCGACGAAGGTGTAACCCTGATGGCGCAGATAACTCTCGACCTGGAAGTCGGCGTCAAACCCGAAGCTGATCTTCTCCCGATCCTGCAGGTTACGCCCGAATTTACGGTGCAGCGCATCGTCTGACAAATAGGTGATATGCGCCGCCATGCGCGCGACAGCCAGCCCCTTGCGCGGTAGCTTGCCCTCCTCCAGATAGCGCCCGCCGCACCATTCGGGGTCAGCCATGACCGCCTGCCTGCCAACCTCGTGAAACGCGATATTCTGTGACGAATGGCGCGCGCCCGCCGCGATGGGGATGGCGGAAAAGACACGGCTCTTGTAGGACGCCGCCCATTCCAGCACCTGCATGCCGCCCATGGACCCGCCGATGACGCTGAACAGCTGATCGATCCCCAGATGATCTAGCAGCCGCGCCTCGGCCCGCACCATGTCGGCAATGGTAATAACCGGAAAATCCAGCCCGTAAGGCGTGCCCGTCTTCGGGTTTTTGGCCGTGGGACCGGTCGAGCCCATGCAGCCGCCCACGTGATTGGCGCAGATGACGAAGAACCGTTCCGTGTCGATTGGTTTGCCCGGACCAACCATGATTTCCCACCAGCCTGGCTTGCCGGTGACCGGGTGAATGTTGGCCACATGCTGATCGCCGGTCAACGCGTGGCAGATAAGAATGGCGTTCGAGGCATCTTCGTTCAGCGCGCCATAGGTCTGGTAGGCCAGGCAAAACGGGCTGAGCGGCACGCCGCAATCAAGCTCCAGCGGGTCATCTTCGAGGAAGTGGACAAGCTGGCTCGCCTGCTGGGACTCCAGCGCTCTGTCTGACCCGCCATCCTTTCCGGGCGCCTTGGCGCCTGCCTTGACGCTCGCCTTGACGCTCGTGTCTTTTGTCGTGCTCTGAACCACCTGAACCATCCGCGCTTTTTGAGCCAAAGATAGCAAAAAAATCCCGGCCGGGCGATGCGCCTAGACCGGGTTCATATCTCCGCGGCCTTTTAGCGACTTATTTAAAGTGGCTGCAAGCCGACCGGCCAAATCACCACTGAGGCGCAATTAAGCCGTCAAAGCGCCTGTGGGTCAAGGGGGTGATGCGATGCTGGGTTAAGGGTGGGACGGAACTTTCCTTTGATTTCGGACCTACCTAAGCCTATTCAGGGGGCGCCGCGCGTCAGGAGCAAGAGACCAGTGAGCGAGAAGACAACACCAACACCGCGCCCCGGCATCATGGACATCACGCCCTATGTGCCGGGGAAGAGCAAGGCCGCCAGCAGCGGCCCGGTGATAAAATTGTCGTCCAACGAGACGCCGCTCGGCCCCAGCCCGAAGGCGCGCAAAGCCTATGGCGCCTTGAGCGAGCTTGAGCGCTACCCTGACGGGCAGGCGAGCACGCTGCGCCAGGCAATCGCCGATACATACGGGCTGAACCTGGAGCGCATCGTCTGCGGCGCGGGTTCTGACGAGCTGCTGAACCTGCTGGCGCAAGCCTATCTCGGGCCCGGCGATGAAGCGATTTACACCGAGCACGGGTTTCTGGTGTACCGCATCGCCATCCTGGCCAACGGCGCGACGCCGGTGATCGCGCGCGAGAGCGACAACCGCGCCGATGTCGACGCGATCCTCGCCAAGGTGAGCGAAAACACGAAACTCGTGTTTCTCGCTAACCCGAACAACCCGACCGGCACCTATCTGCCGTTCGATGAGCTGCAGTGCCTGCGCGTCGCTTTGCCCGATCACGTGATCCTCGTGCTCGACGCGGCCTATGCGGAATATGTAAAGCGCAACGACTATGAGGCCGGGCTGGAGCTCGTAGCGACGACCGGCAATACGGTGATGACGCGCACCTTTTCAAAAGTGTATGGCCTCGCAGCCCTGCGTATCGGCTGGTGCTATGCGCCGGGCGCCATCGCCGATGTGCTCAACCGTATTCGCGGACCCTTCAACGTGTCCGCTTCGGCGATTGCCGCTGCGGTCGCGGCGATTAAAGATGGCGCGCATATGGAACAGGCCGTGGCGCATAATGATCACTGGCTCACCTGGTTGACCGGCGAACTCCAGGCGCTGGGGTTGGAGGTCACGCCGAGCGTCGCCAATTTCGTGCTGATCCACTTTCCCGGGACGCAAGGCAAAAGCGCCGCCGATGCGGATGCGGCGCTGAGCGCGAAGGGTATCCTGCTGCGCCGCGTGGAGGGGTATGGCTTCCCCAATGCGCTGCGCATGACCGTCGGCACGGAAGATGAAAACCGCCAGACAATCGCCGCGCTCAAGGACTTCATGGGCAAACAGGGTGATGCATCATGAGCGCGCCCCTGTTCAACCGCATCGCATTGATCGGACTTGGCCTGATGGGCTCCTCCATTGCCCTGGCGGTCCGGGCCAAGGGCGTGGCATCCCAGATCGCCGGCACGGCGCGGTCTGGTAAAACGCGCGCCCGGGTGAAGGAACTCGGGTTCCTCGATGAAGTCGTGGACACAGCCGCCGAGGCCGTTAAAGGCGCGGATCTTGTGATTATCTGCGTGCCCGTGTGCGCCAGCGAGGCGGTTGCCCGTGAAATCGGCCCGCATCTTTCCCCTGGCGCCATCGTCACGGATGTGGGCTCTGTGAAATGCAGCGTGGTGGCCGACGTGGAGCCGCATATTCCTGAAGGGTGCGCATTCGTGCCCGGGCACCCGATCGCAGGGACCGAGCAGTCCGGGCCAGATGCAGGCTTTGCCGAGTTGTTTGAAGGGCGCTGGTGTATCCTCACCCCGGCTGGCAAGGCAACCCCCGAGGCAACCGAACGCTTGCGCGCCTTCTGGAGCGCGCTCGGATCATATGTCGATATCATGGACACGGAACACCATGATCTGGTGCTGGCCATTACCAGCCATATCCCCCATCTCATTGCCTATAATATTGTGGGGACGGTGGCCGACCTGGAGTCCGATACGCGTTCTGAAGTAATAAAATATTCCGCCAGCGGCTTTCGTGACTTTACGCGCATCGCAGCGTCCGACCCGGCCATGTGGCGCGATGTGTTCCTGTCGAACAAGGGCGCGGTACTTGAGATGCTGGGGAGATTTTCTGAAGACCTGTCCGGCCTGCAGCGCGCAATCCGGCGCGGCGACGGTGCGGCGCTGGAAAAACTGTTCACTCGCACCCAGGACATCCGCCGCAATATTATCGATGCCGGGCAGGAGACGGACAGGCCTGATTTCGGGCGCGATCACACGATTATTTCCAAACAGGAATAGCTCTTCTGCACCCTTTATTTGTTGAATGACACAATTGCACCTCCCCGCGGAATTACCCATATGTATGAAGGGAGGGGCGCTTGTCTGATCTGTGGATATTTGGCTACGGTTCGCTCATGTGGCGGCCAGGCTTCGACCATATAGAATGCCAGCACGCGCTCCTGCGAGGCGCGCACCGCTCGCTCTGCGTCTACTCCTATGTGCACAGGGGAACTGAAGACAAGCCGGGCCTGGTGCTGGGGCTGGACTCGGGCGGGTCCTGCCGGGGCATGGCCTTCCGCGTCAAAGCCGCATCCGCCCGCACAACCGTCGATTATCTTCGCCAGCGCGAACAGGTGACCATGGTCTACCGCGAGACATACCGCTCAATCCAGCTGCTCGACGGAACAAGACGAAAGGTACAGGCAATCTGTTTTCTGGTGGACCGCCATCATCCCCAATATGCCGGCCGCCTGCCGGTTTCCAGGCAGGCCGAACTTGTGCAGTGGGGGCAAGGGCAGTCCGGCGACAATGTGGAATATGTCGCCAACACGCTTTCCCATCTCGATGAAATGGGCCTGAGGGAAAACGCATTGAAGCAGGTTATGGCGCAGCTTCGCTAGAAATCCGGCCACTCACCCGATCTGAACGGAAATTATTGGATTGCCGCGTGAGGCAGCTTCAGGCGCAAACGGCTTCCGGCTCGTCATTGGCTGCGGTAAAGCTGCGCGCGGGCGCCGTGCGGCCCAGTTGACGCGCCGACAAATCCGCTTCCGCCGCGGCGCGCTCTCTAACGGTTTCCGAAAGGAAGTGAATATGAATCTCGTTGGCGCCGAGCAGGGCCGCCCTGCGGCGCAGATGTGCCAGGTTCAGGCTATCGGCTTCGGAAACGGTCTGGCCGATATCGAGCGGCCGGCGCGTACCGTCACGGCCGCGTTGCACCAGGATATAGTTGACCTTGGACATCAAGGGGCAATCGAACAGCGGAAACACCGTGTGCAGATAGCGCTGACCAGATGCGCCACGCCAATAGTGGAACGGCTGCTTGAGTTGCGCCTCGCGGCACACCAGCGCCGGCTCATTGGCCGAGATGGGCGCTTTGCCCTCGTTTCCTACTGATATGGTCACCATCATCATCGGTTCAGAGTGATTCGGTTTGCCGTTTCCCTGAAATGGGGTGGGTAATGAGATTATCAAGCGAAATTGTGGCGATTCGAGAGAACAAAACTAGAACACACAGGATATCCCTGTCAATGCGGGCAAGCCGTGCGAATGGCGCGTGTTGCTGATTTTCAGATTCTACGCACAAGTCAGAAAAGTTAAACTGTTCAAAAAACGCGACAAGACGCCGAGAGAGGCACTATGACTGGGCCACATGGATAAAGTACCGGCAGCCGAACCGCTTAAAATCACGACCGAGCGCTTTGAGCTGCGCTCCCTTACCGCTGCCGACATCTCACCCGGGTGGATTGGCTGGCTGAACGATCCTGAAATACTCAAGCCCCTCAATACACCGCCCCGCAATCACACGGCTCAATCCCTCGCCAGTCAGCTCAAAAGCTATGACAATTGGGAGCACTATCATGTGGATATCTTCGTTTCAGAATCGCAGCTGCACATCGGCATCCATGAAATGAACCTGAACCGCAAACAACGCCTCATGCAGACCAATGTGCTGCTCGGCGACAAGACATGGTGGGGAAAGGATGTGGTGCTGGAGACGCGCGGCGCGCTGCTCGATCATTTCTTCTTTGAGCACGATATCGAAAAGGCCTATGGCATGCCCCTGGCGCGCAACTTCCCGATGATCTTTAACTACAAGGTGCAAGGGTGGACGCTGGACGAGATTTTGCGCGAGAACCTGGTGTCGATTACGACCGGAGAAAAGCTCGATCAGTACCGCTTCACCATGATGCGCGACGACTGGGCGCGTCTCAGAGAAGGGGGCTCATGATGGCTGCAAATACTCTTCTACCGGCGCGGCTCTCATCGCCAGGACGCTTGGCGTCGCGCTCGAGGATGTACCAGGAGATGCCCGCATGGACGAATATGCGCTGTGGTACAGTTTCTCCCATGAGCAGATTTTGACCGAGCTGGAAAAAACCCTTGGCCGCAAGCTCGGCCCCGACGAGGTGGTCGGCAACGAATGCCTCGCCGACATTGACGCTATCCTCAACGCCTAGGCGGAAGATACGTGGCCAATATTTCCGAACGCCGGTGCCAGCTTGGTGTTCACGCAGTTACCGCGCGGAAAAATCCATCAACGCATCGCGCCTCCTCAGGGTGAGGCGCGGGTAATAGGAACCCAGCCCTAGCTGCATTTCGAATAGCCGCAACTGCGGCAGGTGTGGCAGCCTTCCTGAAAGATGAGCGCGGGTTGCGAGCATTTGGGGCAATAGCGTGCGCGCTGCATCTGCTCCACCATGTGCCCTTCCGCTTCTCCGGCATCGGGCGCGAAGCGTTCAGTTGGAGTGATGAACCCGGTATCGATCATATGTCGCTCGATGATGCCGCCGATGGCCGCGAGCAGGCTCGGCACGTAGCGCCCGTCCATCCACTGGCCGCCGCGCGGATCGAACACCGCTTTTAATTCCTCGACCACGAAGGAGACGTCACCGCCCCTGCGGAACACCGCCGAGATCATCCGCGTCAGCGCCACGGTCCAGGCATAATGCTCAAGGTTCTTGGAGTTGATGAAAATCTCGAACGGGCGGCGGCGCCTGTCCTGAATGATATCATTGAGGGTCACGTAGATGGCGTGGTCGGAGTCGGGCCATTTGAGCTTGTAGGTGAAACCGGGGAGCGATTGGTCACGCTGCAACGGCTCCGACATATAGACGATATCGCCACCCGCGGGGGTGTCGCCACCGCCTGAAGTTTCAGGCGCCTGGCGAACCCGCACCGGCGCCGGCGCTGCCGTCAGCGGCAGGCTCTCCTGGCGTTCCTCTTCGCGTGTCTCCCGGGGGGCGCTGGAAAGCACCGCGCCGGTGACCGAGTTGGGCCGGTATGCGGTACAGCCCTTCAGGCCAAGCTCATAGGCGCGCTCATAGAGCGGGCGGAAGGCTTCAAAGGTGATGTCTTCAGGACAATTCACCGTCTTGGAAATGGCGCTGTCCACATGGGACTGAAGGACGGCCTGCATGCGCAAATGTTCCTCTGGCGTCAAATCCTGCGTGGTGATGAAATTCTCCGTCAACTGTGCTTCGTCACCAAACATGTGCCGGTAGAGCCGGTGGGCATAGTCCTCGACATGCTGCTGTGTATGTTCTCCATCCTCCCCCAATACGCGGCGGGAATATTTGAAATCGAATACCGGTTCGACGCCACTCGAAACATTCCCGGCCAGCAGCGAAATGGTGCCGGTGGGAGCGATGGAGGTCACAAGGCCGTTGCGCACGCCCAATGCCGAGATGGTTTTTCGGACTTGCCTGTCGAGGCGCCCGATATGGGGCGCGCTCATATAGTCCTTCTCATCTAACAGGGGAAAGGCGCCTTTTTCGGACGCCAGCTCGGCGCTGGCCAGATACGCGGCGCGCTCAATCAGCCCCATCCATTTGCGCGCCAGCTTGGCTGCCTTTTTCGTCCCGTAACGCCGCCCGCACATGATGAGAGCGTCGGCAAGCCCGGTGACGCCAAGCCCGATGCGGCGCTTGGCCTGGGCTTCGCGGCGCTGTGCTTCGAGCGGGAAATTGGAGACATCGATGGCGTTGTCGAGAAACCGCACGGCAACGGGAATGAGCTTTGCCAGCCGGTCTTCATCGAGCGCGGCGTCATCGCAGAAGGGGTGCTTGATCAGCCGCGCGAGATTAATCGACCCCAGCAGGCACGCCCCGTGAGGCGGCAGGGGCTGTTCGCCGCACGGGTTGGTGGCGTAGATGGTCTCGCAGTAGTTAAGCGGGTTCAGTGCATTTATCCGGTCGATGAAGATGACGCCGGGCTCGGCATAGTCATAGGCCCCGCGCAATATCCTGTCCCACAGCTCGCGGGCGGGCAACGTCCTGTAGACGCGGCCGCCAAAGACAAGATCCCAGTCCGCGTCCGCTTTGACCGCCGCCATAAAATCATCGGTCACCAGCACCGAGAGATTGAACATGCGCAGGCGTTTTGCATCTGCCTTGACCGAAATAAATTCCTCGATGTCGGGATGGTCGCAGCGCATGGTGCCCATCATCGCGCCGCGCCGCGTGCCCGCCGACATGATGGTGCGGCACATGGCGTCCCACACATCCATGAAGCTGACAGGACCGGAGGCTTGTGCGCCAATGCTGGATACGGGCGCACCGCGTGGGCGTAGCGAAGAGAAATCATGACCAATGCCGCCGCCCTGCTGCATGGTCAGCGCGGCCTCTTTCACATTGTCGAAGATCGAGGCCATGTCATCCTCGATCAGCCCCATTACGAAGCAGTTGAACAGCGTGACGTTCCGGCCCGTCCCCGCACCGGCCAGAATGCGCCCCGCGGGCAGGAACTCGTAAGTCGAGAGCGCATCTTCAAAATTGCGTGCCCAGCGCGCGCGATCACTTTGGGCTTCGGCACCGGCGATTGCATGGGCCACGCGCGACCAGGTGTCGGACAAGATTGCATCACCGGGCAGGCCGCCATCGGCCTTGTATCGGTACTTCATGTCCCAGATCTCTTGCGAAATCGGACAACTGACTTGGAACTTGTTGCTCATTATGCCTGACATGCCTGTGGCTGCGCTCCCCTTAAAGGTAAGGAGTGACGATGAATGGTAAGGGGTGTCCCTCACCCGGTCAATCAAATGTTCGTGGTATGTTCTATTTTACAGGCCGGTCTTTAAACAAAGGGTTGCCGGGGGAGATTTGCCATCAAACCCCCAGCCTCTTCCTCGCGCCTCGGGGGATCGGCGGCGGGTCGGGCGCTTTGGCGGCTTCCACAATCAATGCGTCGGATGCCGTCTCGATGGCTCTTTCCAGGCGTTGTGAAAACACCTTGCGCGGCAGGCCGGGCGGAATGGGTTTCAAAAATTCGACAATGATGGTGCCGGGAGTGCGCTTCAGGCTCCGGCGCGGCCAGTAGAGGCCGGAATTGAGCGCCAGCGGGACGCAGGCGATACCCAGCCGCTCATACAGATAGAGCGCGCCGGGCTTGTAGGCTGGCGGCGCGCCGGGCTCGCGCCGTGTGCCCTCGGGAAAAATCAGCACATGCCGCCCGTTTCTCGCGCGCTCCAATGCATCACGCGCCATCTGTCTGAGCGCGGAAGGCCCCGCCTCGCGGCGTACGAATATCATCCTGAACTTGGCGGAAAACCACCCGTAAAAGGGTATCCACATCAGCTCGCGCTTCATGATGATGGCCGGATCGTGAAGCAGCGGAACGAGTGCAAACGTATCCCACGCCGACTGGTGCTTGGACGCGACCAGCACTGCGCCCTTGGGTAAATTCTCGGCCCCGCGCACCTCAAGGCGCGTGCCAACGATCTTTTCCAGCAGCCACACACAGGTGCTGCCATGGGCGCTCAGGCCCGCCATGGCCCAGGAGCGCGGACACAGCAGCAGCCAGCTCCCCAGCACCAGGAAGAGCGCGCTGACCACGTAAAAGGCGAGGGCGTAAAGCACTGCGCGGATCATGGGGCTTGCACCTTTCCCTTAGGGCCTGGACCCGAACCCGCCTAATTGGGGGAAGCCGGGGACGCCGGAGCCCCGCCAAGCCCGGCTGAAGACGCCGCCCGCGCACCCACATACTGCGTGAGCGCATTCAGGTATTTCACATATTCGGAGAACAGAAGACGCCGCGTTCCGTCATGGGACCACCATTTATCAATATGGAAGTTCGACGAGAGAACCGCATGAGGAATGAGCAGCACATCCGGCATGGCGCGCGCATATTCAATAAGCGTGCGGGGCATGTGATAAGAGCTTGTGACGACGATGAGCGAGGAAAAACCGTGGCGTGCGACCCACTCGCCGGTCTCCGACGCGTTGCCACGTGTATCCAGCGCAGCGCGTCCCAAATCCACGCAGCAGGGGAAAAACTCTTCCCCCTCAGGAACCAGTCGCTGCAATTCCCTTGCCTTGGTGGAGGTATGGACCCCGGTTATGAGCAGCCGTTTGGCCTGGCCCGTGGCCAGCAGCCTGAAAGCCTTGCCGATACGATCCTTGCCGCCGGTGAGCGCCACGACACCTTCAGCCGCCTGCGGGGTGCTGCTGTCACGATCGATCGCATTTACGAACAGCATGAACCCGGTAGCAAACAGCATACCGACCAGGGCAAGGCCCAGCAGGATGTATCTCAGCGTACGGATAATTGCGGCCATTCTCAAATCCAGCTCAGACAAGCGAAACGCCTCCACAAAGAAGGCGAAATCGGATGAATCATTAAGGACCGGACCCTAACACAAATGGTTATTTCGGCGCGCGGGCAAAAGTTTTCCAGGCGTCTCAATCATGTGATTTCAAGATGCGGTAAACGCCGTAACGCGAGGTGAGCATGCACAGTGAAGCAACAACAACAACGACCACGCCGAACAGGATATAGCCCGGCCAGTCGAGCACCGCGGTCCCCACAAGTTGCTTGAACTCTGCCGCAACAAGCCCGCCACCGCTGAGAACACGCATCACCACCGGCAACAGGAGAAACATGAGTGTCGCACCGAGCGCCCCGACCAGACCTGCGCGAATGCCGATATTGAGAAAATGCTTCTCAAATTCATGGGCGATGAATCTCTCCCGGGCGCCGACGAAATGAAGCACCTCGATAATCTCCCGGTTCGATGCCATGGCGCTCTTGGTTGCCGATACGATACTGGCGACTGTCGCCGACCCGACAAGTATGAGCACTGCTATTCCGCCCAATACCAGGGACCGCGTGACTGTGCGCAACTCGCTCTGCCAGCGGCGATGGTCATCGAGCGTCACACCTTTGAAATTACTCCCGAGCGCACGGCGGATATCGGTCAGATCAGGCGGGGACGCGCGGTCAATTTCAACCGCAATCAGCCGGGGCACGGGGAGCGCGGAGAGTGCATCGGTATCACCGAGCCAGGGTTTCAGCAACTCACCTGATTCTTCTGAACTCAGCGGGCTTACTCTCAGGATGCCGGCCTGCTTGGCCAGGAACAGCGAAACCAGCGTCACCTTCTTCTCAAATTCGGAGGCCTCACCGGGAATAACCTGAACAGTCACTTCACTGGCGATATCGGCAAACCAGTCATTGGCCGACTGGTTCACCATGTAGACCGCGCCCGCCGTCAGGCAGGCGAGGAAGCACATGATGGCAATCACCACCGTGAGCGCGCGCCCCGCGACAGACGCCGGCTGCACGATAGGCGAGGACGTCGCACGTGCGTTACGATTCACCAGCCCGCGAATGACGGCCACCCAGGAGCTGGTCTTCACTGCCTCCAGACTTCGCCCCGGCAAGTCTTTGATATTATTTAATTTCCAGATGTCCTTCATTCAGCACCATGCGTGGAGCATCGCATTGCTCCATCAGCTGGAAATCATGGGTCGCGATAATAACCGATGTCCCCAGCCGGTTAAGTTCAATGAACAGGCGCAACAGCCTGTTGGCCATGTTCGGATCGACGTTACCGGTCGGCTCGTCAGCGAGCAGCAACTCCGGCTTGCCAATCACGGCGCGGGCGATGGCCGCGCGCTGTTTCTCCCCGCCCGAAAGCACCTCCGGGTAGGCGGTCATGCGATCGCCAAGCCCGACCCATTTCAACAAATCGGTCACGTCCTCGCTATAGGACGCCTCGCTCTTGCCGAACACACGCAATGGAAGCGCCACATTCTCCCAGGTTGTCAGGTGATCGAGCAACCGGAAGTCCTGGAACACGATACCGATGCGGCGGCGAAGGTCGGCCCGTTCCGGCGAGGGCAAATCGGCGCAGTTCTGGCCAAACAGGTGGATGAGCCCACGGCTCGGCCTGAGCGACATTAGCAACAGCCGCAGAAGCGATGTTTTTCCCGCGCCCGATGCGCCGGTCAAAAAGTGAAACGAACCGCGCACCAAATGAAAATCTACGTCCCGGAGCACCTCAGGCCCCAGACTATACCGCAAACCTACATTTTCAAATCGAATCACTTAGGACCTGTTGACGAAGTAAGTATTGAACAATAGGCCTTTATGATGGACGGCATCTGACGTATCAACGCAATTCAGACCTGCAGCGGCCTGGAAGACAGTATAAGTGATATAACTCTCCCCATGGGCGCTATATTGTGAAGAACGGGATACCCTATGATCCTGGAATGTCCAAATTGCGAGACCAGCTACGAAATTCCGGTTGATCTTCCCCCGGAGGGCCGCAAGGTGCGTTGCGCCAGCTGTCAGCATATCTGGACAGCGACTTCAGAACATCAGCCCAAGCCCGATATTTCTCTAACGGATTTCGAGGACGAGGAGATCGTCTTCAATAAAGGCGAGGACGCGCCCGATGCTCCGGCCAGTTCTGAAGAAGCAGCCGTAACGGAACCCACTGAAGAAGCTGTCGCTGATTTTGATTCCGTGGCCGATCCCGCTGGCGAAGCGGCAGCCGAAACCGGGGGCGCCGGCGAGGACTTAAGTGATAATGTCATGAAGGAGGCGTTTGCCGCCGCCATGGATGAGGCGCCAGGCGCTGATACCGCAATCGCGGAAGACGAAGAGGAGGAACCCGACAGCCCTCCCATCGTTATCGGCAAGGCCAGGAAACGGCGCGGACCAATGCTCAGTATCGTGGCCGCCGGCTGGGCCGCGTTGGCGCTCATGCTGGCTGGCGTGATGAGCCTGGTCTATTTCCAGCGCGTCAATGTGGTAAGGGCACTGCCCGGTTCGGCGTCGGCTTATGAGCGCATCGGCCTGCCGGTGAATGTGCGCGGACTTGAATTCGCAGAAGTGAAATATTCCTGGGAGGAGAGCGCGGGACGGCCCGTGCTTGAAGTCTTTGGCAACATCGTCAATATGACATCAAAACCTCTGAAGGTGCCCACGGTCGTGTTCGGACTGCGCACCAAGGAAAAGGTGGAGGTCTACCAATGGGCAGCCGATGTGCGCTCGGAACTCCTGCCCCCGGGCAAGAAAACTGCATTCTCGGCGCAAATCCCAACCCCGCCGAAATCAATCCGCGACGTTCAGGTTCGCTTCGCCAAGGTGCGCTGAGAAAAGGGGTTGAATGAACCCCGTCATGGCCAGCGAAGAGCAGATTGAAGTTCTCTTTAGTGCTGACGAGATCGCCGCGCGTACCCGCGAGCTGGCGCGCGAAATAGCCGATACCGGCTTCACCAATCTGCTGATTGTACCAATCCTGAAGGGTTCTTTCATATTTGGCGCCGACCTCCTGCGTGCGCTCCATGAGGCGGGAGCGACGCCGGAAGTGGATTTCATCTTCCTGTCGAGCTACCGCGACAAGACGCACTCTTCGGGGCGGGTTCAAGTGCTGAGCGACGTCAAGGCCGATATAGCGGGGCGGGATGTTCTGCTGCTCGACGATATTCTGGAATCTGGCCGCACCCTGGCTTTTGCCAGGGACTTGATGGCGGCACGCGGCGCGAACCGTGTCGTCACATGCGTTTTGCTGGACAAGCCGGTGGCGCGGGCAGTGGATATAACGGTCGATTTCCGGGGCTTCGAGTGCCCCGACGCATTCGTCATTGGCTATGGCATGGACCTGGCGCATCGTTATCGCGAGTTGCCATATGTCGGGCGAATCGTGTGAAATATCACTGTGGAATAGTTTGAAAACGCTCGAGGGTCACTCTCACAGCTCGTGGAGCCCAAAACCCATGGCGCGCATTCTCCTCGCGGAAGATGACATAGCAGTGTGCGATTTCGTGCGCCGGGCGCTTGAAATGGACGGACATGACGTGGTGCCCGTGCATGATGGCGGCGAGGCGCTTGAAAAGCTGCTTTCGCCGGTGGAGGAGTTCGACCTGCTTCTCTCCGACATCCGCATGCCGGTCTTGGACGGTATCGCGCTTGCGCTGCAGGCAGCGCGCGATCTGCCCGAGCTTCCCATATTGCTGATGACCGGATATGCCGAGCACCGCGAGCGGGCCTACGGCCTTGAAGCCCTGATCAAGGGCATCGTGCAAAAACCCTTCACCCTGGCGCAGATCAGGGAAGAGGTCAGCGCGGCGCTGGCCCCCTAGTTGACCTCAGAATTGCTGGATGAGCCGTTCCAGATAATCGAGTTCGAGCATCGGGCGTGAAGGTTCGCCAAGGCGTTTTCTCAACTCGTCGAGGATTTCGCGCGCGCGCTGGATATCGATTTCGTCCGGCACCTGGACCGAGGTTCCAAAATCCGGCCCCTGGGTGCGCTCTGGCCGCCCGAACGGGTCCTTGTTTCGCTGCCCGCCCTGGCCAAAGCGGGTGGCGAGGGTTTGCAACACCTGCTCGGCGACGGACTGGGTGCCCTGGCGCAGCCGGTCGAGAGCCAGCGTCTGCTGCTGGGTGGCGCGCCCGAGATTTTCATCGCCAAGCGCCTTTTCCGCCTCGTTCATGGCCCGGCCGGCATCCTCGAGCTGGTCGGGAGGGCGCGTACCGAGTGTGCGCAGCTGCTCCAGCAACCCGTCGAGGCGGTTGCGGATGGCGCCCTGGCGGTTGGAGAGAGCGCCATAGCGCTTGTCGCCGCTGCCCCTGCCCATGCCCTTGTTCTGGCCTTCTCCTTCGCCAAACCTGCCCTTGCCCTGCTGGCCCTCACCCTGGCGGCCCTGCTCACCGCGCCCGCCATTACGCCGCCCGAGACCGCCATCGCGCTCCGCCCTGCGCTGCCGGTTACGCCGCGCGTCACGCGCTTTTTCCTGCTCTTCGCGGCTTTGGTTCTTGCGCTGCTCCTTGAAGGTCTCATCGAGCAGTTTCTGCTGGCGCTGAATGACCTCGCTGAGGCCCTGCACCATGTTCATCATCTGCCGGCTTTGAGAATTGGGATTGGCCTGACCCATTTGCAAACGCTGCATCATTCCGCTGAGCTGGTCGAGGAGGCGCTGCGCCATGTCCCGCGAACCGGTCTTCGCCAAATTCTCGATGTTACGCAACATCTCCTCGAGGTCCTTGTTCGACAGGGTTTGCTGCGGCCCCAGCCCTTCAGGCATCTGCGCGAGATTGCCGTTCTGGCGCGCCTTCTCGGCCATGGCCTGCAGGAAGCGGCCGAGCGCGGCGCGAAGCTTGTCCATCAGCCTGGCGATTTCGGCCTCCGAGGCGCCTTCTTCCAGCGCCCTGCGCAATTCATCCTGCGCGGTCTTGAGATCGGCTTCGGCTTGCGGCAGGTCGCCGTCCTCGACACGCAAGGCCAGATCCCACAACTGGGTGACAACGCTTTTCATCCCCTCAACGGTTCTGTTGTTGCGCAGCCGCCAGTAAGCGGACCGCAGACCCAGATACAGCACCTTATCCTTGATGAAGAGCTCCGGCGCGATGGTCAGTGCGTTGAGAGCGCGCTCGACGGGGTGTCTTTCCTCAGGCTTGCGCACGAGGTTTTTGCGTTGCTCGATAATGGCCTTGGCGAGAGGTTTGGTGAATTTGCGTGACGGCAGTACCAGCTCGTAGGGCTGGCTCTTGCCTTCCTGGCCGCCCTGATCGCGCGCGACCAGCGTCATCACCACCTTCAACCCGGCCCAGGGATGGGAGGTGAGGTCCTTGTAAGTGCGCACCTCTGCAAGCTTGGTGTTGGCGCGCGGCAGTTTCAGGGCAATCACCGGCGGCTCGAAGGCCTTCAAGGCCTCATTCTCATCCTGTGTGTTCAGTTTCGCTTGCTTGTCCGGCATATCCGCAGAGGACTTGTCTGCCGGCTTGTCTTGCGTTCCAGGAAGAGCAAAGCGCGCTTGCGCGCTCGCCACGCCATATTCGTCCTTCACCCGGTAAGCGAAGCGGATAGCTCCGCGTGGTGTGCGGCTCGGCTCCTGCGTCAATTCGATGACGGGTACGGTGTCCTCGATAACAGTGAAATTCCATGTCGCGAACGCCAGCCCGGTCGTCCCGACAACAACGCTCATGGGCCGGTTGATGGTGAGTTTATATTCCGCGAAAGCGTCTTCGCTGCTTGAGGGCTCGACGTGTCTGTTCAGGCTTCCGGCTTCACCCTTGATCTGCAAGGCGGGGCGCGAGGCTGAAGGACCATTGACCCGCACAAGAAGCAGGCTCTTTTCCGGTGTTGTGATCTGCCGGATATTCTGTACACCGGAGCCGTCCGCCAGAACGATCGGCGGCTTGGCGGTGTAGAGCGGCGGCGTCACCCATGCATCGATGCGGAAGCGGGACGCCAGATCCCGGGGTCCTATGGCGAAGGCGTTCTCGAGGCGTTGCCATGTGGAATCGCCAGCGGCTGTGAAACCGATTGTCAGCAACAGCAGCAGGGCCGCGCGCAGCGCGTACGGGTCGGCCTGAGCCAGGCGCGGATGCGGCCATCCTGCCGTAAGCCGCCCGAACATGTTTGCGAGCCGTTGCCGGTGTATCGCCCACAATGCGCGCTGTTCCGGGCCGGCGTTTTCACCGATTTCATCCTCGAACGAGGTGGCCGGCCGGTGCTTGACACCCGACACCTGCTCCAGCCGGCGCAAGCCTTCCTCGCGCGAAGGCCAGGGCACGCGCGCCAGCGGTACAAGCGAAGCGACAAGCGCGATAGCAAAGCCGATAAGCCCGGCATTGTGCGTCAGCGCGGGCAGCAGGCTCCACACTTCTGCCAGGGTGAGAAGCAGGAACGAACCCGCCACCGCGAACGGCAACAGCAACGCGCGCCAGACCCGCTCGAACCCGATCATGGCTTGCGCCAGACGCACCTTGCGGGCGAGCACGCGCGGCGCGCCCTTGAGGGGATCGCGCACAGATGTGGATTGTGTGCTCATAGAGCGGCTCATTGTCATCACGCTACCATACGAAATCGCATCGATTCGAGTAGTTTTCGCACCTTTTAGAGACGCGAATGCGTCATTTTACGCCCCCCGCGCTTCACGACCGGGTGATGGTCCCCGATTGCCAGATACGCGCCCACACAGCCCACAAGTCAAAATCCCTCTATGCGTGCGGATGCTTTTTGGACTAATCTTCACTCAGACCGGGGCTGGTTCAATCCCCGATAACCAGCATCGGGAGGGGTGGAAATGTCGCGTATTTTCGGGTTGATTTTGAGTTTGGGTCTCTTGATGGGCGTCACTTCGGATCCGGCGCAAGCGCTGGGCCCCATGGACGGCGCGCGGATGAGCCTCACCCCGCACCAGTCGCTGATTGTCCAAATTCATGGGACAAAGGGCAAGCCGTCAACGGAGAAGCAGAAGTGCCTTGCGCTCAACCGCTGCCGCTATAAATACACACGCTGCTATAACAAGCTTGTGGCCGAGCATAAAAGTATCGACACTGAAAAAATAACCTGCGTGAAGCCCTATCAGAAATGCATCAATGCAAGTTTTGCCGGCTTCGATTTCTTCTTAACACGCTGGTTCAACCCTGAAGTCGATTGCAGCCAGTTTTAGGTCCATTCAATATTGATCGTGGAGATGCAGAGTTGTGCCTGACAGGCCTGTGATGCTTTAATTGCCGGTCTTTGTCCGCCCCGCCGTGATCAGCCAGTCAAGCGCCTTGTCCAGGGACTCATGGGCGTCGCCGGGGGGCGGATTTTTTTCCCGGCCATCCAGTGTCGCCATGTAGCGCTGTTCAAGCGCGCCTGTGACCGTGGCATCAAACCCCAGTGCGCGCAATTGCGCGGCTGATTCCTCCATCTCATGCATACGCCGTTCCGCATGGAGGATATGCGTTGTGACAAGCGCGCTCATATAGTCCGCTATTGGCGACTGGTCCAAGTCACCCAGAACGTCGATCAGCTTGTCGCGCACACCCAGATACTGCGCCGCAGTGAGGCTTTCGATGGCTACGCATTCCAGTCCCTTGATGACTACCGAACGCAGCAGTTTCAGTGCGACTGCATCACCAGGAGCACCATCTTCCAGAATTTTTGACGGCGTTTCCATTAGGGCGAAAACCTCGCATGCGCGTGTCGCCTGCTCGCCGGCAACAAGTACCGGTGTCTTGCCGCCTGTCAGCGCAATGGCGCCCATGATCGCTATGTCGACGAAGGCACGGCTTGAGGCTTCAAAGTCTTTTGAGGATTGCCTCAAGGAGTCCGGCGCGCCAGTGGAGACATCGATATAAACGCTTCCCTGCGACAGGAAGGGCAGCGCGGACGCAGCAGCGACAGCACTTGAACGTCCCGGAACAGCGGCAATAGCGAAATCGCAACTCTGCAACCAGTCACCAGGGGCCGCATTGAGAGGCAGGCCCATTTCTTCCGACAGGATCCCGGGACGCCCGCCGGAAACAATATCGCAGAGCAAGAGTGTGGCCTTGTCCCTGAGCGCGCGGGCATAAGCCCCGCCGACTTCACCGCAACCGATAATCGCTATTTGCATGACAATATCCAGATCCTAATGATCAAAAATGAAACCGGGGCGATACAGCCGCATGTATGTTGCGCGCGCAGGGACCTATTGCTGATTGCCCCCTTACGTCACAGGGCTCATGCCACCATCCACATCGATGGCGGTGCCGGTGACATAGGAACCTGCATCATATGCCAAGAACAGGGCCACATTGGCGAACTCTTCCGTCGTGCCCACGCGCCCCATGGGAATGATGCCGCCCATCTCGTCATAAAAATTATCCATGGAGCAGCCCTTGCCTTCGGCCGCTGCGCGCTGGCGCGCATGGGCGTGAAGGCATGAAAAAGGGCGGCGCTGAAAAGGACCGTTACATTGGAAGGCAATTAGCTGATAGATTGGAAAGCAAGTACAGGAAAAGACATAACCCGATCTGGAAACCGCCATGTTCACTGCTCAACGACGAGACGCCTTTTCCCTACCAACGTCTGGAAGTTCGAGTTTGAGAGTTCACAGGCAAAGGCCATAAACGCTGCCGTTTCGGCAAAGCTGGAAGAATTAACCCAAGATGCTTCCTCCCTTTCAGAGGGGGAAAAATGGCAGATAGACCAGGATCGGACACCATTGCCAGGCCGCAGTGGGAAGGAAACGTGAAATCCGGCGTTTGATAATCCGAAAGCGCCAGGCTCACGCCCCGAACGGCGATGGTTCACCCTCCGGCACGCCGATCTCGAAGGTGTTGAGCAGCCCGGCCAGCAGTGAGTAATAGCCCACCACCGAGATCAGCTCCACGAGACCCGACTCACCAATCAGGGCTTGAGTGTCGCGATAAGTTTCCTCGCACACGCGCCGCGTTTCCACCAGCTCGCGCACAAAGCGGTGTACGGTGAGAACATCCGCCGGCGCTTCACCGGGGGCCTCTCCGGCTTTCACCGCCTCGATGACGGCCTCACCCAGCTCTTCGCGCGCGGCGATGGGCGCATGGGCGTACCACTCATAGTTGGCGCGCCAGCGCTGGGCGACCATCAGGATGGCCAGCTCACGCAGATGCCCTGCCAATGACGAGTCAAAGCGCAGTGCCCCGCCGAGTTGCTGAACCGCATCGCCAACCTGCGGCGAATAGAGCAGCGCGTTGAATGGTCCTGTCAGCGTGCCGTCCTCCTTCATCATTCTGAACCGGCGCGTTTTCTGACGGCGCTTGTCGCCGGCGATAGTGTCATACACCTGTTTTTGTTCGGGGGTCAGGGTGTCAGGCGTGAGAACAGGCAGTCGGCTCATGGGCGTTGCTCCAATGTTCAGGGTCCTGGCCCTAGGGGTGTTACAGCCAGTCCGGTATCTTGTCCCGCCCCAGCATGTGTTCGAATGTAGGCCGGGGCCGGATGAGCGCATAGTCTCCGCCATTGACCAGCACCTCGGGGATCAGCAGCCGCGTATTGTAGCTTGAGGACTGCACCGCGCCATAGGCGCCTGCGGTCAGCACCGCCATCAGATCGCCGTCTGAATATTCAGGCAGCTTGCGATCTAGCGCCAGATAGTCGCCGGTTTCGCACACCGGGCCGACAATATCGGTCGTCTGTGCGGGCGCATCGCGCAAGGCTTCGTCAACCGGAATGATGTCGTGCCAGGCTTCATAGAGCGTCGGGCGGATGAGATCGTTCATGCCTGCATCGACGACGGTGAAGCTCTTGGCCGCGCCGGTCTTGGTATAGAGAACACGCGTCACCAGGATACCCGCATTGGCGGCGATCATTCGGCCCGGCTCGAACAGCAGCTTGACGCCCAGACCCCTGGCCGCTTCGAGTACCGTTTTGGCGTAATCGTCCGGCTGGGGCGGCACGCGATCATCGGCCTTGTAGGGCACGCCCAGCCCCCCGCCGAAATTGATGAATTCGAGTGTCCGGCCATCTTCTTTCAGTTGACCGGCCAGATCGCGCAGCAGGGCAAATGCATCTTTGAAGGGCTTGAGGTCGGTGATCTGGCTGCCGATATGCATATGGATGCCGCACGGGTCGATGCCCGGCAACTCGCCGGCTTGCCCATAGAGACCGCGCGCGCGCTCATAGGGCACGCCAAACTTGTCCTCCGCCTTGCCGGTGGAAATCTTCTTGTGGGTGTTGGGGTCGATATCGGGATTGACGCGAAAGGCAACGCGCGCGCTTGTGGCCGCCTGGGTGGCCACCTCGTTGAGCGCGGCGAGCTCGGCTTCCGATTCGACGTTGAAGGCGTAGATGCCCTCTGCAAGCGCATAGGCCATCTCGGCCCTGGTCTTGCCGACACCGGAAAACACGATTTTTTCCGGCGGCACACCAGCGGCGCAGGCGCGCCGCAATTCACCCTCCGACACCACATCCATGCCGGACCCGAGATTGCTTAACGTCTTCAGAACGGCAAGATTGGAATTGGCCTTGATCGAGTAACAGACCAGCGCGTCGGCGCCGGAAAATGCATCGGAAAAGACCTTGTAGTGCCGTGTAAGCGTCGCGGTGGAGTAGCAATAGAACGGCGTGCCCACCTCGGACGCGAGTGCATCCAAGCTCACATCTTCGGCGTGCAGGACGCCGCCTCTATAGGCGAAATGATGCATGTGATGCTCGGCCAGCGAGAGTTATCGGAGCAGCCTGTCGAGAATGAAGGGCCTATTGGGTTTGCTGGAACTCACGCCATCGCCCGCCTGTGCATCTGCGGCCTTGGCCGCAGGTGGGCGCTCAAGCGGACCCTTGCGGCCGCACGCACTCAGACCGAGGGCGGACACCAAAAGTGCCACAAAAAGGGATGTCAGGGCGATGCGCATGCGCAAATGCTCCAATGTCATGCCGCTCATTGCGGCTTAAGATCCTACTATTAGCCCGGTGCCGCTTCTTTTTCCAGCCGCTTTATCCAGTTTCGCGCCTGTTTACGGACATTTGAAGGCGCGGTCCCGCCAAAACTTTTCCGGCTTTTTACCGAGTTCGGCACGCTCAGGACCGAGAATATGTCATCGCTAATGCGCGGTTCGATTTCCTGCATTTGTTCAAGGGCGAGGCGCGAGAGCCCGATGCCCCGCTCCTCTGCCAGGGCCACAATCTGCCCGGTGATCCTGTGGGCGTCGCGAAATGGCATGTCGAGCTTGCGCACCAGCCAGTCGGCCAGATCGGTTGCGGTGGCATAGCCCGCCCCGGCAGCCTTGCGCATAGCCGCCGCATTGGGCTCCATATCCATGACCATGCCGGTCATGGCCGCCAGCATCAGTGAAAGCGTATCGAGCGCGGCAAAGGCCGGTTCCTTGTCCTCCTGCATGTCCTTCGAATAGGCCAGCGGCAGGCCCTTCATCACAATAAGAAGGTGCGTGAAAGCGCCGAACACCGCACCGGTCTTGGCGCGCACCAGTTCGGCCGCGTCCGGGTTGCGCTTTTGCGGCATGATCGACGATCCCGTCGTGAACTTGTCCGACAAGGTGAGAAAGCCGAAACTGGCCGTTGACCAGATGACGATCTCTTCCGACAAGCGCGAAAGATGCATGGCTGTGATAGATGCGGCTGAAAGCGTCTCCAGTACAAAGTCCCTGTCCGAGACGGCATCGAGCGAATTCGCCGCCGGCCGGTCGAACCCAAGCGCGATCGCCGTCATCTCCCGGTCAATGGGAAAGGACGTCCCGGCAAGCGCGGCGGCCCCCAGCGGGCTTTCATTGGTCCGCTTGCGTGCATCGGCGAAGCGGCCCCGGTCACGGGCAATCATTTCCACATAGGCCAGGCAGTGATGGCCAAAGGTCACCGGCTGCGCGGTTTGCAAATGTGTGAAGCCCGGCATCACCGTGGCGGCATGCTCATGCGCCTTGTCCGCAAGGGCGCGCTGGAGACCCGCGAGCAATTCGTCAAGCTGGGCGATTGCATCGCGGAGAGAGAGCCGGAAATCCGTTGCCACCTGGTCGTTGCGGGAACGCGCGGTGTGCAATTTACCCGCCACCGGTCCGATCAGCTCGGCGAGTCGCGATTCAATGTTCATATGCACGTCTTCAAGCGCGCGGGAGAAATTGAACTCTCCCGCCTCGATTTCTAACACAATCGTGTCTAGACCTTGATGAATAGCGTCGGCATCTTCACGCGAAATGATGCCGGTCTCGGCCAGCATGTCGCAATGGGCCTTCGATCCGGCGATGTCCTGGGCAAACAATCGCTTGTCGAAATCGATGGAGGCATTTATGTCCTCCATTATCCCGGCAGGTGCGGAAGCAAAGCGGCCGCCCCACATTTTATTCGTCATCACAGACCTTCTTTGGATCTCACAGCCATGGCCAAGAAACAATCCGGCGCCA
>CAXMMX010000230.1:0-3983 GCA_964194535.1 uncultured Alphaproteobacteria bacterium | reverse complement strand
TTTCCCCGATCCGATTATATTCATCGATGCGTGTATGTGTCAGTCGGGATTATCGCCACTCACCCGCTAGGTTTGTCACAAAGACAACTTTTTAAAACCTTATTTTAGCCACGAATCGGGGCTTTGATTATCCCTTCTAATTGGGGAATGAGTATGGGAACCCTTTTGCGATATACCTTTGTGCTTGGTTTAGGTCTGGTGTCGCTCGTAACATTTAGAGTCGTCACGGCTGCTCTCGAACACCAGTTCGTTTTTTAACCAGACCAATACCGCTATCCACAAAGTTTCCGGCCGCGCTCGTGCGCGTATGTCGTGCAGTTTGTGTGCGTGCAAGAGCTAGGTCGTCTATCCCATACCCTGGCCAGCGGCAAATTCAATATAGGGCCTTCAAGGGCGGCAAGCGCGAAGCGCAAACAAAGCTCGCGGAGCTGATCGCAGCAGTCAGCAAAGGCTCCTACATCTCACCGCACAAACTCACGGTTGCTGAGTATGTCCAGGCGCGCGCGGATTACTGGCTGGCGTCTGAGTCGATCACACCCAGGACGGCCCAGCGCTATCAGCAGATGATCAACAATCAGATCGTGCCCCAGCTCGGCGGCAAGCTGTTGCAGAAGCTCTCCGCCCTCAACATAGAGGCTTGGCATAATGAGCTTCGCCTGAGAGGCAAGCAGCGCGGCCAGGGCGGTATCGCAGCGCGCACCATTGGGAGCGTCCACCGGGTTCTGAGTAAGGCGCTGGAGGAAGCGGTAAAGTTTGATCTGATCACGCGCAATCCATGCAAGCTCCAGCCCCTCCCCAAGGTGCCAGCAAGCGAAATGCAAATTCTTGTTGGCGACGAGGTGAACACCTTGATCGCCGCCCTAGAGGGACACCCTATGAAGGTGTGTGCCATCACGTCACTTTTCACGGGTATGCGCCTTGGGGAGGTCCTGGCCCTTCGCTGGAGCAAAGTAAGCCTTGAGGGTAAGGCAATCCATGTGAGAGAGGCTTTGGAAGAAACAAAGGCTCACGGCATACGCTTCAAGGGGCCGAAGTCAGCGGCAGGGCGGCGGGACATTACCCTGCCAGATATTGTGATTGAGACGCTAGACAAACATCGGCGCGAGCAGCTTGAGCTGAGGGTGAGGCTCGGTCTCGGAAAGCCGCCAGATGACGCGCTTGTATTTCCTCGCCTGGACGGCTCGCCCCAGTCGCCCAGCGAGGCTTCAAGGCTGTGGTGTCGCTCAGCCCCTCGGCTGGGCTTCCCGCATATTACCTTTCACGCACTTAGGCATACCCACGCCTCCCAGCTCATCGATGCTGGGGTGGACGTAGTGACGATTGCGCGCCGCTTGGGTCATGCAAACCCCACGACAACGCTGAGCACATATGCCCATCTTTTCCGCGAGACAGACGGAGCCGCGGCAGATGCAATCAATGCCGCTTTGATGGGGCCGGGGAAGGCGTGATAGTCAACTTCCAAAATTTTTGGGTGGCAATCGGGTGGCAATTTCTGGTTTTGTTCTCCCGCGCAAAAACACAAGCCCCTGAAAAACAAAGTCGAAGATATGCTAGAGTGGCCGGGGGATGCGTTTACCATAAACGCCAGATTTCGCCCGCCCATGAATGCTACTGCGGCACAAAACCGGCTGGCTTCAACTTGACCGAGCGCGTATGGTGCGCCGCATATGATCTAAGCGTTTTGGAGTTCCGACGCCTATGCCGGTTTCCGTCAAAGACATGACCATAGACAAGCCCTCGGCCGCGTCCGGGGAACACAAGGACGAGCAGCTAATCTCCTCCGCACGGCGCACCCTCGACATTGAAAGCAAGGGTCTGCGCGCACTGGAGGAAGCGCTAACCGATGGCCTGTCGGCCAGCTTCGCTCAAGCGGTCCGGATCATCCGTGGGGCACCGGGGCGCGTCATCGTCAGCGGTATTGGCAAGAGCGGCCATGTGGCCCAGAAAGTGGCCGCCACGCTCGCATCGACGGGCACGCCTGCTTTTTTCGTGCATCCAAGCGAAGCAAGCCATGGCGACCTCGGCATGATCATGCGCGACGATGTACTGCTGGCCTTCTCGTGGTCAGGCGAGACGACGGAATTCTCAGGGATCATCACCTATGCCGGCCGCTTCGCGGTGCCGCTCATCGCGGTGACCTCGCGCATTGAAAGCACGCTGGCCAAAGCATCCGAGGTGACCCTCACCCTGCCGAATTCCAAGGAAGCCTGCCCCCATGGGCTGGCGCCGACAACGTCCACGCTGATGCAACTGGCGCTGGGTGATTGCCTGGCCATAGCCCTGCTGGAAAGCAAGGGGTTTTCAGCAAAAGATTTCAAGGTGTTACACCCGGGCGGACAACTCGGAGCCAACCTGAAATTCGTGTCAGACATCATGCATTCGGGCTCGGAACTCCCCTTGGCGGGGGGCGATACGACCATGGGCGAGGCGCTCGTCATCATGACGGAAAAGAGCCTCGGCTGCCTCGGCATCACAGACGAAGACGGTCAACTGAGCGGCATTGTGACAGACGGTGATTTACGCCGGCATATGGGGCCGGACCTGCTGTCCGCCCGGACATGGGATATCATGACACCCGACCCCAAAACGGTGACGCCCGATACCCTTGCCAGCTCGGCTCTAGAGGTCATCAACTCCCTGAGCATCACCGCGCTATTCGTGGTCGACGATGGCAAGCCGGTCGGCCTCGTCCACGTCCACGACTTGCTGCGCACCGGCGTTGCCTGACGCACTTTAAACTCCCTTTTTAAGTATAGCTGCCCCACACTCACACGCCTGAGCGCTGTGTTGTGGGTGGTCCAGAGGGGGATATCATGAGGAGTGCGAGTAGAACTGACCGCATGGTGGTGCGGGGGCTTCTGCTGTGCGTTGTGTCGGCCTTCCTCAGCGGATGCATGGCGGGTGCGGCGGTGAGCGTGGTCTTACAAACCGTAAAACCACGGCCAAGACTGCGGGAACGGCAGCGCGCATTACCATGGATGGCGCCCGGGCCGCCTCTCATACGATCACCAGGCCCTTCCGCAATGACGAAGATGAAACCGCCGCCATCAAGTAGGGCTTTATCCTCTCCAGGCCGGACCCTAACCCTGCATCACTCATGATCACATACACATGATGCGCCCCGCATCCCCATGGGAATTCGACGCGCTACATTGCTGTCATGGTTAAGAATGTGTAGCAAATCACAGGATAAGGAAAGAAAGTCTTTCCGTGACGCCAGAGATATTATCGTTGTTTTGCTTGAAAATTCGTACATTTAAACCAATCTAATTCTTATCCAGATTTTATGGTAAATGAATTATTACCAAATAGATCTTCAAAGAGTTGCACACATCCCCTTCAAATTTAGCGAATAGTTAGGGTGTTCGTTCGTAAAATCTCATGAAATATCAGGGAACTGCTTTGCCCGGAAATGCCGGGACAGGAGCGTCGGGGGACATATGGATATCGCAACAATTGCCGGCATTATCGCCGGGTGTGTCATCGTAACATTCGCAATTCTGTCCGGGGGCGATATCGGAACATTCGTCAATGTACCGTCCATGTTGATCGTGATCGGCGGCGGTTTTGCCGCAACTGTCATCCGTTTTCCGCTGAAGAACGTGTTTCAGGCGCTTGTTCTGGGCGGCAAGGTCGCGTTCACTCACAAGAAGACCGATCCCGTGGAAATGATCAATAAGATCACGGAACTGGCCGAGACGGTGCGGCGCGATGGCCCCCTGGCACTCGACAATCTGGAGATTGAAGACCCGTTCCTCCAAAAAGGCGCGCAATTTGTAGCCGATGGCTACGACCCGGCCTTTATCCAGGAATCCCTGGAGCTGGAACGAGACCAAAACCTTGAACGCCTCGATGAAGGCCAGCGCATCTACAAGGCGATTGGCGATGCCGCCCCGGCATTCGGGATGATCGGCACCATCGTCGGGCTGGTACAGATGTTGAGCAACATGGAAGACCCCTCCACCATTGGACCGGCCATGGCT
>CAXMMX010000229.1:0-18346 GCA_964194535.1 uncultured Alphaproteobacteria bacterium | reverse complement strand
GAATAGTTCTCCCTCCGCAGCCGTCTGATAGCCCGTTATTGGTGAGTTGGCCGTGTCCGGACGTTCGATTGGCGATGTTCTTGAAAATCGGCCGCTGAGCTATCGGTTGCCTTGCAACTTGTCGAACGCCCGGCGGAAAGCCCCGCCGGCGCCTGAGGTGGTCGTCCCGTTGGACCGAAGGCCATCAATGCACTAACAATGGAAGTGGACCAATCAGTGGGGGCTGGTAACAGCATGCAGCGCTGGTTTCGGGCGGCGCCTCAGCGGCAATTACAATAATGCAAGAGGTCAAGCTAAAATCCATCTGGTGTGGCAAATTAATCGCTTTCGCACATGAATACTGTGGACATTAGCACGGTAACTGCGTGGCTTCGTTTCGGCTGTTGCGGTAGCTTTGCCTGATGAAACAGATGTCCTATTCCAGCCATTGTTATCCGATTTCCATATTCCAGCACGCCGTCCGGTTGTATTTCAGGTTTCCTTCGAGTTTCCGGGATATCGAAAACCTCCTTGCCGAGCTCGGCGTAGATGAGCTTGTCAGATCGGGGCAAGGTTATTACCGCATGCCTGCCAAGGGTTCAGACACAGTAGGCCAGGACACAGCTTGCGCCGCTATATCGCCGGATAACCCAAGACACCTTAAATGGGTTTGGATCCGGCGCCATGACACCAGGGGTGGCGTCGAGTGAACACCGGACCCAAACAGGATGCGGAGGCCGCGATACGCCGGATAAAGGCAGCCGAAAGCAACGGGCAATATCTCACCGCCGCCGATCGTGCCCGCCGGGCCCTGGTGGACCTGGAGGGTGAGTCCTTGGAGAACGAACGGCAACTCATTGGATACCATCTGGTGCGGTCCGTTGCCCGTGGTGGCGCGACCGACAGGGCTTTTGATCTCTATAAGAAACACGGGCTCAAAGAGATCAGGAAATCCGATTACCAGTCTCTTGGCGCCCGGCTGGACAAGGACCATGCGCTGGCGACGTTTGGCAAGGAGCGGACCGCATTGCTGCGCAAGGCAGGAAGCGCATATGAGGCCGTTTACCAGAAATACGGGGATAACAAGAGTTACAACGCCGTCAACGCGGCGACGCTTTATCTGCTTGCCGGCGATGACAGGGCGTCTGAAATGGCCGGAGCCGCGCTTGCCGAATGTGAAAAGGAGCACCCCGGCGAGTCCAAGGCGGCAGACAGAAATGATCCAAAAATATTTGAACTGCTTTATTGGCACCACGTAACCGTTGCCGAAGCAGAGTTGGTTCTGGGCAACACATCCAGGGTTCAGGAGATGCTCCACAAGGCAGGTGAAATCGGCTATGAAGACTTTGCCAACCGGGCGAGCACGCGAAAGCAATTAAAACTGATCTGCGAGCATTCCGGCATTAATTTTCAAATTCTAGACGGCATCGCAAATCCCGACGTCATTTTTTTTGCCGGCCACATAATTGCGCGCAAGGGCGAACAGGGCCGTTTCCCCGCAGATCAGGAAGACCATATTCGTGCCGAGATAAAACGATTTTTTGACACACACCAGATTGCGGCCGCATTCGGGTCTCTGGCGTCAGGCGCCGACATGCTGATTGCGGAAGCTTGCATCGCCCGCAATAAGTATCTGGGTATTATTCTACCTTTTCAGGAAGACGATTTCGTGGAGACTTCCGTGAGGTGCTCGGGCGAAAGCTGGGTCGAGCGGTTCGAGGCCTGTATGGACTGGTTCGAGAGTTCAACCAACCCCGATCGTGGTGCGGTTACATTCGCGACCGACGGCGCCTATCTGGACGATGACAGCCTGTTCAACTATTGCGCTCATATTGCCATGGGGCTCGCCATGGTCCGTGCGAAGCATCTCGATGCCAATTTGCGTATGCTCGCTGTCTACGACGGAGAGGGCGGCATGGGCGTGGGAACAGACGGCAATATCGAGATGTGGCAGGGTTTCGGCCTGCCGGTGGATATCATCTCCGTCAAAGGCAATGCACAACCAAATACCAGAGGCGGGTCGCCATCAAGCGGTTCCCTCAAACGCACACCGCGCGCCATGCTGTTTGGCGACGTCGCCGGGTTCAGCTCTCTTCGGGAGGAGGAACTCCCACATTTCCATTCACGGTTCATGGCGCGCCTGTCTGACGTGCTTAACGGGTTTGGCGAGAAGGTGCTCTACAGGAACAGCTGGGGAGACGCCATATATGTTGTGTTCGATGATGCTTTCACAGCGGCACAATGCGGGCTGGCGCTGCAGCGCGCAGCTAAGGAAGCAGGCCAATCCGGTCTTGGGAAAAAACTGAACCTCGAGCTGAGATTGGGCGGGCACTACGGCCCCGTATTTGACGGGCACGATTTCATCCGGAACGAGTCGACCTATTTTGGCTCGCACGTAACGCGCACTGCCCGGATCGAACCTATCGCGGTTCCGGGCGAGGTCTATGTTACGGAAGAGATGGCCGCCGCCCTCGCGCTTTCAGGCGACCAGACGATCGAATGCAATTATATCGGTATCGAGTCCCTGGCCAAGGGATATGGCAAAATACGCATGTATGTTCTCAAATCCCGGGGTTGATGACCGGTCATGGACACCCCCACCACCAAGGTCTTCGTCTTTTATTCGCGCAAGGATAGGGCGTTTGTCAGACGGCTGGTCGAGGGGCTTGAGGCCGAAGACGACATCGAGGTCTTCCGCGATACCGAAGACATCCTCCCCACAGAGGAATGGAAACAGCGGCTGGAAGAGCTGATTGGCGAGGCGGACACTATCGCCTTTGTCTTAAGCCCCAATTCGGCCAAGTCCGATGTCTGCCACTGGGAAGTGGACCATGCGGAGAGTCTCAACAAGCGTATCGCCACGATTTGCTGCAATTTACACTGGAACACATCACCTGTTAAATGCCAGTTGAATAGAATGAAGAATAAATCTCCATATCTGGTTCGTCTCTTTTCAATCATGCTCGTAGTGCTGCTGGCAGTATGTATCACAGCGAAGGAAAGCCGGTCCGAGGAAGATGAAGAGACCGATACAAGGGATGTCCTAGTCAGCCATATGTGCCGGCAGTTGAAAGAACAAGCGGACAAATGGAACATTCCCCCGGCATATTTCGCCAAGCTGATCTGGAAAGAAAGCTGGTTCGATTCGAACGCCATCAGTCCGAAAGGCGCCGAAGGCATCGCTCAGTTCATGCCTGGAACGGCGCGCCGGCGCGGGCTTGAAGACCCGTTTGATCCGGATAGCGCCATTGCTGCATCGGCAAAATATTTATCGGAACTGCGCGATGAATTCGGCAATCTGGGATTGGCCGCCGCGGCATATAATGCGGGTGAAAACCGGGTGTACCGGTGGCGCGCCGGCAGATCAGGATTGCCGCGCGAGACGCAGGATTATGTTTACTCCATCACAGGGTACAAGGCCAGGGAATGGAAACGCGAAGCGCTGTCCGAGGCCCGGTTCGTGCTTGACGAAGTTCTGTCTTTCGAGGACGCCTGCAATCAGCTTGCCGTCATCAGGGCACCGCTCCAGCGCTATTTCGCCAACACCTATTACAATCGCGGTCTCGCGCTATCCCAGAAGAAGGAATACAGAAAGGCGGTCGCCAGATACACGGTCGCCGTCCGCCTTAAACGGATATTTCCTCATGCCTATAACAATCGCGGTCTGGTTTACCGGAAGATGGGTGACTATGAAAATGCCATTGCCAATTACGATGCAGCGATCAAGCAGAGGCCGAGCTATGCGGCCGCCTACAATAATCGCGGCTATGCGAAGCGAAAACTTGGCCGTCTAAAGCAAGCGATCGAAGATTACGACAAGGCGATAAAGCTGAAAGCCGGGTACATCGCGGCTTTTTTCAATCGCGGGTTCGCCAAAGCGAAACTCGGCCGGCTCAAGGAGGCGATCATTGACTATGGCAAGGCGATCAGGCTCAAGCCCGATCATGTGCTGGCGCTGTATAACCGCGCCCTGGCGCATCTGGAATCCGGAAGCGCCAAACTGGCCAGGGGAGATTTCAGCAAGGCGATTGCCGTCAATCCCGGCTTCGCCAAGGCGTATTATCGCCGCGCGATTTTGTTGAACGGGCTTGGAAAAACAAAGCTTGCGCTGAAGGATTACAAGAAGTCAGTTGCTCTCAACGCCGCCTTTGGCCGCACACGATATAAAAAACGCTTTCAGGCGGCGCGGTAGTCAAGTCACCGCAAGCGGCAACATTCTCATTCACGGCATTTTGGATTTTACCATCTGCAGGTTGAATCCCGATGCATGGTAATTGTGGCACTGGGTGCAGGTCTCGCCAGCGGTCTGCTGCGTATGGCAGGTGCTGCAAACCGCCTTGTCCATCGGTGTAAAGTTCGGCACGAATTTACCGGGGTCACCATCCTTATAGGTCTTCAGATAGTCAGCATCAGAGGTGTGTAATTTGTGGCACAGCGCACATCTCTGGTTGCCGGACGTGCCGATATGGGGGGCATGGGAGAATGCCGTGAACCGGGTCTTCGTATCTCTGGAGCTGAAAGCGTGCCACCTGACCTGTTTGGAAGCACCTTCGGTGTCGATACTATGGCATTTGGCACATCGTCCAACAGCGTTGCGGTCTGCAAGCTGATCAAAAACCGGCGCCAGCAGAGATTCCTGGCCGGTTCCAAACGCCTGGCCGGAATAATCGAGCCAAGTCTGTAAAATGCGGTCTGAATGTCCGTATGGGCGGTATCGAATTGTAAAATCTTGCCGATACCAGCCACCGAACTTTGCCCAGGATTCAGGATCGAACTGCTGGGCCGGTTTGCCGCCATCCTTCCCGTCAGGTTGTGAAGTTTCACCGGCTGCTGTCAACGCGCCGTCTTGGGCGAGAGCGTCGGCACCTTCGAGACTGCCATCCTGTCCTCCAAGTATGTCGGACCCTTCTGAATTGCTGTCCTTCTCGCTAAGAATGTCAGTCTCATCGGATTTGCCGTCCTTTTCGCCAAGAATATCGGTCCCCTCGAGATTGCTCACCTGCCCGCCAAGTATGGCGTCATCGGATTTGGGCAGGATTGAACCTTCACCCCCGGCAGGTTTCTTTTCACGCTGTTTCGTTTCAGTGGGCGGCGGTTGAGTAGTCGCGCTATTCGTGTCCTGCAGGGCAGCGAAACCTTTTGTCGGGTTTCCATTGGTAAACTGCTCTAGGTCATCCTTGAGATCAGGAAACCAGTTCTTGTTGCCCATCATGACGACGTCGCGCGGCATCAGCCCGGTGAACAGGGCTATTTGCAACTGGTTGATTTTTGATCCATCCGCGTTGTCCGGCAGCTTGGTCATCGCTTGAGACAATGGCGTGCTTTCCAGCCGGCCCATGAGCTTTTTGAACGCCCATGCCAACGCTTTGACACTGCCGAGTTGTTCGTCGCTGGCCTCGGAGAGATCCTGAAGATCGAGTTTCGATACGCCGGTGATGATCTTGGCCCCCTTGGGTTCGATCGCGATCAGGGCCTTCAAAAAACCGGTCAATTCTGCTTCGGAATCCTCCGGCCACTCACCGATGTCGATACCGCGCTCGGCCAATGTCGCAACGTCAAGACCCGGCACGGCCAGAAAATCTATCCCTTTGGGGCCGCTGGCCCGCGTGGTTCCCAAAATATCGCCATTGTGGCAGCTGGAACACATGGAAGCATAAGGCCTGATTTCCATGTATATTTGTGCGGCTCCCGGGCGGTGGCAATCAACGCAGTTCGAGGGCACGAACTGGTCCGCGTTACTTTCTTCCTTCGTTTTCGGAAAATGTTTTTCGTGATGGGATTTGTGATTGAAGATAATCCGCGTGCGGCGACCGAAGGGATAGCTGGAAAATTCCGGGTGCGAGGCCGCAAAGGATCCGAATTTGGACGTATGGCAGGTCTGACAGCGATCGCTGGACATTGTTTTCAGATTGTGAGCCGTCCCCTGATGTTCCTCATGGCAGGTGGCGCAAAAAATCTTCGATTGGCCTGGCGCGCCATCCATGTTCGATGCCGGCAAGGCAATCCGATGCAGCCAGCTACCCATGTTCACCGGGCGGCCCGTGCCGCCGGCATTATATTGGGCGGTCAATTGCCTCAATTGATCGACCGGATTGGTGTGCGGGGAAAACGGCGCCGCTCCAACATTGTGGCAACCGATACACAGTTTGGCGTTGTCCTCAGGCTTGACCGCGGCGGCGAAGCTATGCAGCCATCCCAGATCTTTCGTCTCGACACCGGCATGGCATGTCTGGCAATCGGTCAGGCTGGCATGTTGCGAAGACAGTGGCCCGGGCATCAGAAATTCGCGTGCGTTCTGGCTACCCAAAATGAGCGCGATCAATCCGACGCAAAGGGCCGTGGCCCACACGACAATCCGTCTTCGCACTGTGCGCAGGCTCGGTTTTGGAACACACCTCTCGAGCGTTAGACAGCACTGACCATCCGGCAGCGGACCGGTCTCGCAAGGACCGCCTGCGATTGTCGAGCGCCGGCACTCCCAACGTTCTCCCTCCAGATGCGGCTGGCAGACCGTCGTTACCTGGCAGCTTCCGTTGGCGTCAGGTCCTTGCAAACACGGTTTGCCCTCGGCCATACGCCCGCAAACCCATTTGTCCTGTGGGCGCTCATATGGGCTGTCTTTAAAGCCGAATTTTTGCAAAATCAGCACGTCAGGCTATTCCCATGGAAAAGGCATATGAAATGATAATGTGGACGATGATGGCCACGATCATCGCGTAGACGGCCGGGATGTGGAAAAACAGCCACAGCTTCATTAAAGCGCCATTGGCATAGCGAAAATCGAGATTGTTTTTTGCCTCGACGAGCGCCCGCATCTGTTCCAAATCTCCCTTGCCGTCTTTATCGAGATATCGCTCGATCTCATCAAGTGCGCCGAGCATGCCGGCCAGGGGCCGGGTCGAAGCCCGCAGATGAGCAATAATGTTGCGGTGCCCGGCGAAATATTCGGCGAGCATATCGTTGTAGAGATTGGAAATACTCAGCGTGTTCTCATGTTTGATCGATTGCCGGACCAATTCCTCGGCTTGTGCCGCCAATTGCACACGGTACGTCGCAATACGCTCGAACAGAATGCTTTCGCCGCGCGCCTCCAGCCGGGGCGGAATGACCTTGCTGATCACGCCGCCAATGATTCCGCTGACCGCGATCAAAACAAACAGGCACCACAACAGCCATTCCAGCGGCGAGTCTGGAATCCGGTAGTTGGTGTGGACCACAAACACACCTACGGTCACGAAACCAAGATAGTAGTGCAGCTTCAGCCATTTCCTGACCTGCCCAAACGGCAAGATAACGACCTTCTTGCGAAAGGTCAGAAACATCAGAACCGAGATGCCGGCGACCAGAATCCAACCGTTGAAATATTGCGCATCGCGCAGTGAAATGTCGTAAACGAGATTGCCGACATAAAAGACGGCAAAAGCGATGCTTGCGAGAGCCAGGTAGAGCAGAACGCCTCTGTTCATGAGCCAGCTTAACACAGCCATTCCAGCAGCTTTTTGGTGTCACGGATGTTGATCCGCACCAATGCATCATGCGGACAGGCCTGTGCGCAGGCAGGTCCGGTGAGTTGGTTGGCGCACAAGTCGCACTTCGTTGCCCGGCTGATCGTGCGCCCTTCGCTATCTGTCGTAAAGGCTCCGGTAGCATCGCGAATATCCACCATGCGGATATTGTTATAGGGGCAGGAATTGGCGCAGGTTCCGCATCCAATGCAGGTATTGTCATTGATAACCACGTTACCCGTGCTGGCATCGCGATGGATAGCGCCTGTCGGGCAGCCGATCAGGCAAACCGGATCCGTGCAATGCATGCAGGCATTGGCGATCATGGCATTTCCGAAACTATGCCCGTGGCGCACGAAACGCGGATTATTGTCGTGCGCGGTCGCGCAGGCTTTCACGCAATCATCGCAGCCCACGCAACGGTCGGTATTGATCACCATGGCGTTTTCGCCATTCATAAAGCGGTGATCGACGACGAAATCCATCATGGCCTGCCGCATTTTTTCGTCGCCCGCATCGGCGGCGGCATCGTTTCCGGCATCCAGAAAATGACTTGGCAGTCCAGGGAGAATATATTTCTGGACCAGGTTGGTGGGAATGCGAATGACGTCGACATATCCGATTGCCCGCAAACTCGAATTCATCGTGTTACTTCCTTCACCGGAAGCCAGGCCAGCGATTTCCTGCAAGCCGTAAGTGTCATTGGGCGACAGGTGGCCGATGGTCCTCTCGCCAAAATCGACTCTCTCGCTCTGACGGGCAAAACCGCAATTTATGAGGATCAACCCGTCGACATAGTTTCCCTGCTCGCAAATCAGCGGTTCGTGATCGATAATATGCTGGGCGCCGAGCTGTGATCCGAAATCCCTTTTGCGGGCCGTGGCCCAGTCGAACTTGCCATAGGTTTCAAGGAGCGAGTTTCGCGCGATCTCATCCAGAATTTTCTTTGATTTCTTTTTATCCAGGTGGTCGAATAACGGACATTCCCGCAGCCGGGCGACCAATCCGCGCTCATTGTAGAGCGTGTCGATATTCTGTCTGAACGGTTCTGACCAATCGCGGATTTCCCGCAATCCCTGCCACCGTAATTCGAACAGCAAGGTTTTGTCTTTGCCGGCGAAAATAGTCGCGTTTCGGGCGCTTCTGGTCAGGGCCGCCAATTCTCCGAACATTTGCGGAGCGCGCATTGTGAAAGTTTTTTGCCGCGATGTCAGATCGTTGACGTCAACGAAACCCAGTCCCTCATACCCGGCCTCCAATGAAGGCGTGACCCGGCCTTTGTCACCTGTCCCTCGCCGTTGCGCGCGATATTCCGGAACACCGGTGCGGGCGAACAGTTGTGTGACGGACCTGATCCAGGATTTTTCCGAGTTTGAGTCTTTGGGTGTCGCCAAATCGTCCTCGGACGAAGACGCCAAACCAACGACCTCACCCTTCATAATGACAAAAAGCGAATTGCCGTAATCGCCATTGCGAATAATGATTTCGCCGCGATCAAAGCTCCGCAATCGTCCGTCATTGGCGATGATGCTTGCAAGCGGCAGCCATTCGGGAAAATCATCGGCGGCTACAATTTTGAAATCCGGCAGCGAGAGAACGCGAGCGACCGTCTTGTCGTCAAGCGGGGTTTCTCCAAAAGGTTCGTCCCAGCGCCGGTTGCGTTCATCAAGGATTTCAGGTTCCAACATCAAAACGCTCTTCAGTTCGAAGCCTTACCTTTGTACTTGTCCGCACCGGGAAGAAACTTGTCGATGGCGCCGAATTTCGACCCGTCATGGGTGGTTGCGAATTCCAGACCTAGCACGGAAATCTTGCCGGCCACATCAACCAGTTCCGCTTCATTGTTGAGCTTCAGCTTGGCGGACTTTGCGACCTCGGCGATCTTGCCCAACTCGGGGGCTTCCGGCAACTTCTTGGCCAGGCTTGCGATGACCTTGCGGGCCCTGTCGGCGCGTTTAGCCATTTTCAGGGCGTAGTCTTTTTTCTCGGTTGCCTTGGAGACGCCGATCAAGGCCGTTTCCAGTTCGACAATACGTCCAACCACAAACATCATCCGTTTGCGTTCGGTATTGGCTCCCGGGTTGCCCTTGCCTTTATTGTACCAGGTGTTGTGGCGCACTTCGCCCTGTGACCAAGCGACGAGTTCGAAATTGCTGCCTGCGGCATGGCCGCCGACATTGACCAGTTTTTCATTCGGCACCAGGTGACAGCTAAAGCAGTTTTTGGCGAGCTTATAGAGCGCTTTCGGGCGGATCATTCCTCCCGCTTCGGATTTTTCCCAGCGTGCAGCGATTTCGGCCGGGCTTTCCTGTCCCTCTTTCTTGGCGCTGAACCCGGAATGTACCTTGTAATAATCCTTACCTTCGGAGTGACAGGATTCACACGAGATGCCGGCTATAGCCTTGGGTTTTCCCTTCACGGTTTTATTTGTAAAATGACAGCCCAGGCAAAGACTGTCCGCCTTGACCCGTTTAACCCCCAATTTGGATGCAATTTCCTTTGCTTCCTTGCTTTTCTGCATTTCCCGGAAGGTGGTAAAATGGTGGGTCTTTTGCCAGGTCCTGGTTTCTGTTTTGTGGCACTCCGCGCACTCGTTCGGGCCAACGATGTTATCGGGGTTGGCTTGTGCACCGGTGAGACCCAGGCTCACCATGAAAAGAACAGCCATAGCGCCCGTTAGCAGTTGGCCTCGGATTGCATCCACCCAATTTCCCGTCATCTTATCCTCCCGTGTCTCAAATCCTATTGATGTTTGTAACTGATTTTTTTCGTTATGCATCCAGTGAGATATCACCATCCGGCTGGGAGATGCAGGTCAGAGCCGATCCTTGCGCTACTTGACCCGTCGGCTTCTTGATATATGCCACCTTGCCGTCCTTCAGTGCGGTTATGCAGCTGTGGCAATTGCCGACTCTGCAACCGGCATTTATGCGAATTCCGTTCGCATCCGCCAACTCGAGCAATGTGCCGGCGTCCGATGTCCAGACCAATGTTTTTCCGGTCCGGGTAAACTCGACATTGAACCCTTCGGAAATTTCGGCGTCGGAAAGTTCTGACTTTCCGATTCTTTTCACCGATGCAGGACCGAACGCTTCCATATTGATGTCGTCTTCGGGTACGCCCCAATCCTGCAGTTGTTCTGTCAGGGATTCCATCATCGGCGGCGGACCGCAAATATAGAATTCGTAGTTCGAATTTTTCAGATAATTCTTCATCACATCAACGCTCAGGCGTCCGGAAATATCGTAATCCTGACCCTCGACACATTTCTTCGTCGGATTGCTGAACGCGATCACGGAATGGAAGTGGCTGTTATCCGAAATGATGGCGTTGATTTCATCTCTCAAGGCGATGTCATCGCCATGTATGACCCCGTAGAAAAACCATACTTTCCTGTTGCTGTTTGTTTCCGCGAGCCATTTCAGCATGGACAGGACCGGGGTCAGCCCCACCCCGCCGCCGATCAATACCACGGGCCGGTCGGAATGGGTGTCCAGGACGAAGCCGCCATTCGGCGCCATGACATCGACCATGTCGTCTTCCTGAAGGTAGTCATGGAAATAACTCGATGCCAAGCCACCCGGCGTCCCTTTTTTCGCGTCGCGCGGCGGTGGCAATTTCTTGATGCTCACCCGGTACTGGTCACTGTTGAGCGGGCTGTCCGACAGCGAATAACATCTCACCACCGGGGCCTGTTCGCCCGGCACCGCCAATTCGAATGTCAGAAATTGTCCTGGTTGAAAGGTCGGCAGTTTGCCGCCGTCATGCGGCGCTAGGTAAAACGAACAAATATTGCCATCCTGGTTTTCGATACGGCGTTCCACAACACGGAATTTTCGCTTGCCCGACCAGGTCAATTCCGTGCGTTCGCGCTCGACTTCATCTTGTTTGATCAGGTTGGCGGTCTGGGTTTTGAAGTAGACCAGCTTGCGCTGATCCATTTTGCGCTGCCGGATGGCGCCATTGAATTGCGAGACCAATCCTACGCAGGCCTGCATCACAGCCGCCGCAACGATAAGACCGCCGAAAAGCTGAAGTGTTAGTGCCATCGGTCGGTCACCTTGAAGGTGGTAACAGGGCGAGCGGTGAGATGATGCATCCTATTCACCAAAAAAGAACTATTATTACTACCGCGCAAACCAGATGAGAAAACGCGACTTTCACCTACCGTAACGAAGAAATCGAATTGTAAACTGCTCCGGTTGCTTGACGCGGAGCGTCAATTTATCACAGAAAGCCGTCCAAGTCGCCACCGTTTGGCCGCCTTGCTCCGGGGGTGCGAACGATGTAATGCCACCGGGGGCTGATTGATATCTCTCCGGACCCTCGCCGGTGATTTCAGAGACCAGAGCGAGTTTCGGCTGATTAACCCAGATCGGTGCCTTAACATTTTGAAATGCAGTAATTTCACGAAGCTTCACCTCGTCGGCTCTGCTGAAAATGGCTTCGGCTAGTAATTGAAGAGAACCTCAAAACGTGCCCCGGAGCCGTTATCCCTGCCCTCATTCGCGGTAACGAAACCTTCCAACGTGAGCTGGACGAACCGATTAACTTTGTGCTGATACTGGAAGCCAGCCCCGATACTATCAAAACCTGCGCCATCCTCGTAATCGTGCCGCCCGGCAATTTCCAGAATCAGATTGCGTGTCTGCCTGCTCCAGAACGCCTGGTAGCCGACCGCCGCGCCGACCACCCCATTTGTGGTGAACCCATTCTGCTCCGATAAATAGAGGCTCAGATTGGGGCTGGCGAACAAAATGCCCATATTGGCCAGGGGTCCGCCGAGAATGGGTGTGCGTCCAGCCTGGGTGAAATTGCCGACGCTGACAAAGGGATTGAAATATACGATGTCATGCGATCCCGTCACCTCCTTAGAGATCTCGGCTGTGAACAAGGCCCCGTTGCCGACCACGTTGCCGGGGATCTCATCTTCCAGTGCAAACGAGCTGTTGATGCGAAACGCCGTGCTGAGGCCGCCGAGCGCAGCGATACGTTGAATGGCGGAGGCACCGACATAAAATCCGTCGCCGTCGCCGGAATCGAGCACGTAGATCATATCGAGATTGTACGTGCTGACATGCGTATCGGCGAACAGGAACAAAGCAAACATGTCATCGAACGTGTCGGGAAGAAATTCATCGTTCCGGTCGAGACCATCCCATGCCCACAAGGCGGAGGCCCGGAAATTCGACGTCCCGCGAAGCGGGATATTATTGCGGACGATGCCGATGGCATCGACCGTATCGTTGATCAGCATTCCTTCCTGGAAGGTGAACGATTGGCGGCCGATGGTGAACCCAAAGTCGATCGGCTTTATGCCGGCCCAGTCGAAGACCGGAGCAAAGCTGCCGAAGTCACCCTCGAAGAAGAGAGATTCAATGCGAGTATTGAATTCCTCGTTAAACCCCTCGTCGGCACCCGCGAATGTGTATCGGGTGAACCGGTCTGGCCTGTCGTTGTCGAGCGAGCGCAGCGCGAGAAGAATCTTCTCGGTTCCGGTGAGCTGAAGGTTGAAGTAGAGGTCAAGCCGATTGGCCCATTCGGTTTCCCTCTCGCGTAGCGGCGCACCGTTGTCAAAAGTTTGCAGAGCAGTGCGAAAAAACGAATAGGTCCACAATCTCGGTTGCCAAATGCTACCGAGATGCGGGAGCTCGAAGCCTGGATTGAGCTTCCCGGTACCGAGGAAGGCGTCGCCTTTTTCAATCAGGAGCTTCGGCCGCGAGGGTATGTCATGCTTCCCAGGGCCTTCCTGTGCGAAGGGTATGTATTCGTTCTTAAGTTTTTTGACCCCGGCTTTATGCTCGCCGAGGGGGAAAAGGGGCCGCCACCATGGATTTTCGGACTCACCTTCGGCTCGCGCGGGCATTGCGGCCAGTATGAAAAGCACCATAGCGGCAGCCGCAAGGACGACCGCTGCGGTATGCCCGTTTCCTTTTCCGCTTAATAGTTTCATTACCTAACCCCCCCGGTGATCTGATCCGTGCTAACTGACCCCTACAACGTCTCCGGCGTTTTGTTTCATGGGCCGTTCATCGGCCGCTCTTTCACCCATTAGGACGAATTATCGTCTCAAAATTCGTTTAAACCAGCCGCCTCGTTTCGTCCGCGGCGAACCCGTGTCCGAATCGACGTCGAACATGACGGTTTTTCTCCAAAGTGTCTGTGATCCGGCGATCACCGCCCCGCCGACTTGGGCTGGCGTCATAAAATAATCGAACCCGACATCTTGAATCGCGAGGATGAGATTGGCCGGCGCGAGTTGAGAGCGTAGTTTGATCCATGCCTTGTAGGGACCCCTGCCGGTTAGATCACGACCACGTATCTTGTACTTTGCCCAGCGTTCACCCAGAGGCTCGATGCCCTTCTTGTGGACCCTCTCCGTGGCCGGCTCGCCGGTGAAGACCAGCGATACCGCTGACGGCAGGACCCGTGGCAGCGCTGTCACCGGATAGGGCACCGGAATGACATGCTCGATCTCGGCGCCGCGGCCACTCGCGGTGACGAACAGGGACTGCAGGTTGAAGAGATAGCGATCGAGCTTGAGCTTGCCTGCGTGGACGTATTCCGAGTGATTGTCCTTGAGATCGCCGTTGGGGTCCCGGTCGCCGGAGCGGAAGACCACGGCGCCCGTCCGGTCCGTCACCGTCACGTCGAGCCAGATCATCCGCTCGCCGGTAAACCCGGTCGGCACGTTGTGGCCATCGGTGAGGTTCTTGACCTGGACGCGGAATTTGATGCCGCCCTCATCGGCCCTATCGGTGATGATATCGCCGAGAAAATAGCCGTTGCGCAAGACTTCCAAGCGCTTCTTCGCCGCCCATTCGAGCTTCTCAAACTGCTCGTCGAGAATTTCCCGGGCATCATATCGGTCATCGCGCGATTTCCACTCTTTGGGGAACGGGTGGTCGTCGGAAATATTGTCTTCGAATTTATCGGTTCCCCACCCCGCCTTGTGGTTGAACTTCAACCACTCCCGGAGGGTCTTGAATTCCTTGGCCTCGACATTATGCGGGAAAATACCGGGATGAATGACCGGATAATCAGGGCCGGAGAAGACGTGGCTCGTCAGTTTTCTGTCTTTGGTCGGCTCATCGCCCACGACGGCAGCGGGTCCCCAATCATAACCGGAAGGCCTGCCCTGGACCTTTCCCATATGGCAGTCCTGACAAGTGATACCCTTGGCTGCCGCCGGTGACGTACGATATTCGCTGAAGGCCTCCTCAAGCCGGAACCCGTTGAACAGGGTCACGTCATGACATTGGCCGCAGAAAGTGGGATTCGAGATGTTTTTGAAGAGCTTGACTTCCTCGTGTATCTTGCGCCCCGGCTTATCTGGGTCGGTTTGTACCTGATATTTCTCGGGATTGGCGAGTACGCGTGACATCTCCGCGTTGCCGGTGGGCCCGTAAATCGGTGCCGTCAAGCCGCCTTCGACCAGTGCCAGACGGCCACTGATCTTGTTGTAGGCCTTGTTCACTCGATGACACACAACGCAAGTGATACCCTCGCGCGACGTCGGGTTCCGATCCAAATTGGAAACGATGGGACTCTCGCCGAGATTGGCGCCGACCGGGCTGTGACAGCGGAGGCAAAAATCGCCGTTCGACCCAGAGGACAGCTGGAGAATTTTGTTGCTCAAGGAAAGATAGACCGGGCTCAACTGTGCATAGGAATGCTGAGAAACTGACCACTCCTTATAATGTTTCGGATGGCAGGTCGCGCAGGTGATCGCCGGCGGAAACCGGCTTTCCAGAAACAGATCTTCGTGTGCTGCGTCAGCGGTCCGTCGTTCTTCTTTCTTCTTTTTTTCCTCTGTTTCTGTGGCTTCACCATCCGCAGTAAGCAAAGAATCATCATCATCGCTGTCGAGAAGATTATCGTCATCCTTATCTGTCAATAAACTGTCAGAGCCTGTGTCCGAGTCCGACAATAAGCTGTCAGAGCCAGTGTCTGTGTCTGTCAATAAGCTGTCAGGATCATTCCCCGGCGGACAATCCTTTTTTTCAAAAAGTTCGCTATCTGATTTCTCACTAAGCGCGTCATCGCAACCAGAGTCCGACGGCTGCTTTTCAGAATTGTCGCCAGCCGCGGCAAGTTTGATGGCTCTGGCGTCAGATGAATCCACGCTGTCCAGGAAGTTCTGTAGATTTTTTATGGATTTATCGAAATCGTGAAAGTTTGAGGAAACTGCAGGCGAACGGACCTCGGCAGTTTGCGATGGCTGAACCATCACGGTGGTAACACTGAAACCGGCAAACGCAAGAACAATAAGCCAAATTCTAAAACTAGAAACTCGGAAAATCATACCGACACGCAACCCGTACTACGGCCCCCCTTTCAAATTTTTCTTATTATTCTGATCGATATTTTCCAAGACATTATAAAACAATGCACCCTACATGACACCTAGTCATTCATCACCGGAGTCTAATTACAACCGACTGTAACATTCAGGCCACAGTATCCCTTTGCTCAGACTTTTTTCGTTGTAGGTGGAAGCAATTACACATTGCCAAGTCGTGGCCATATGCCCAGTATCGACCCCCCGGTGCTCATAATTCTTCCTGTGTGACAAACACAAGTCGGTGACTCTGTTTATCCGGCCTCCGCGGTGGCCCCGATGCGCTACCATACTCGACCGAATAGAATGTTCTCTGGCTGTTCAATGCTGATGCGTGGAACGTGCGGCAGCACGCAGGTTGCAGCGGCTTGGCTACATTTCGGCACACACCTATTTTCGTCCTGTTATTTCAGGGCAGGGCACATGACAGAAGCTGCTGCGTGTCTGCCTTTGCTCGTATCGCCGCACAGCGTTCTATCGAAGAGGTGTTGCTCAAAGCCCGCCGATGTTTACTTCGGGCGCGGCCAGACCATTCTACCCAGAAGAGAACCGATCAAACGCAACACCATCGAACACCAGCGCTTGCAGCATGCCAGTGCTGCTGCTTAAATTGAAACCAAGGATGAGCCAGAGCCCCCCTTGTTGAAGACGCTCAACAGTCTCAAATATTTTTATAGCGGACACCTCACGATGCCGATCACGGCTCCCAGGATTTTCATAAGCTATCGTCGTGATGATGTTCCGGGCTCGGCTGGACGGCTATATGACCGGCTTTCAGAAACGTTTTCGGCGGATCAAATATTCATTCATGTCGGCTTTATGAGCGCAGCGACTCAGGGCTCGGCGGACCGTGCCGCGAAGAGGAATGTAAGAACGAAGCCGAGCGCCCAGGCGCTGCCAAAGAGCAGCGTGTCCGACCACATGCGCGCCGTTGCGCGGGCTACAAGCGCAGCTTCCGCGCCGGAGCCGGTGGCGGCGGTCGCCTCCATGATAGCAATAAGCAAGAAGTTTGCCACGGCATAGGCTGTACCGGTCGCCGTCCAGATTGCAATCATGCGCGGCACGAAGCCAGGTCCGCCACCACCTGGAAACCAGCCCCCCAACGCCTGTGACAGGAAATAACCGAGCGTGACACCGGCGACGAGGCTTTCGGGGATTTCGCGCAAACCAAGATTGATAATTGTCTCCATCGAGCCCGACGCGTCGTCAGGAATTTCGGTGAAGTAGAAGGCAAGCAGCAACTGGTGCATGCTGGCCATGGCGGCAAGCGCGGCAAAGGTCGCGCCGAGCACGCCCCAAAAATGCGGCAGAGAGAATCGCGGTAACCACAGCTTGAGGGCGACCGCGGGACCCACCATGACGTTTGCAGCCGCCCAGACCGTGGAGGCGATGCCCGTACGTGTGAGCCAGTAAGTGGTGCCAGGGTCCGCCGTAAGATTGGCGAGAGCGCCCGACGCGATGATCACAAACACTGTGAGGGCGGCGCCGAAGATGCGCACTTGAGAGAGGTGGTGCGCCAGACTGACGTCGGGCACCGCAACAACTGCGACATGCGCCGCTTGGCTGGCATGCTGCAGAGACTGCGCCAGTCGCTCCGAATCTGCTGTGAAACGCGAATGGCTAAGCTCAACCGCGTGCCGGCGCGCCATCGGTTTTAGTTCGTCCGTCAGGTCGTCCGCCACAGGCATTTGCGCGCCGTCGACAAGCACCGGAATCACGCGGATGTCGTGCCGGAGTGCGGTGGCGATCTCGATGCGCACGAAATCTTCCGGATTTTCGATGCGCCGCCTACCGTCGGGCGATGTCGTGCTGAGCCAGTTGCGGCCGATGATCGCCAGCAACACGTTACAACCGAGCACCGCCTCGTCGAGTTCGGATACGAAGTCGACCCCCGGCACCATGGTGTCCACGTCCATGAAGAGTGCGTCGCGCGGAAATGTATCAGCAAGCCGGTCGTAGAGGCGACCCGCCGATGCCGGCGAGTCGTCACGGCGGTAGCTAATGAAGATATTTGGGGCCGTTGTCACGGGCAGTCCGCTGGAGCCGTTCTCGGTCGGGTGTCATCTCGGGCCAGTCTATGCGGCGGGGCGGTACGCCTCAACCCGCACCCAATTCGATGCAATATTTTTTCGGAATCAAAACGTCAGTGATAAAGCGGTTGCAACCCAAATTGTGAGCAGGACCACTGAGCCTATGTCCGCTATTGATGCTGTGGACGGCTCCTCCAACGGCATCTGAGTGCCAAACTGTGGTTGCTGTTGAAGCGATCACAATTGAGAGGAGCCATCCATGCAAGAGATTACAACAATTGGTCTGGATATCGCCAAATCGGATTTTCAAGTTCACGGGATTGATGCGTCAGGCGAGGGTGTTGTCCGCCGGCAACTGAGGCGGCGTCAGGTCTTGCCCTTCTTTCTCAAGCTCCCAGCGTGCGTCATCGGCATTGAGGCCTGTGCGACTGCTGGGGCCGGGAGCTTGTGGCGCTTGGCCATGAGGTCAAGCTGATGCCGCCGCGATATGT
>CAXMMX010000228.1:0-6512 GCA_964194535.1 uncultured Alphaproteobacteria bacterium | reverse complement strand
GGACCGCCGCTCGCGTCGGCGTTCGCATCAATTATGCCCGCGCCGGGTCTATTAGCCTGTTCAAGTCGACCGCGCGCAAGGTGCGGAAATTAACCGGCCCGCCTTACAAGGAAAAGCTTCTCAAACTCAACGAGGATTGGGCGGATCCGCATCTGTGGCAAGTGATGGAGCGCGCCTCGTCCAGCCACACGCTGAGCTTTTACGCCGCCGCTATTGATCTCACTTATGACCTTGATGGCAATCTTGTGCGAGTGGAGCCCGAACGGCGAATCTATGTCTTGCTGTTCCTCAGAACCTGGGTTCTGTCCGCTGTGGTCGCCTTTTTATGCCTGTTGCTCGGTTATCCCGTTGCTCATCTGCTGTCGACCTTACCGCTCCGCTATTCCAACTTGTTGATGATTATGGTGCTGCTTCCCTTCTGGACGTCGCTTCTGGTGCGAACGACATCCTGGATAGCGCTGCTGCAAAGTCAGGGCGTCATCAATGATCTTTTGGTGTTACTGGGAATGGTCGGCGAAGAGGGACGGGTACAGATGATGTACAATCAGTTAGGCACGATCGTCGCCATGACCCATATTCTGCTCCCCTTCATGATCCTTCCGCTCTATTCGGTGATGAAAACCATTCCGCGCGACTATGTCCGTGCGGCACGCTCGCTCGGCGCCACGTCGCTGACGGCATTTCTGAAGGTTTATTTCCCTCAGAGCGTGCCTGGAATCGGCGCTGGCTTTCTCCTCGTTTTCATTCTGGCGATCGGCTACTACATTACGCCAGCCCTGGTCGGCGGTTCGTCAGGGCAATTGATCTCGAACCAGATCGCCTTCCATATGCAGATATCGTTGAATTGGAGCCTGGCGGCGGCGCTGGGCGCGATTCTGCTGTTCGGGGTCGTGCTGCTGTATTGGCTTTATGACCGCCTTATCGGTATCGACAATATGAAACTCGGCTAAGGATTAGGGATAATGGCACTGCCCGCCCATGCATCGCCCGGCGAGAAAGTCTGGCATTACTGCTATCTGGTGATCTGCGGGCTGGTGTTTCTGTTCCTGATTGCACCGATCATCGTCATCATTCCGCTGTCCTTCAATGCCGAGCCCTATTTCACCTTCACCCAGGAGATGCTCAGCTTCGATCCCAAGGGATATTCGCTGCGCTGGTACGACCGCATCCTCACCCATGGCATGGCAAACCCAGATATTCCGCGCGATAGCATTTGGTGGAACGATGCCTGGAACAATGGGCAGTGGATTCATTCGGCAAAGAATTCGGTCATTATCGGCATCGTATCGACCATTGTCGCCACGGTTCTGGGAACCATCGCGGCGCTTGGCCTGTCACGCCCGGAAATGCCGTTCCGCCGCTTGATCATGGCGCTGTTGATCTCGCCGATGATCGTGCCTCTGATCATCACCGCCACCGGATTATTCTTTTTCTATTCCGCGGTCGGGCTTGCCCATACCTATATCGGCATCATCCTGGCCCATGCCATGCTTGGGATTCCTTTTGTCATCATCACGGTGACGGCGACGCTTGTGGGCTTTGATCATTCATTGACATACGCGGCGGCCGGTCTTGGCGCTACGCCGTTGACCACCTTCCGCCAGGTCATCCTGCCGTTGATTCTGCCAGGCGTCATATCAGGCGCACTGTTTGCTTTTGTTACGTCCTTCGACGAAGTGGTGGTCGTCTTGTTTGTTGCCTCGTTTGACCAGCATACAATTCCGCTACAGATGTGGAACGGCATCCGAGAACAGATTTCACCCACCATCCTGGCCGTGGCGACCATTCTGGTCTTCTTTTCCATCATCCTGCTGACGACAATTGAATTCCTGCGCCGCCGCTCGGAGCGCTTGCGGGGGGTCTCTCCGAGCTGACCGGCGCCAAAATTAAGTGACTGGCTGAAGTTGCGATTCCAACGCAGCAAGATCATATGCGACGGTTGTTTCTCTATCGACGATGGTGTGACATGGCCAGCGGCGCACGAGCACGCGAAAGGGAGCAGGAATGGGCAAGAGCGTTGATATTGAGACAGTCGACGACAATGAACTCACAGGCTACCTGGCGGAACCGCAGGGGCAGCCCAAGGGCGGCTTGGTGGTGATCCAGGAGATTTTCGGGGTCAACAGTCATATCCGGGAAGTTGCCGACGGTTTTGCGAAGGACGGATACATTGTCTTGGCGCCTGCCATGTTCAACCGGGTGGCGCTTGGAATCGAACTGGGCTACATGCCCGAAGACGTTGAAAAAGGGCGCGAGATACGGGCGAAGATCGACCATGAGTATGCGGTCCGCGATATGACGGCTGCAGTCAACGCACTTGAAGGTCAGCCGATCGGCGTCGTCGGATATTGCTGGGGCGGATCGCTCGCCTGGAACGCGGCGACGCGGCTCGACGATATAAGCGCCGCGGTTGGCTTTTACGGCGGCATGATCCCCGACATGGTGGACGAGCATCCGCGCCATCCCGTGATGCTCCATTTTGGCGAAACGGACCAGTCAATCCCGATCGAAGGCGTGGAAAAAATAAAAGCGGCTCATCCCGATATACCAATTCACATCTACCCGGCCGGGCACGGCTTCAGTTGCGACCATCGCGGCTCCTATCACGCTGAAAGCGCCAAGCTGGCACGCGAGCGCACGCTTGCGTTTTTCGCCGAACATGTCGCTGGGAAGTAATGCTGGTACTGCGCGACACCTACTGCTCCATGATCGAGTCCGGCTCCAGCTGTATGTCATCTGGCGATGCATCCCTCTCTGTTCACTAGAGAACTTTAATTCGGTTCGCTGGCGGTTGCCCCCTTTTCAGAGAGCTGTCGGCATTCCCAGGCTCGCGGCTTGCCGGCTCTCAAAAGCCTTGCAATCGTCGTCATGCTGGTGGCCACGAATTCCGCCGCGCACAGTGCCAGGCTCTACCGATCGAAAAGAGTTCCCCCAACTGGCGGGTAAACACACCGAATCAGGTGGCGCCAGCCAGAGGCGGCACAGCAAGCGTTTTTGGTTCGGCCGGTCAAAATCAATGTAGTCGGTGCGGGAATGCAACATCACATGATTGTTGAGGATCTGCAGATCGCCCGGCTTCAGGTACATGGTGAACATCAGGTCTGGTCGCCGGAGGATTTCATCCAGGATATCCATGGCCTCGCGCTGCCCATCCGACAATTTTGGAACGCCTTCGATTTGCTGTGCGCTCTCTACCCGGTTGCGGTTCCACTTGCCGAACACGAGATCCTCGGCAACGTCAAACAGCGGCTGACCATAAAATGGAGCTTCGTCCGGCGCCTGCTCATTCTGGCGGCTGAAATAGAACTCGCGGTGGGCTAGTTCCGCCAGATCGGGACGTTCCGCCATGAGTTGGCGCCGCGCAGTCAAGCTGCTGGTGATCATGCTCTGCCCTCCGGACTTGGCCTTGTTGTAGCAGGCCAGAGTAACCAGATCGGCGCTGTCGGCGTGAAAGTCGAGCTTGGCGCTGGAAGAGTAGCCGCGGCCGCTTGCCGTGCGGTAGTCGGTGCCTGTGTCCCGGACAGGGGAGATGTATTGCGTTGCGCGGCCCTGCGGGCGGGCGACCCCTGTATGTAGGCCGATGGCCCAGTTGAGGAGCTCAAATTCCTTTTCGCTCATCCCCTCACGCGGCAGCCCGCGCACCAGAGCAAATCCACGGCCATGGTGCGCTTCTTTTATGGCATTGGCGATCGTGGTCCAGGCCGGGCCGAGGTCAAAGTCCTCGCGCGTGTAGTCGAATAGCGGTCGATCGACAACGTAGGCCGCCTTAATGATCCGCGCGAGATGCGCCCGCGCGTTTTCGTCGATTGAAAACACCCAACCGCGGTCCTGTTCAAGGTCCGCGACCCGCCACTCGGCCGGTGACCCAGCGTCCGTCATGTCCATACAGCTTTCTCCCGCGTTAAACATTGTAACCGGCCATTAGGCAATATACTCGCATTCGCTCATCAAGGATGGACGTCCGTTTTTCCCCAGTCATGGGCAGACAGGAGAAGGCGAGAATGTCCGCTTTACCCCAGAGAGCGGAAGTGGTCCATCTGCGGCACCCCCCCCATGGCGTTCTTTTGCGCGGAAGTTTAGCCTTGGTCACACGTTAGAGAAGGAAAATTGTAGAAACGGACCAAAACCGGGAAAGTGTGTTATGCGTCACTACGGATCAATACAGACATGACCATTTGCTGGCGCAAGACCAATGAACCTTTAGAACCCTGGGATTAACCAACGCAAAGAGCCCCAGAAGCTCAAAAGGCACGGAGAGATCAGATGCCCCAGATACAAAGCGCCGACCGGGCCATCATTCTGCTGGCGATGGTGTCCGTGGCCGCCGCAGACGGAGACTTGCATGAGGATGAGCTGGCGACAATCCGCACCCTTTATGAGCAGATTACCGGCGAAGTGGTCAGCGCGGACGATATCAATTCCGCCCATGACAACCTCCGGTCTCAAGACATCACCTTTACCGATCAGTTGGCGCTGGAACGCGACCGCCTGAAGCAGGAGCTACAAGAAACCATCCTGAGCAGCGCCTATATGGTTCTGCTCGCCGATGGACGGGTCTCTGCCCGCGAACGCAAGACGCTAATGGAATTCTCCAAGGCCCTGAAAATCTCCCAGCTCCGACGGGGAATTATTTTCGAGGATGTTGAGCGCGCCATGGATTAAACAGAGGCCCGCTGGAGGCGTGCTCATGACAGATGATCACTCACCTCACCACACACCTTCCTCTTGGGCGACCTGTTTGAGCAGGCTCGGGTGATCGCTTATAATGCCATTGACGCCCAGGCGGATCAGGCGGCGCATGTCCTCGGCCTCGTCGATAGTCCACACATGCACAGCAACCCCCCTTCTATTGCAGAACGCAATGAAGCGGCGTGTGGGGATTGTAATACCGTATTTTGCAAGCGGCACCTGCGCGCAGTGGCAATCGGTGCGCATAAAAGGCAGGCCCCAGGATGCCAGTTTGAGCGCAGTGACATCGCGAGGTCCAGCACCGGTGCAGACCGCGCGGCCCAGCCGTTGTCGTATTCGTGCGAGCCGGTCATCGCTGAAGGAAGCAAGGCAAACACGGTTCAAACCGTCCATCCTGCCAACCAGCTCCAACGTTGGCTCAAGCGCGCGCTCATTCTTGATATCGATATTAAAATGCGTCTCGGGAAACGTGACCAGCGCCTCTTCAAGCGTCATTAACAGCTCGCTTCCGTGGATCCTGGCCTGGCGCACCTCGCTGTAGGGAAGCCTGGCAATGACGGCTTTACCATTCGTCAAAGTTGCGAGCTCATCGTCGTGGAAGATCATGACCACGTTGTCGGCTGTCGCCTGCACGTCGGTTTCAATGTAGCGGTATCCCATCGCGACCGCTGCCGCAAAGGCGCGTTTGCTGTTTTCGGGCTGCTCTGCACCGCCGCCGCGATGGGCGAAGGCGGCAAAGCGCGTGCCGGCAAGATAGGGATGTGAAATATTGGGAGCAGCCATGGTTGTCCTAACCGGTCGGCCTGCTCTCCAACGGCACGACGACCAGTAAAACCGGCTAAAGGAAAATTAAATCAGACTGATTGGATACCCTGCCTGGATTACCTGCGCGTTTTCTTTTCGTGCCCCCTCCACAGAGACTGCCACCAGGCTGCCGTTTTGGCTCTTCTCTCGGCGCGGCGTTCACACCAGCTCCCGTCCTTGTGCTTGGCGGATTTGGCGCAGAGGAAAAATGCCTCAGCCGGTGCAATCGGTGTCAGGGATACCGCGCCGACAAGACCAAAGGCGGAAATAGTTATCATGGTCTTTTTGATCATGGTCGATTCCTTTGCGGTTGTGTCTACAACAAGTTGAGATTACCAACGTATCGAGTCCTACCAACCTAAATCGGCAGGGTAGAGACCCAATCAGAACGCAGAATAGGGCTGCCGCATCGCCGTGGTGCGCCGAATTTCCTTACGATCGGTATCCCGCGCGGATCGGTTTGTCTGCTATCAGGATTTATTCCCTTTTTCAGGAGTCAAGCAATCAGCGTATGGCTGCACCAATCCTGCAACAGGTAGTGGATGGATTGCAATGGATCCGGACCCTTGGGATGAGCAACGTAAAAAATCGCAGAATGTATTCTTTCGGGGGCATAGCTGACATTCTGGGCGCTAGTCTCTGATGTCCGCTTTTGACCCAAAGCGGACATTCATTGGATAGCGGGTTTAGAAAGTGGGTGTACGGAAAAGAAGTGGTTTCCGTTCGTGTATTATACCCATAGCCGCCCAAAAGCGGCGACGGCAGAGACGATGAGGCCAAGAGCCAGATTGATTCCGACGATGCGGCGGATTTGCGCAAGCTGGTCGCCCGCAGCCGCGATGTCGCCGGCCATGACTTTGTCCTGGAAGCGCCGGTGAGTGACAGCGAAGAGATAGACGAACAGCCCGATCATCACCCATCCGAGAATCTGCATGGCATGCACGTATAGGCCGGACCCGGCGAAGCCGCCGAAATCCATGAACATGCGCCAATAGCCGGTGATCGGCAGCACGATGACG
>CAXMMX010000227.1:0-20006 GCA_964194535.1 uncultured Alphaproteobacteria bacterium | reverse complement strand
GGCGATGAACCTGCAAACCTCGTTCCTGACCCCGCCAATGGCCATGGCGGCCTATTATCTCAAGGGGGTGGCGCCCCCGCATGTTCAACTGATCCAGATCTTCAAGGGGTGTTTGCCATTCCTGTCGATGATCTTCCTTTCAATGATTTTGTTGTACGTGTTCCCGGGTATCGCGCTGTGGCTGCCCGACGCCATATATGGGCGTTAACCTGACGGGAGCTGAAAAGAAGCGATGGATGCCCAAATTACCAATCTCACCGGGCTGACCGCGGCGGATGCAGCCGCGCGGATAGCCAACGGCGAGATTACGTCGGTGATGCTCGTTGAAGCATGTCTTGAGCGCATCAAGGAGCGCGACGAAGATGTGCAGGCGTGGGAGCATCTGAACCCTGAGTTTGCCCTGGAGCAGGCGCGGGCTGCCGATGAGCGGCGCGCTAGAGACCAGTCGACCGGGCCGCTGCACGGCGTTCCGGTAGGCATCAAGGACATTATCGACACCTATGATTTCCCGACCGAGAACGGCACACCGGCTTATGCCGGGCGCCAGCCGGGAGATGACGCGGCGCTGGTGGCGGCGCTCAAGGACGCCGGCGCCATCATCATGGGCAAGACCGTGACCACGGAGCTGGCGGTGCTGCATCCCAACCGGACGCGCAATCCGCACAATCTTGAACATACGCCGGGCGGATCATCCAGCGGGTCGGCGGCGGCGGTCGCGGACCAAATGGTGACCCTGGCGGTCGGCACCCAGACGGGCGGCTCTGTTATCCGTCCAGCTTCGTTTTGCGGTGTGTACGGCTTCAAGCCAACCCACGGCACGATTTCGCGCACCGGCGTATTGATGCAGTCGCCGCCCCTCGACACCGTTGGCGCGTTCGCCCGCTCGGTGGAGGATCTGGGCCTCATCACCGACTGTCTCGCCGCTTACGATCCGCGCGATACGTGGATGCGGCCACGCAGCCGCACCCGTCTGCGCGAGATGGCGGTGTCGGAACCACCTGTCGATCCGGTATTCGCGTTTGTCAAAACCCCGGCGTGGGATGAGTTCGCCGATGACGCCACCAGACAAGCCTTTCCTGAACTGGTGGACGCACTGGGCGAGCAGTGCGACGAAGTCGACCTCCCCTCGATCTTCGCCGAGGGTGCGAAAATGCAGCACATTCTCCAGACCGCGGACATCACGAAGTTTTATGGGCCGATACTTGAAAAGGCGCCCGGCGTCCTCTCCAAGGCTCTCACCGAGCGGATCGAAAAAGGCAAAAGCATTACCGCGGTGGAATACAACACGGCGCTGGATGTGCGCGAGACGCTGAACGCGGGTGCTGAAGAAATCTTCCAGCGCTATGATGCGATACTCACACCGGCCTCGACAGGCCCCGCGCCGAGGGGCCTCAAGGCAACCGGCAAGCCGGTTTTCAACGCAATGTGGACTTATCTCGGCGTGCCTTGCGTGACCGTCCCGCTGCTCGAAGCCGATGGTCTGCCGATCGGCGTACAGCTCGTCGCCGCGCGCCATGACGATGGACGGTTGTTGAGAAATTCACGCTGGCTTGTTGAACATTTGGGCGCCAGCGACGACAATGGCTAAAAATTAGAGTAGGAACGGACCGATGCTCTCAATTATTCTGGTTTTTATCGCGATGGTCGCTCTGATCGCTTTCCTGGGCGTCGTCATCGGCTTTGTCGCCGAGCCCGATTTGGTCATCGTCACGACACTCATGGTCGCTTTGGCGTCACATGATTTTTGGATTTCCGTGTTCAAACGCGACAATGGCGCGAAGCCGTCAATGAGCGACGTCCCGCTGGAGTCGCTCCCCACCGGCGTGTCGGGTAAGCCCGCTTCAGCTAAGAAGTCTCCCGCCAAGAAGAAGACGGCCAAGCGCAAGACGGCCGCCAAGCGAAAAAAATAACCGCCCGCTGGAGCGTTTTCGACCTATTCCAAGCCACCCGCTCCCCCTTGCCCAACCACCTTAAAGGGTACCATTACGGGATGGTTGGGCAAGGGGGAGCGGGTGGCTTGGCTTTCGGTTTTATCAAAACATGAAGCGATCTAGACCACCGGATAAACGGGGTCGCGCCCGGCCAGTACCGCATCGATATTGTCGAGGGCTGCGAAGCCCATCTCGTTGCGCGCCTCGATGGTCGAGGTTCCCATATGCGGCAGCAGGAAAGCGTTTTCCAGAGTGTAATAGTCTTTGTGGATGTCCGGCTCACCAGCATAAACATCTAGCCCCGCGGCTTTGAGACGGCCTGATTTGAGCGCCGCAATCACATCTTCATCGACAACCAGATCCCCCCTGGCGGTGTTCACCAGGATCGCCCCTTGAGGGAGCTTTTCAATCGCGGCTGCGTTGATGCAATGTTTTGTTTGCGGCGTCGAGGGCGCATGCAGCGACAGCACGTCACTCACGGCCAGCAATTCATCGAGCGTTTCGTGATAGGTTGCGCCGCGCTCCTGGGGCGCCGCCATCCGGTTGCGGCTGTGATAGTGGATTTCCATATCGAAACTTGCAGCGCGTTTTGCCACCGCCCGCCCGATCTTGCCCAGCCCCAATATACCCAGCCGTTTGCCATTGAGCCGCGTGCCCAGAAGCTGCATCGGCTCCCACCCGGGCCACGACCGGGCTCGCACCATCCGCTCCCCTTCACCGGCCCGGTGCGCCGCGCCCAGAATCAGCAGCATGGCTATCTCGGCGGTGGAGATGGTGACCGCGTCCGGGGTGTTGCCGACGCGCATACCGCGGCCACGCGCCGCGTCGAGGTCAATATGGTCCGTGCCGACGGAAAATGCCGACAGGATTTTTAACCCCTCTGGCAGAGCGGCGATGAGTTCCGCATCATATTTCTCCGAGATGCAGCACAGGATGGCGTCCGCACGCGCCGCCTTCTCCAGGATTTCTTCCCGGCCCATGATGTGATCGTCCTGGTTCTCGATGACATCATAGTCCCGTTTGGCCCGTGCCATCACATCGGGCGACAAAAGACGGGTGATCAGAATGCGTTTCTTGGTGCTCAAGTTTCTCTCGCCTTACTCTTGCGTTATGGTTTTGGCGTTTCTGCCGGCGCGCCATTGCGGATGACCGGAGCATGGCCGTTCGCGCCCATGAAGACCACCAGGACGCGGGCCGGCTTACCGGTGTCATTCGACCCGTTGTGCCACCAGTCCATCGCCTCCATGAAAGCCTCGCCGGTGCGATAAACCCGCTTGCCTTTTGCCCCATAGTCGACGCTCAGGCCGCCGGACAGGATATAGCCTTTAGTCGGCGCGCCGTGCTTGTGCCAGCCCGTCGTTTCACCGGGCTTGAGGGTCACGATCAGCGAGCGGATGTTGACCGGCTCCCCTTTGGGATAATGGATTGTCTCGCCGGTCACATTCTGGTTGCTGGAGAAATGTTTCTCGATTTTCTTGTAGTCAGGCTGCTCCGGTGTCCGGGCAGAAGCCGGACCCACCCAAACCAGAAGCGCAAGCATAGATGTTACGATGATGTGCATGACACCCCCCTGTTTATCGGCCCTGACAAGGAAGACCCCAAGCACCGGGCAGACGGGCAGACGGGCAGACGGGCAGACGGGCAGACGGGCAAGATAACGCCTCGCCTGGCGTCAGGCGAGAACAATCAACCCGAAGGTTTTACATGAACAGGAATACGCAAATCAGCCGTCTCGGGTTCCAGGCAAATTTCGTCTGAGCAGGCCTGAATTTGCAGCTTCGTGGTAACGGCGCCTGTCGGTGTTTTGGCCAGTTTCGCCTTGAATTCCACACTACCCTCATAAAGCGCCAGCTCCTTGTCATGGAAACCGAGTTTCATCATTTTGTGCGCCGGATAGGTGATTTTCGTATTGTTCGCGCCCTCCACCGTAAGCTTTGTGGGAATAAAGAAATCCTCCAGCGGCGTATTGGAATTAATGTGCCAGCCATCGGCGACCTTGACGCTCACCGTTATCTCACCCGATACCGCATCCAGCGCTGCGCGCGCTTCGACAACGCCCTTCGACATGAACTGCCGCGCCCCTGAGCCACCGCGTAGCTGCATGTCGGCGGCCAGCAGCGAGTAGGCGTTGGACTGCGGGCTCTTTACCGCAAGCCCTGATAGCGCCGCAAGCAGCGCTTCGCCATTGATACGGTGGTCAGGATTTGCCGAACGGTGGGTGAGCCTGGCGAAGACTTCCAATGCCGCGGCATTACCCGAAGGCGTGCCGGAGTCCGTGCGCGCCTTGGCCTTGCCAAAGGTGTTGAGCGAGGCGGTCATGAAATAGTCCCCGGCCTTCTCGTCGCGGAAACCTTTCACCATCTGGAATACAAGCGTCTCGGCACGCTCCAGCCATATTTTGTCGCCGCTAAGGTCATAGAGCGCGATGAAGCCGAGAGCGCCGAAGGCGTAATCCTCCTGCTGGCCGTCGAGTTCCGCTTTCCCTTCGAAAAAGACGCGATGCAGCGTGCCGCCGACATACATCTTTTCCCACATGAAAGACCCGGCCCTGAGGGCGGCCTGCCGGTAACGCTTTTCACCCAGCGCTTCGGCGGCCTCGGCGAATGTCACGATCATCATGCCATTCCACGCGGCAAGGATCTTTTCATCGCGGATTGGGGCTTCGCGCGCCGAGCGCACCTTGGTCAGCTTGGCCCTGATCTTGCCGATACGCGCATTAAACGCCGCCTCGTCCACGCCGAGGTCTTTCGCCAGCTGGTCAGCCATCTTCGGGAAATGCAGCACCGTAGTGCCGTTCTCAAAATTACCTTTGTCGGTCACACCGAACGCGGTCTTGGCGAAGGCGGCATCATCCTTGGAGAGAGCCTTATCGATCTGCCCGGGTGTCCACACATAAAATGTGCCTTCCTCGCCTTCGCTGTCGGCATCGCGCGCGGAATAAAACCCGCCCTCCGGCGACGTCATGTCATCAAGCACATAATCGAGCGCATGACGCGCCCCGGCGGCCAGGCGCTCATTGCCCGTCAAGGCGTAGGTGCGCACCAGCGCGCTCGTGATCAGCGCCTGGTTGTAGAGCATTTTTTCAAAATGCGGCACGAGCCATTTGGCATCGGTCGAATAGCGGTGGAACCCTCCCGCAGCCTGATCGGTTATGCCGCCATTGAGCAAGGAGTCGAGCGTGTAGGAAACGGCATTGAGCGCCTCCTTGTGCCCGTCTTTTTCAGCCATGCGCAGCAGGAACAGCAGCGTCGATTCCTGCGGGAATTTCGGCGCGCCGCCGAAACCGCCATAGACCAGATCGTAATTCTGCAACAGCGTATCGGCCGCTGTTTTGAGCACCTGCGGGGTGATCTCCTCGGCCTCCACGCGCCGGGTCATGATGGTGTCGATGGTATCGGCGAGCTTGTCCGCGTCCTGGCGCAACTGGTCTTGCTGCCGCAGCCAATATCCGGATACCTGGGACAGCAATGAGCGGAACGGGTCGGGCGGGAAATATGTGCCCGCATAGAAAGGCTTGCGTTCCGGTGTCAGGAACACGCTATTCGGCCAGCCGCCGCTGCCGGTGATGAGCTGTGTGGCGAGCATGTAGGTTTCATCCACGTCCGGGCGGCGCTCGCGGTCGACCTTGATGGAGATGAAGTTCGCGTTCAGCACCTCGGCAATCTTGTCGTTCTCGAAACTCTCGCGCGCCATCACATGGCACCAGTGGCAGGTGGAATAGCCTATGGACAGGAAGATCGGCTTGTTTTCCTTCTTCGCCTTGGCAAACGCCTCCTCGCCCCAGGCATACCAGTTGATCGGGTTATAGGCGTGCTGGCGCAAATAGGGCGAGGCGGCCTCCAGCAGCCGGTTCGCCTTTCGCCCCTCGCCCGCCCCCTTGCTCACGGAATGAGCCTCCGGCAAACCGAGAAGAAGAACGAATAGAGCGGCGAGTACATGGATCATGGCCTTGAGCTTCATGAGGGCTGATTTGGTTATAGCGCGGAAAGACTAGAGGCGGCAGTGCTCGCGTGCCAATAAAAGGTATGTGATGGGGGGAGCCACTCAATTGCGTGATCTCCGCTGCGGATATTGCCTTTCGCTGTCGCCATCACATGTTTTCCATTTTGCATAGAGGCCCTAGTCTCTCCTGCTCAATTCTCTATGGTTGCGCACCATGAGATGGATATTTGCGTTTCTCCTCGCAGGATGGGCCGTGCTGGCCCCGCACCCGGCCTCTGCGCAGGGCGCGGCGCAGATTTCCAAGGGTCAGCCCGAAGCATCAACCGGATGGCAGATGAAGCCGCCGGTGCAGGCGATGCGTCAGATGGTGGTGGCAGCGCATCCGCTGGCTGCCAAGGCCGCGCGCGATATCCTGCGCCGTGGCGGCAGCGCGGTCGATGCCGCCATTACCGCACAACTGGTGCTGAACCTCGTGGAGCCGCAATCCTCCGGCCTCGGCGGCGGCGGCTTTCTGGTTCACTGGGACGCAAATAGCAAAACGCTCGCCACCTATGACGGGCGCGAAACGGCCCCGAAAGCCGCTAGGCCCGACAGGTTTCTGCTCAACGGGCGGCGTATGGAGTTTTATTCGGCCATAAAGAGCGCCCGATCGGTTGGCGTGCCGGGGCTTGCCCGGTTGCTCGAGATGGCCCACGCCAAACATGGCAGGCTTGCCTGGGCTGAGCTTTTCCAGCCGGCCATCAAACTCGCCGAGACAGGGTTTCCCGTGGGGTCACGGCTGCACAAGCTGCTGCGTGGGACGCGCGAGAGCGCTTTTTCGCCCCGGGCGCGCGCCTACTTCTTTGACGAGAACAACGCCCCCTGGCCGATCGGGCATATGCTCAAAAATCCAGCACTGGCCAAAACATTTCGCGCGCTCGCCGGACAGGGCGCGGACGCTTTCTACCAGGGTCAGATCGCCAGCGCAGTGGTTGCGGCAACGAATGCCGGGCGCGAAAGCCTCACCGATATGACGCTTCAGGATCTCGGGCGTTACCGCGCCAAGCAGCGCCCACCCGTCTGCGCGCCCTACCGTGGCTACAAGGTCTGCGGCATGGGGCCGCCTTCCTCCGGCGCGCTGACAATCGCCTATGCCTTGCAGCTGCTGGAGTCGTTTGACCTGGGGCGCAGACCGCTCAATCCGCAAGCCCTGCATCTCGTGTCCGAAGTGCAAAAGCTCGCCTATGCGGACCGGGCGCGATACATGGCGGATGGGGACTTCATGCCCGTCCCGAAGGGTCTGCTGGCAAAGTCATATCTCGCCTCCCGGCGTAAGCTCATCGACACCACATACACCATGCGGCACGCGGAACCGGGCAAGCCGCCGGGCGTGCGGCGCGGCGCGTTTGGACGCGATGGGACAATCGAGAATTCCGGCACAACGCATATTTCAATTATCGACAAGGCGGGCAACGCGGTGGCCATGACAACGACCATCGAGTCCGCCTTCGGCTCGGGGCTCATGGCGGGCGGGTTCCTGCTCAACAATGAGCTGACGGACTTCGCGTTCATGCCAACCGACAGCAAAGGCCGGCTGGTGGCAAACCGTGTGGAAGGGGCCAAGCGCCCGCGCTCTTCCATGTCACCAACCATCATATTCGACGGCGCTGGCAAAGTCCGCATGGTGCTTGGGTCTCCCGGCGGCACGCGCATCATTCTCTACGTGCTCAAGGCGATCATCGCCCATCTCGACTGGGGACAGGATGCGCAAGGCGCAGTCTCACTACCCGCATTCGGCAGCCGCAACGGACCCTTCGAAATCGAGTCCGGCCCGTGGGCCGCGGCCCCCGCACGGGCCATGCGCGCTCGCGGCCATAGCGTGCGCGTTTCACCGATGACGAGCGGCATACATGTGATCATCGCCCGCGGGGGACATCTTGAAGGCGGCGCCGACCCCCGGCGCGAAGGTGTCGCACTGGGCGATTAGGTTTGAAGGCGCTAGAATAGCCTGCGACCCACTGTGGGTGACTTTTTGGAGCCAGACCCCCCTTGCCGAAGAAAAAAATTGCAGTTCAAGGCGCCGGCATTTGCGGCCTGTGGCATGCCCTCACGCTGGCCAGGGCGGGGCACGCGGTGACGCTGATCGAGCGCAGCGAAAAACCGTTTGAAAGCGCGTGCAGTTTTTTAGCCGGCGCCATGCTCGCGCCTTACGCCGAAGAGGAAGGGGCCGAAAAACTGATCCGCGAACTCGGCCTGCGCTCCATAGAGCTGTGGCAGGATATCTATCCCGATACGCAGAGCCATGGCAGCCTCGTCATCGCGCAGGCGCGCGACCGCCGGGAGATGGACCGGTTTGAACGCATGACCCAGGGACACACGCGTGTGGACGCTGATGAGATCGCCGCGCTGGAGCCCGATTTCGTGGACCGCTACACGAGCGGGCTTTACTTTGCCGGGGAGGCCCATGTCCATCCACATCAGGCGATGGACTTTCTGCTGGGCGCAGCCGAAGAGGCCGGGGCAGTTGCCCACTTTGGGCTCGAAGACACGCCACGGGGCGTTGATCTGGTGATCGACTGCCGGGGCCTAGCCGCGCGCGACAGCTTGAAGGAACTAAGGGGCGTGCGCGGTGAACGGCTTGTTATCAGGACCGGCGAGGTCAATCTCAGCCGTCCGGTCCGTCTTCTGCATCCCCGCTTTCCACTCTATGTGGTGCCGTGGAGCGAGAACCGCTTCATGATCGGGGCAACGCAGATCGAAAGTGATGAAACGGGACCGGTAACGGTGCGCTCCGCGCTGGATCTGCTTTCCACCGCCTACGCTCTGCATCCGGCCTTTGGTGAGGCCGAAATCGTCGACTTCGGCGCCGGAGCGCGCCCTGCCTTTCCAGACAATTTGCCCCGCATCATTGTCAAGGGCGACCATATCCATGTAAACGGTCTTTACAGGCACGGTTTCTTGCTGGCGCCGGCGCTGGCGGAAATGACAACGCGCTATATAGAAGATGGTGATACGCACCCGGAGGTGTTCTCTTGAAGATCTTGATCAACGGCGAAGTCACGCAAACGCACGCCAAAACGCTTGGCGAGTTGTGCACTGCGCTTGGCCATGGGCTGGACAAGATCGCCACCGCCCGTAATGGTGATTTCGTGCCCGCAACACAGCGTGGCGAAACCAGTATCGCCGAGAATGACTCAATCGAAATCGTGGCACCGAGGCAGGGCGGATGACGCTTGAATTTTATGGAACTGAAATAGGCTCACGGCTGCTGACCGGTACGGCCCTTTACCCCTCACCGCAAATTTTGAGCGACGCGGTTATTGCGTCGGGCTCAAAGCTTGTCACCGTCTCGGTGCGCCGCGAGGCCGCACGCGAGCGTGCCGGCCAGGGTTTTTGGGAACTGATCAAGAAGCTTGATGTTCACGTGCTGCCCAACACGGCCGGGTGCAAGACCGTCAAGGAGGCGGTCACCACAGCGCAGATGGCGCGCGAGCTGTTCGAGACAGACTGGATCAAACTCGAAGTCATCGCCAATGACGACACGCTCCAGCCTGAAGTGTTCGGCCTGGTGGAAGCGGCGCGCATCCTCAATGACGACGGCTTCAAGGTCTTCCCCTATATGACCGAAGACCTCGGCGTGGCGGAGAAACTCGTCGGCGCAGGGTGCGAGGTGCTGATGCCCTGGGGCGCGCCCATCGGTTCAGGCCAGGGCCTCGCCAACCCGATGGCGATGAAAACCATGCGCGCCTATTTCCCCGACATTCCGCTGGTGGTGGATGCGGGCATCGGCGCACCATCCCACGCCGCGCGCGCCATGGAGATGGGCTATGACGCGGTGCTGCTCAACACGGCCATCGCCAAGGCGGGCGACCCGGTCAAGATGGGCATATCCTTCGCAAAAGCCATTGAGGCCGGACGGCTGGCCTATGAAGCAGGCCTGATGGAGCCGCGCGACATGGCAAGCCCGTCGACGCCCGTTGCCGGTACGCCCTTCTTCAAAATCGATTCAGCCTCCTAGGGCCAGGACCCTATGCTCCATACTTTCTATCCTGTTCTGCCAGACCTTGGCTGGCTGGAACGGATCGTGCCGCTTGGGGTCAGGACCGTGCAGTTGCGCCTGAAGGATGCTGAACCGTCAGAAATCAACCGGCAGATCGAAGCCTCCCTCAAACTTTGCGCAAAACATGAGTGCCAGCTGATCGTCAATGACTATTGGCGCGAAGCGATTGCGTGCGGCGCTGACTATGTTCATCTGGGGCAGGAAGATCTTGCGGGCGCGGACCTGGCTGCGATCAAGGCGGCGGGACTGAAGCTCGGCATCTCGACCCACTCTCACGAAGAGCTGGAGATCGCCCTGAAAGCCGGGCCCGACTATGTGGCGCTCGGCCCGGTCTATGAGACCAAACTCAAAAAGATGAAATGGGCGCCCCAGGGGCTGGAGCGTGTCACCGAGTGGAAATCGCTCATCCCTTGTCCATCAGATCACGATGACTTTGAATTGAAACAATCCAAAGTCATAAACGTGATCGACTCTAAGAAGAGAGAGCGGGATGCGGGCGGAAAACCGGCATCCACTTTTCCTTATCCCGCTCTGGTCGCCATTGCCGGCATTACAGTCGAGCGCGCGCCAGACGTTTTGGCGGCGGGCGCGGACTCCCTCGCCGTTGTGACCGACATCATCACGCACCCTGCCCCCGAGGCGCGGGTGCGCGAATGGCTGGAACTTGTCTCAGCCCAAACCGGATAATCGCAGATGCCCCGCACCCTCACACCCGCCCAGGCCCGCCGCTACTATGACCGCAACGCGCACAAACAGGATTCCCAAGGCTGGTATGAAGATGACGCTCTCGAACGCCTCGTCGCTCTAGGCGAATTTGAAAAAGCCTCGGACATACTGGAAGTCGGGTGTGGGACGGGAAATCTCGCGGTGAAACTTCTGCGTGATCACCTCCACCCGCACGCCACATATATCGGCGTCGACATCTCGCCCGCCATGCTGGCCCGCGCCGGGACGCGTCTGAAAAAATATACCCCGCGCGCAAAGCTCAGGCCGGGTGATGTGTCGCTCGGGCTGACATCGCCAAGTGAAAGCGCCGACCGGATCATAGCCACCTATCTGTTCGACCTTCTGTCCCCAAACCATTCGAAAAACCTGCTGGGCGAGATGCACCGGGTGCTGCGCCCCGGCGGTCTGATCTGCCTCGCCGGGCTGGCGCTTGAGAGCCATGAAGGCGACATGACGATCATTTCACAACTCTGGGGGCTGGTGCAGCGGCGCTGGCCCTGGATCGTCGGGGGCTGCCGCCCGATTGACTTGCGGGCGATGATCGCTCCGGCGTCATGGGAGATCGTGGCCCATGAAACCGTCGCGCCAAGGGGGCTGGTGTCAGAAGTGTTGGTGACGCGGAAGATTTAAGCCGGGAATACCGGGCAGTCACTGAAAACGCCAGAAACCCGCCATATATTCTCCCAACCGCAGCGAGAGTTTGAACAGAATTCACTGTCTGGTGCGGGCCGTTCTGACCGGCAGCTGGCCGCGGAACAGGATGCCAAGGAATGGCGGCAGACGCCACACCCAGGCACACTCAAATCCATTTCTGAAATGAAATCACGGGTAGGACGGCGATCAGCGCAATATTTTTTTAGCGCATTGGGTAAAAAAACATGTCTGATCGCTGGAATATTAATCGTGAATTTAATAAAAAACACATTCAGTACAAGGGCTTAATCCCGTTAAAATCGCACTCGGTGTATCTAACTCCTAATATGAGGAACCGATATGTTTGAGTGGATAGAAAACAGAAGAGTCCGTCAGGCACTGCTGATCGTCGCTACAACCTGTATTATTATCATTACCGCCTTCGGTTTGATCGAGAGCACGTTGGCCGGGCAAGTCAACATCGAAGTGATGCTCCTTTTCGTGTTGATCGCGCCTGCTGTGTGTCTACCGGCGCTTGCATTCCGTAACCACGCGCAGCAAAAAGAACAGTCTGACGCAATTATTGAGACACAGAACCGGCATCTGAATGCGGTGCTGGATAACATGACTCAAGGCGTATCCATGTTCGACGCCGAACAACGGCTGATTATCTGCAACGAGCGCTTTACCTCGATATACGGGATGCCGCCGGCGGTTTTGGGGCAGGTATCATGACCCATGAGTTCCAGGCCCGACCCCGCCGCCGGCATCCCGAAATGCTACTTCTCGCTGGGGCTGGCAGCCGCGCTGATCACACCTTTTCTTTTCCATCTTGCCAAGTCAGGCGGCTCGACAGCGAAGCACGGTTGAGCGATGACACCGCTTCGCAAAACATCTCGCTGGCGATACGCTGCACCGGACACGGCCTTCGCCGGAATAGCGTCCGGCAGGAGAGTTTTTTGAATGAAACATTTCAGGTCCTGTAATCTTTGCGAGGCGATATGCGGCCTGGAGATTGAGCATGATGGTACTGCTGTCGTCTCGATCAAGGGCGACAAGAACGATCCCTTCAGCCGCGGCTATATATGCCCCAAGGCGGTGGCGCTCAAAGATATTCATGAAGATCCCGACCGGCTCAAAAAACCGGTCTTACGAACGAAAAGCGGCTGGAAAGAAATTTCATGGCAACGCGCCTTCGATGAGATCGAGGCGAGGTTGATTCCGCTTCGCCGGAAACATGGCGAGGATGCAACCGCAATCTATCTCGGCAACCCCACGGTCCACAGCCACGGCGCCTTGATGTTCAGCCGGCCATTGATCGCGGCGCTCGGCACCAGAAATGTTTTCGCGGCCACGTCGGTCGATCAACTGCCGCATCATTTCGCCGCCAATTACATGTTCGGGCACACATTGATGCTTCCGGTTCCGGACATTGACCGCACGGATCACATCCTCATCATCGGCGCAAACCCTGCGGCCTCGAATGGCTCCCTGATGACCGCGCCCGGCATCGAGGGGCGGTTGCGCGCGATTAAAGAGCGTGGCGGCAAGGTCGTTCTCGTCGATCCGCGCAAAACCGAAACCGCGAAACTGGCCAATAAGCATCATTTTATCACTCCCGGATCAGACGTAATGCTGCTCGCGGCGCTGCTCAATGTCATCTTTTCCCAGCATCTTTTCATGCCGGGCATATTGACCCGGCATATTGCAAACTGGCAGGCGCTCGAGCGCGCGGTCCAGGACATCATGCCTGAAAGGGCCGAAAAACACACCGGAATTTCAGCAAAAAATATCATGACGATGGCGCATGAATTCGCCTCCAGCCGCCGCGCCGTTTGCTACGGCAGGATCGGCCTGTCCACGCAGGCGCATGGCGGTTTATGCCAATGGCTGGTGAACGCCCTGAATATCGTCACCGGGAATCTTGACCGGCGCGGCGGCGCGATGTTTCCGCTGCCTGCTATCAATATCTCGGGTAAAATAAGCACCATCGGAAATGCGGATCGCTGGAGAAGCGGGGTTCGCAAACTCCCCGAATTCAACGGCGACCTGCCGGTTTCGGCGCTGGCCGAGGATATCCTCGCGCAAGGACCCGGGAATATCCGTGCGCTCATTACCAGTGCCGGCAATCCAGTGCTTTCCGCCCCGAACGGACGGCAACTGGAGACAGCCCTGGAGGCGCTGGATTTCATGGTGTCAATCGACATCTACATCAATGAAACCACGCGGCATGCAAATATTATCCTGCCACCGGCATGCGGGCTGGAGGTCGATCATTACGATCTCGTTTTCAACACTCTGGCGGTCCGCAACATAGCCAAATACGCGCCGGCGCTTTTTGAACCCGAACCGGGCCAGCTCCATGACTGGCAGATATTCAAGGAGTTGACCCACAGGCTCGGTGCCCGCCCCCATACCCTCAAGGGCCGGGTTTGGAGCGCCCTGGAACGGGGGGCTAAATCCTTCCTCACACCGCACAGAATGCTCAAGCTTGGGCTCCTGCTCGGGCCTTACGGACCCTTGCCCTCCGCTTCGAGATTGTTTGGTGTCCTCACGCTGAAGCGCTTGAAAAGGTCGGTTCATGGCATCGATCTGGGCGCATTGCAGCCGAGGCTTCCCGATGCGCTGTTCACGCCCGACAAGAAAATAGACATAGCTCCGTCCGTGCTTGTCGACAGGCTCGCCGAGGTTGCGCCGGACTTTGCCGAAGCTCCCGGGACCAGGAAAGCAGACGCGTTCAGCCTGATCGGCCGCCGTCATGTGCACAGCAACAATTCATGGATGCATAACAGCGAAAGCCTGGTGAGGGGCAAGAACAGATGCACGCTCATGATGCACCCCGACGACGCGGCGCGGCTGGGTCTTGCCGACCAGCAGCAGGCCCGCGTCAGCTCGCGGGTGGGCGCGATTGAGCTGCCGCTTGAGGTGACGCGGGACATTATGCCGGGCGTGGTCAGCATTCCGCATGGCTACGGCCACAACCGGGCCCGAACACGCCTTCAAGTCGCCGAGGCCCATGCCGGCGTGAGTATCAATGACATCACTGACGCCCAGCTTGTCGATAAGCTAACCGGGAATGCTGCCTTTTCGGGCCAACTTGTAAATGTCGCTCCCGCTCAAAGCCGCCCAAAGACAGCGGGCGAACGGTGAAACGTAAAATCACATCGAAAACATCTATCGTGCTTGAGCCATTGGGCGCGCAGCAAGCGCTCGATTAGCCGCTATACGCAATCAACCGGTTCAACACCCGCATGGGCTGGCTTTACACCGTGTATAACTGGCTCGCTGTGATGAAAAGCGCGCGATCCGTTGAATCGCGGACATAGGTTATCTGGAAACCGGAAACCCGACGCCATTACATAATCGGTACAGGCCATATAGCCTCACAAATGTGTAACGGACTCATTGGATTTAATATGGCCAGAAGATACGAAAATATTCTCGAAACCATAGGCCGGACACCGGTTATCAAGGTCGCCAAACTCGGGCCGCCAAACGTCAACCTGTTCGTCAAGGCCGAAGCTTTCAATCCTATGGGGTCAGTCAAGGACAGGCTGGCCCTCGGCGTGATCGAGGCTGCTGAACGCGACGGAGAGCTGTCACCAGGTCAAACCGTTATCGAAGCAACAAGCGGAAATACCGGCATAGGGCTTGCCATGGTATGTGCGCAAAAAGACTATCCGCTCGTCGTGACCATGGCTGAGAATTTTAGTGTCGAACGACGCAAAATGATGCGCTTTCTGGGCGTCAAAGTCGTTTTGACCCCGGCTTCGGAGAAGGGAAGCGGCATGCTCGCAAAAGCCGTGGAACTCGCCGAGAAACATGGCTGGTTCTTGTGTCGCCAGTTTGAGAATGAAGCAAATCCGGATTTTCATTCGAAAACCACCGCACCGGAAATCCTGGCTGATTTCGAAGACGTAAAACTGGACTACTGGGTGACCGGCTTTGGCACGTCTGGAACGTTAAAAGGTGTCTCAAGGGTGTTGAAGAAGGAAAGCCCGAAAACAAAAATCATTGTCTGCGAACCCGATAATGCTGCAATGCTGGGAAGCGGCATCGCCCAGTCATGGGCGAGTGATGGTTCCCCGGCCGAGAGCCACCCCTTGTTCCGCCCTCACCTCATGCAGGGGTGGACTCCCGATTTCATTCCCAAGTTGGCTGAAGATGTGGTCGAAGCTAGATTGATCGATGAAATCATCCCGATCAAGGGCGCGGACGCGCTCAAATTCACGAGGGAGTTGGCGCATAAGGAAGGTATATTTTCCGGAATTACAGGCGGGGCGACTATGGCGGGCGCTCTGGAGATATGCTCCCGGGCGTCTGAAGGCGCAAATGTCCTGTGTATGCTTCCCGATACCGGCGAGCGATATTTGAGCACGCCGCTGTTTGAAGACATTCCCGCGGACATGACCGAAGAAGAGATGGAGATTGCGCAATCGACACCCCGCTACCGGTTTGACCAGAGCTCAACACCGGCTCCTGCAAAAAGCGATGACGCTCCGCCACCCGAGCTTGCGCCCGAGGCAGAGGATTTTATCGATAGTGTTTTGGGAGATTCCGAACAGCCCGTCGTGATGTTTGCCCTCGAATGGTGTGAGTTCTGCTGGTCGGTACGCAAGTTGCTCGGCGAGTTCGACATTCCCTACCGGTCGGTCGATCTCGATTCCGCGAAATACCAGAAAGACAATCTGGGCGGGCAGATCAGGAACGTTCTGAAAGTCCGGTTGGGATCTCCCACGATCCCGCAGATCTTTATTGGCGGCGAGCACATCGGCGGAGCCACCGAAGCATTCGATGCGTTCAACGAAGGTAAATTGCAGAAAATGCTGAAGGACAAGGACGTGCCCTTTAAACCCACAGACAATGTTGACGCCTACTCTTTCCTGCCTTCCTGGCTGCATCCGAGGTAGGGCCACAGGCTTGTGAATGGCCGTGATCAAGGATCCCTCGTGCCAGTCAAACGAGATGCGCGGCCATGTCCGCTTTTCTCCTGAAACCGGACATCCCAACCGGGGCCTGTCTGCCTGCGCCTTCACACAACCCTCAAGCGCGCATTCTCCGGATCGACGGCCACAAGCTCGCCGGTCATGATCACGGATGTGATATCCACGTCGAACCGGTCGATGAGCGGCAGGTTTGCGAACGCCGCCCCCTGGGCCATGATCGGGTTGGCGGAGTTGAGGATCAGCGCCCTGGGCCCCATACCGCGGTCGCTCATCTCGCGCAGCATCCATGCAGTGGCGACGCCGCCCTTGGCAATGTTGAGAATGAGGATCTTGCCCACATAGCTCTGGCCAAAGAGTTTGTGCCCGCGCCGCGAGAAAATCCCTGCGTTCCGGTCGAGGTCATAGCGGGCGGAAAAATTGTCGTGCGCCACCAACGCTTCGCCTTCAACGCGCTCACCAATCCCGGCAACACCCTGATAGATGCGTTCACCGCTCATGCGCCCGCCCCCACGATGCGCCCGCGAATCGCGCTTTCCACGCATTGCTCCATGGACGCCAGCATCGGCTCATACCCATAGCCGCCGAGGATGTTCACCAGTTTGGCGGAATTGCTCATGAGCCGCTTCCAGCCATTGGCTTCGCCAATCTCACGAGCATACATCTGGTAAAAGCACACGCCCGACAGCACGATACCGCCCGCGCCCTCGATACCCTGCGTAATCCCCATCCGGTCGCAGGCGGATTTTATCTCCGGCGATGTCGCGGCAAGCAACGCAACCCCCTTGTGCAGGGTGCGGCCCTCCAGCATGTCGGCCAGCTCACGCATCTCGACAAGCGACAATTGCGGCGCGGCGAAAACCACCACATGCAGCGTGTCATCGCCCGGCGTGTAGGATTTCACCAGCGCGGCCAACTCTTCATCGCCAATCGGGACAGCCTTGGGCGAAGCTTTGCCGAGCACGGATTTTAAATCCGGCGCTTCGGGCGTCACCCCCACCATGTGGAACAGGGGCGTTGAACCGAAACTCGCGAGCGCCGCGCCAAATTGCTTGATCTCGTCTGACGTTGGCGAGCCTTCGATGCCGGTGATGACAGGCACATCCCAATAGGACCCCATGAACTTGCCGATGATGGCGCCAAACGCGCCCCATTCAGACAAGCCGTTCGGGCGGCAGGTGGCATTGAACAGCCTGGTGCCGCACCGGTGCTCATCGAGATGAAAGCCATAGCGCGGCGTGCACCCGGCCAGCGCCGCGGCAAGCGCTGAGGGACCACCCTCGAAATTGGTGCGTGCGCCAAATACAGAATTTGCATAGATCGAGGAACCGGTATCGCCAAAGGCCAGATGCTCTCCTTTCACGGGCGGTAATATGGTTTGATAATTGATGCAGGTGTTGGTCATCATGACGCCAAGCGCCTCGAATGCGGCAATTGCCCGGCGCTCCAGCTTCACCATGTCATCAGTCTGCTTCAGACGCTTGTAGGCTTCAAAATCAACGCCGCGCGGATCGGTTATGGTGGGAACACGCACCCGGCGCTCATCTTCGGCAAGTTCGGCCAGGCTCTCAAGAAACGCGACCCCGCCCTGGCCCAGGGATTCCGGGTCTGCCATGAGATGAACCTGGGATACCTGAACGCAATCCCCGGCGCCGAAAAACTTGCCGACACGGACAATCTGTTCCATGGCGTATTGCCGTGCGGTCCCTTCCGCGCCCGCCAGCATGGCCTGTTCATGATCGCTGAGCTTCATTGTCCCAATATCAAAAACGCGTTCAACGTCACCAGCATGAAACCGCTTGCCAGCAGAAGCCAAAGGACGATGCGCTGAAACTGCGACTCGCTGATCCGCTTGTATCCGGCCATGCCGAGCGCCATTCCGGCGAGCGATGCGGGCACGCAGTAAAACGCCAGCAGGCCCAGCTCCGCCGTCACAAGTCCCTGGGTCGCATATCCCGCGAAGGCCAGCAGGATGATGATCTGGTTGAAGGGCTGGTAGACACCGCGCTGTTCATCCTTGCTCCAGCCGCGCAAGCCGCACCACACGGTTGTCAGCGGCCCCGGAATGGCGGCTATGCCGCCAAGCAGACCGCCGCCGATACCCACAAGCGCGTCTCCGAAACGGCCGATGCGGGCCAGAGTGAGCTTTGGCATGACCAGCAGACGAAACAGGGTGTAGCCGATGAGGAACAGGCCCATGGCGACCTTGAACAGTGCCGGGTCGAGCCGGGCCAGCAGCAGGATGCCCAGCGGCAGGCCGGCAGCCGCCCCGGCGAAGAAGGGCGCAAGCCGTGTCCAGCTGATGGCGTGGGCATAGGCGGGCAGCGTAAACGCGGTCGTCGCCAGCGAGCAGATGCTTACCAGCGGCACGGCGAGCACGGGATCAACCACAAACAGCCAAAAGCCGAGCGCGGCAAGCCCGGTGCCGAAACCGACCAGCCCCATGACCAGTCCGGCGAGGGCCGCACCCGTGACTAGAAAAACGACTGTTTCAAAGACAAGCATGGAAAGTCCGTTTCTAGGCAGGAACATAAACACGCTAGACGGGTTCGCCCTTGAAATCCATGGGCTAAAGAGGCTTGCGAGAGCGGCGCCCCACCCCCTATTCATATGCTCAGCAACAGCGGAGAAGCCAAATGAGTGAAACAGACATCCTCAAGCGCGAGGTGAAGGTTCTGACCTTCGATCTTTATGGCACCGTGGTCGATATGCAGTCGGGCCTCACGCAAGCCGCGGCGCCGTTCCTTGAGAACAAGGGCTGGTCGGGAAATCCGCAAAGCTTTGTCACCTGGTGGCGGCGCACGCATTTTGAGGATTCCATGATCGATTCGCTGTGCGACCGGGGTCATACACCCTACCGGCAGATCGGCCACCGCGCCGTATCCATCGTCATGGACCGGGCGGGGATCAAACATACTCAGGAGGATGTTGAGTGGCTCGTCTCGCAAATTGAAACGCTCAAACCATTCGACGATGTGATTGCCGCGCTCGAACGCCTCAAGGAGCGCTACAAGATGGTGATCCTGTCCAATGGTGACAGGGACATGCTGGAGGCGGCAAAGCCCCATGTGGGGTTCGAATTCGATCACGTGATTTCCGTCCAAGAAGCCGGTGCGTTCAAACCGGACTGGCGCACTTATGCGTCTACGGAAGAAATCCTCACCAGCGCCTACCCCCATGTGGAGCGCTCTTCCATCATGCATGTGGCCAACCATGCGTTCGACTGCATCGGCGCCAGGGCCTATGGCTTCCGCGCCGCCTTCATCGACCGGCGCAAACGGCCCTTCGGCGGCTCGGCCCACCAGCCGGACATGATGGTGGCCAACTTCACGGAGCTTGCAAATGCGCTTGTTTAGAAAAGGAACGCGTCCATGAATCCGCCCGCGGAAAAAGGCATGGCGCTGACCGACATAGACACCCCGGCGCTGGTTATCGATCTCGATGCGTTTGAGCGCAATCTGGCGCGGATGGCAGAGGCACTGAAAGATGCGCCTGTACGCCTGCGCGCACACGCCAAGACCCACAAGAGCCCCATCATCTCGCAAAAACAGATGGCGCTGGGCGCGGTCGGGGCCTGCTGCCAGAAGGTGTCCGAGGCGGAAATTCTGGTGCGTGGCGGCGTACCGAATGTTCTGGTGAGCAACGAGGTGATTGGTGAACACAAGCTCGCGCGTCTCGCGGAGCTTGCCAAGGAGGCCGAGTGGATCGGCCTGTGTATCGACTCCGATCTCGGCATTTTCCAGGCCGCGCAGGCTGCATCGGATGCGCGCGTCGTTCTGAATGCGCTCGTTG
>CAXMMX010000226.1:0-10422 GCA_964194535.1 uncultured Alphaproteobacteria bacterium | reverse complement strand
GTTCTTCCATGGCCACGGGGCAACACTTGCACGCGATGTGGTCGCCCGGCAGCGCTTGCCCGCGCAAATTTCAGATAGCGGCATCAACGCCGTACTGGTGGCGCCGCAATTCGCCGTCGATGCCCGCGACTCCAGCGCCGGCAACTTCTGGAAACCGGGCGGCACGCGCCGTTTCCTCGACGAGGTCGCGCCGCAGCTTGCCAGGCTGCTCGGCGACCAGCAGACGAAAAATGTTTTCGCCGATATGCCGGTCGTCATTGTCGGCTATTCCGGTGGCTATGTGCCCACCGCCTGGTCGCTGGCCAATGGCGGCATCGGCCCGCGGGTGAAGGGCGTGGTTCTTCTCGATGGCCTGTATGGCGAGCTTGGCAGGTTCGCCAAATGGATCGAGCGCAACACTTCAGGCTTCTTCCTGAGCGCCTACGCCACCTCGACAGTGAAAGGCAATAAAGCTCTCAAGAACATGCTGAAACGCCGCAACATCACCTACAGCACGAAACTGGGCCCCACGCTGAGGCCTGGCAGCGTTACCTTCGTCAAAGCGGTCAAGGGCCACCGGGATTATGTCACTCGTGCCTGGGCTGATAATCCGATCTCCGATCTGCTCGCCCGGATACCCGGAACCGCCCCGCGCATCGACCCGGCCCGTTCCGCATCTCTTGATCTCACGCGCAGAAACTAGCCGCCACAACAGCTCTCAGTCCGTGCTTGCCTGCCCTGTCCCGGCCAAGTAACTTGGCGCTTACCGTCACCTGTAGAGTGATCAAATCACAATGAGTAAAACGCGCGGCGAAGACCGCTCTGGCCAACGCCAGCGCAACCCTGCGGGGATCACCACTTTCACCGCCAGCACGATAGCCGTGGCTGACATGGTGGGTATCGGTGTCTTCACCAGCCTGGGATTCCAGGTGATCGACATCACGTCCGCCTTTTCGATCATTTTTCTGTGGGTTCTCGGCGGCGTTGTGGCGCTGTGCGGCGCCCTGTCCTACGCAGAACTTGCAGCAGCGCTTCCGCGCTCCGGCGGCGAGTATAATTTCCTGTCACGCATATACCGCCCGGCGATTGGCTTCATGGCTGGCTGGCTGTCGGCAACCGTGGGCTTCGCCGCGCCAATTGCACTCGCGGCAATTGCATTCGGGGCCTATTTCAACGGGGTTGCGCCTGGCATCGCATCGCCCCTATGGCTCGGTATCGGCGCGGTGTGGATTATTGCCCTGGTTCATCTCACGGGAGTGAGGCACTCCAGCCGGTTTCAGAACATTTCGACTGTTGCCAAGGTCGTGCTGATAGTCGCGTTCATTGTGGCCGGTTTTGCCACCGGCAATCCTGAGCCAATCTCCTTTGCGCCGTCATCGATTGATCTCCATCACATCACCAGCGCGCCTTTTGCCATCGGCCTTGTATTTGTCATGTATTCCTATTCCGGGTGGAACGCGCAGACCTATATCATGGGCGAAATCCACGACCCGAAGCGCACGGTGCCGCGCTCGCTTTTCATCGCCACTTTCATTGTGTTGCTGCTCTATCTGGGGCTGAACATCGTTTTCCTCTACACCACGCCAATGGAAAAAATGGCCGGGCAACTCGAGGTCGCCCTGGTCGCGGGCAAGCATATTTTCGGCGATGCCGGAGGGCGCATCGTGGGCGCGCTCATTTGTGCCGGGCTGATCTCGACCATCAGCGCCATGACATGGATCGGACCGCGCGTCACCAAGGTGATGGGCGAGGACATACCCCTGTTTCGCATCTTCGCGCGTGAAAATTCGAACGGTGTTCCCGCTTTCGCTATTGGCCTGCAACTCATCATCGTCACGGCGCTGATCCTCACCCAGAGTTTTGAACATGTGCTCAACTACATCCAGTTTGCAATCACGCTCTCGTCCTTCCTCACCGTTCTCGGCGTGATGGTATTGCGGCGCTCTCAACCGGAACTGGAACGGCCCTACCGCACCTGGGGCTACCCCGTTACCCCGATTATCTTTCTCATCGTTACGGCGTTCATGATGGGCTATCTGATACTCGAACGGCCCGTGCAGTCATTTGCCGGTCTGGCCACTCTGGTGGCGGGGCTTGCCGTCTACTTTATCTCTCTCAGGAGAAATGCTGAATCATCGCAAGGGGCTTCACCCGGTGAATAGGATATTTGTCTCCGCAACAATGGCGCTCGCAGCATTAGCGCTATTGCTGATTACATTTGCGCCGTCCCTCGCCGCCGGGAGCGTGAGCGTCAACGATACGGCGCGCTACCTCGCCGGACTGAAGCCGTCCGCAGGCTCGCCACTGGCGCGCCTGACCAGAGAGGGAGGCTGGGTTCACCATGCCCGCACCCTCGATCAGGCATGGAAGCGCATCGAGAAGAAGCAGCTCAGCGCGATCCGTACCTGGTCGAAGACCCATGTGCCGGGAAACCGCAAGCAGATGCTGTACATGTTCTCGGGACCAGATTTCCTCTACGCCAACGCTTTTTATCCCAATGCCGAGACTTATGTGCTGAGCGCGCTGGAACCGGTCGGACCGGTCCCCAACATGTTGAGGCATTCGCCCGGTGCGCGTTCCGGGGCTCTGTTTGAACTCAGGGGCTCGATGCAGGCTGTCCTGAACTACTCCTTCTTCATTACCAAGCACATGAAGACGGAGCTGCGTTCAGGCAATATGCGTGGCACCTTGCCGATGCTCTTCGTGTTCCTTGCGCGCGCCGGAAACACCATCAACGAGGTTGAGTTCGTCGCGCTCAACCCTGACGGGCTTGCCGTGCCGAGAGACTTACGCCTCAAGGGAAGCTCACCGGGCGTCAGGATCGTCTATAGCGACAAGGGCGGCAAAGCGAAGACGCTCTACTATTTCCAGACCGACCTTTCCAATAGCGGCCTGAAAAAAAGTGGCTTCCGCGCCTTCTCGCAAAGCCTCGGCCCCGCGGACAGCCTGATCAAAAGCGCATCCTACCTGCTGCATAGCGGCAACTTCAGGCTGGCGCGTGATTTTATCCTGAAGCAGAGCAAAGTGCTCATTCAGGACGATTCCGGCATTCCGCTGAGGCATATCCCTGCAAGCGCCTGGGACACTCATCCGTTTGGGAAATATCTCGGGCCGATCAGCATTTTCCCCAAGGCGTATCAGCGCGAGATGCAACAGCTGTTCTCGAAAGGGCGCGCCAGGCCGATCAAGTTCGGTATCGGGTATCGCTGGCGCACCCATGAGACGAATGTGCTGCTGGCGATAAAGAAGACGCCGTAGGCGCAAAAACTTCTAGGCTTTGCCGGACAGGGTATCGGCGTAGGCCAGCTCTTCTTCCAGGGCCGCCGTTTCCTTGCCGCGCGGTTTCGCCCATCCTGCGATCAGAACATAGAGCGCCGGCGTCAGGAACAGCGTGAACACGGCCGCCAGGCCAAGCCCGCCAAACACCACCCAGCCGATGGCCGCGCGCGATTCAGCCCCCGGTCCGGAGCCAAGAATAAGCGGCAGTCCGGCGAGCACCGTCGACACCATGGTCATGAAAATAGGACGCACGCGCACCAGCGAGGCTTCACGCACCGCTTCGGCGACGCTCATGCCCCTGTCGCGAAGCTGATCGGCAAATTCAACCATCAGGATCGAGTTCTTGGCCATGATGCCGATCAGCATCAGAACGCCGATCTGGCTGTAAATATTGATGGAGGTTCCCGTCAGCGCCAGCGCGAAGATGGCGGCGCAGATGCCGAACGGCACCGTCAGCAGCACAACGAGTGCAGAGGTGAGGCTTTCAAACTGCGCCACCAGCACGAGGAAGACGACAAGCAATGCGACCAGATAGGTAATGAGGATGCCCCTGGAGGTTTCATCGAGTGCGGCGGCTTCATTGAGGAACAGCAGACCAATACCCGGCGGCAGTTCCTTATGCGCCAGCGCCCGCACGGCATCGACGGCCTCGCGCAGCGTAAACCCTTCAACCGGGTCGGCATCGACTTCAATGGCGCGCCGCTGCCCGTGCCTGTCCAGTTCCGCGGCCACGGCATCTTCTTTAAAGGTGACGAGCTGCGACAGTGGCACGAGCCGGCCGCCCTCAGCCCCGACATAGAGCTTACGCAGGTCCGACGGGCTGGTGACCGTACCCTTGGTTGCCTGCACGATGATCGGCACGGTCTGGTCGTCGACGGTAAGCTCCGCCACCTCGTCATTGTCGACAAGCACCTGGATGGTCGATGCCAGATTGGCGATGGATACGCCCAGATCGGTGGCGCGGCGGCGGTTTATGTTGACGGAAAGCTGCGGCTGGGTCGCGCGGAATTCGACGCGGATGCCGCGCAGCTGCGGGATATCGCGTTCCATGGCGATGACGAAGGCATCGGTTGCCTCCAGTATCTTTGTATAATTCGACCCAGTCAGGGCGAATTTCAGCCCGCCGCCGGCATGGCGTAACCCCAAAGAATTGCTCCGCACGACACGCGCCTGCGCACCGGGGATCCGGCTCACGGATTTCGTCAGGGCCCTGGCAATATCGCCTTCTGATCTTTTGCGCTGCGACCAGTCACGCAGCGGCGCGTCTATCCAGCCGCGATTGAGGTCCCAGCGCCCGGTAATGGTGAACAGGTTCGTGACCGTTCCAGCATCGACCAGAGGGCGTAAAATTTCCTCCACCCGCTCCACCTGCCGGTCGGTATATGCCAGCCCAACGCCGTCAGGCCCCGTCAACCTCACTGAAATGAGACCCCGGTCTTCATCGGGAACCAGCTCCTCGCCTAGGGTCGAGAATGCAAGCGCGGCGGCAATACCGACAATCGCGCACACCCCAAGCAGAACCAGTGGCGCCGCCAGAACGGCATCCAGCCCGCCTGTATAGGCGCGTTTGAGAAGTCCTGGCCGTGTCTCCTTCACGGTCCGGCCGCGTGAGGTTTTCTTCGGCGCCGCCTTGTCGGGAAGCCTTGACGCCATCATCGGGCACAGGGTGAGCGCGACAAACGAGGAAATGGTCACCGTTACCGCAAGCACGAAACCGAATTCGGTAAACAGCCGTCCCGCGGTCGAGGGCAGGAAGGAAATCGGCAGGAACACCGAAATCAGCGTCGCGGTGGTTGCGACAACAGCGAAAAACACCTGCCGGGTGCCAAGCACCGCCGCGGCGCGCGACGCTATGCCCTCGGCGCGCCGCCGCTGGATGTTTTCCAGCACCACGATGGCGTCGTCCACCACCAGCCCCGCGGCCAGCACCAGCGCCAGCAGGGTGATGAGGTTGATGGAAAATCCAAGCAGCCAGATGGCGGCCACGGTGCCGATAAGCGCTATCGGGATTGTCGCCGCCGGGATCAGCGCCGCCCGGAGTTGCCCGACAAACAGCGCGATCACTGTAATGACGATCAGCACTGCAAGAGAGAGCGAGATCAGCACTTCGCGGATGGCGCCCTCGATGAACCTGGAATCGTCCGACGTGGACTGGATGGTCAGATCCTTGAACCGGGCGTTCATACCGGCGACCACCCGCTTCACGCCTTTCGAGATCGAAACCGTGTTCGACTGTGCCTGCCGCACAACACCCAGATTGACCACCGTGCGCCCGTTGAGCCGCACATAGCTGACCGGGTCCGCGGGGCCGAACGAGGCCGACGCCACATCGCCAATGCGCACCGGATCGCGCACGATCAATTGTTCGATTTCTTCAGGCTTGGTGACAGACGCATTGGCGCGCACCAGAATTTCCTGGCCCTCGGACGCAAAACTGCCTGCCGGCACATCATAGCGCGCGCTGCGCAGCACTGTTACCACATCGGCGACGGACAGCTTGTAGCTGGCCAGCTTCATGGGGTCGATCACCACGCGCAATACGCGTTCACGGTCGCCGAACAACTGGATATCGGCCACCCCCTCAACGGACATGAGTTCGGGGACCACCTCATTCTCGACCTTGCGCGTGACATCCTCGATGGTGAGTATATCGCTGTAGGCTGACAGCTTGATTATGGCGCGCGCATCGGCGTCCGCCTTGATGACGAAAATATCCTCCACGCCCTCTGGCAACTCGCGCTCCACGCGGCTCACCGCCTCGCGCACGTCATTGGCCGCGTCGATGAGATTTACCGAGGGGCTGAACTCGACGCGAATCCTGAAATTGTCTTCTTCACTCGATGAGCGCACGGCCTTCACGCCGTTCACGCGCGCGACGGCACCTTCCACGCGAGAGGTAATTTCCGCATCTATGGTTTCGGGCGAACCGCCCGGATAATTGGCCCGCACCGTCACAATAGGCCGGTCGATGTCGGGAAGCTCGCGCACCTCGATGCCGAAGATGGCGGAGATGCCGGCAATGATAATCAGCAGGTTTATGACACCGGCGAGATAGGGGCGGCGGACGCTTAAAGCTGGAAGATCATTGGCGGGCGCGGACATGTCTTTCACTAACTGCTGGGCACGGGGTCCGGCATTGAGAATTGCACCGGGCGTCCCGTGCGCAACCTCTGCACGCCCTCCACGACGACCAGGTCATTCTTCGAAATATCGCCTTCAATGAGGACTATGCTGTTCAGCCGTTTCACGCTGCGAACCACGACCTTCTCGGCCCTTTTCTCGCGCACACGCCACACATAACTCACCCCCTTGCGCCACTGCAGCGCCAGCTCATGGACCGTAGGATACATTTTCCCGGGGATGATGAGATCAACCACGAACGACAATCCGGGGCGGAGTAAATCTTCATTATTCTCCATGCTGGCGCGCACGATCACGGTGCGTGATGTCGGGTTAATACGGCTGTCGATATCCTCGATCACGCCCTCGAAATTGCGGCCCTGAAAGCCCGGTGTCTGCGCCGCAATTTTTTGTCCGATGGCCAATTTCGAAAGAAATTGCTCGGCAACCTCGAATTCAACGACAAGCGCGCTGCGGTCATCAAGCGTGACGATGGATGTGCTCGGCGAAACTCGGTCTCCCGGCTCAACCTTTGAAATACCAACCACACCGTCGAACGGGGCCCTCATTTCCCGGTCACTGAGCGCCTCTTCCGCCTGCTGCAACTCAAGCTCCGCGCGGTCCACCAGGTTGCGGGCGTCATCCACATTGGCCTGGGAGTTGATGCTTTTCTTGAGCAGTTGTTCAGAGCGCTGCATCAACCTGTCGGCCTCGATGAGCCGCGTCTTGGCGACCTTTAAGGCAAGTTCCGCATCACGTGAATCGAGCCGCAAAATCGGCTGACCTTTGGTTATGCGCGCGCCAGAACGCACAAAGAGGTGGCGAATTTCCCCCGTGGCTTCAGGATAAAGCATGACAGAGCGCCGCGCCCGCCCGGTCCCTATTGCGCCCACAATAACGTCGTTGGCGCGTTCACCAGCGCGCGCAACAACCACCGGAACAGCGCGTGGTTTCTTGTCCGTCCTGCCCTTGGCGCCCGGGTCAGCGCCGGTGAACCCGGCGAATACCGTGCTCACATGGTCGCGGCCGGCCCACAGGGCGCCAGCCCCGCCCAGCAGCAGCAGGAACAAGGCGAGTTGTATCCCGCCGGCCAGCTGTCGTCTGTCCGGTTTGGAATTGATTTTGGGCTTCGTTCGAACGGGCCGTTTTGCCATGCGCGCTGTTTCCTCAACCCCGCCAGCGTGTCTGGGCAAGGAGTGAACCACAAATGCTGTGGTTTTGCCCAGAACAAGGGCAAGCACTCTCCCCCCTTCCACGCCTGGGCATGAATTACATTATACAACGCGGATTGCAGTTGGATTCCGTTGAAATGAATAATGTTCATTAAGGCTTGCTCACGGCCTAATGGAGTTTTCACCTTGCTCCGCTATGATCTGCGGCAGCCGCCAAGCCGTGTAAAAGCGCTTTTGCATAATATTTTTTACCCGGCCCGTGAACCTTTTTCGCCGCTCGCGCGACTAAGGATACAGATGGCGTCCACGAGTGGAGCCCATTGATGTCGAATACGGACCCGGACAGGGACCTGATCACACGAACTGCCGCGAAAGACCGCGCGGCGATGCACGCCCTTTTTGCGCGCCACAATGTTCGGGTTTTCAGATTTCTCATGGGCCGGGTCAGGAACGAAGCGATCGCGGAGGAGCTGACCAATGAAGTGTTTCTCGATGTCTGGCGCCAGGCTGGCCGCTACGAGGGACGCTCCGCGGTTTCCACCTGGCTGCTGGCAATTGCCCATAACAAGGCAATGAGCCTGTTGCGCAAGAGACGTGAAGATGAACTGGAGAACGAAGTAGCAGAGCAAGTGGCGGACGAAGGCGACGACCCTGAGATGAGCGAACAGAAACGCTCGAAGGCCGAAGCAATGCGCGAGACCATAAATGCACTGTCAGACGAACACCGCGAGGTCATTGACCTTGTTTACTACCACGAGAAGTCCATCCGGGAGGTCGCCGAGATAGCCGGCATCCCCGAAGCGACGGTGAAGACGAGAATGCACTATGCCCGCAAGCAGTTGGGCGAATTGATGAAACAAGCAGGAATTGATCGAGGTTGGCCATGAGCAACAATGAGAACCATATCGCCGAGCGCGAGGCCGTCGAGGCCATGCTGCCCTGGTATGAGAGCGGCCAGCTCGATGCCGAGGACACCAAACGCGTCGAGGCCTATCTCTCCACTCATCCCGATATGGCGAGCCAGCTCGCCCTGGTGGAAGAAGAACGCATTGAGGCTGTTCAGATGAACGAGGCGCGCGGCACACCCGCCGCTGGCGCGCTGGACCGGCTGATGGATACAATCGAGGAACATGAAGCCGCAAATCCCTCCCTCGCCGCCACCAAAACCGCGCTATGGGACTGGGCCTCAAAGATGCTGGGGGCGCCCGTTCCGGCAAGCATGCAATGGGTTGCAGCGGCAGCCGCCGTTCTGATCGTCGTGCAGGGCGTTTCACTGGGCGTGCTCATGACCTCCGGCGTGCCTCAGGGGCCTGGCTACGAGACCGCATCGGGACCTGGCCAGAAAGCCGCGCAAGGAACATATGCCCTGGTGCAATTTGCCGAAGACGCCCGCGCAGAGGATATCAACGGAATCTTGATGGAAATGGGTTTTACTATTGTTGATGGACCAAAGCCTGGCGGAATCTACAAAATACGCATTTCGGACAAGGCACTGGAAGATGCAGAACGCGACACCATATTAAAGGAATTGCTGGCGCGGCAGGTTCTGATTTCGTTCGCGGCCCCGGCGGAGTAAGGATTCATGATGACACGGGCAACACGATTTGTCGTGCTATCACTCACCGCAGTGCTGACTATACTGAGTTTGGTCCTCATGAGCGGCGGTGAGGTTTCCGCGCGCAGCCTGAAAAAGACGTCGCAGGCCCTGATTGCGCCATCGAACCCGTCACAACGGCTCGTCCAGGTGCAAACCAGGAAATCACCTTTCCTGACCCAGCGAGTAACCCCCACAGGCCCGACCACATTTCCGGGCAATACAAATACCAAACCTGGCGCCAGCTCCCAAGGAGACGGCCGGACCCCCGGAACCGGAGGTGGAGGTGGTGGCAGCGGCAATACCAGGCCGGGAGGCATAGTGATAAATCCGGGTATATTCGGCACCTTCAACCCGCCGACAATTTCCAACCCACCGAGGTACCGGCCACCGAAAAAGGTGTACCGCAAGCCTAAGAAGAAAAAGACGAAATCCGCCAGGCGCAGACCCACGGGCCCAACCGTTATTCAGCCGATTCCGCAATTCATTGCCAATGAAGTGGTTGTCCTCATAGAGGGCACCCAGCCCGATGGCGTGGATGATGCGCTGGCGCAATCGCTCGGACTGACGAAACTCTCATCAGTTTCCATCTCCTTGCTCAACGGACGGCTTGTCAGATACAGAATTCCGGCCAATCTTGCCATGCCGCAGGTCATCGCGTCGCTGACCTCCGATGCGCGCGTGAGCCTGGCCCAGCCGAACAATAATTACCTCACCGTGGGACAGAAGAGCCGTGCCGCGAAGGCTCCTGCTCAATATTCACTCGCCAAGCTCGGCCTGGAGCCGGTGCACAAAATATCTCAAGGGCGCGGCGTGCCCGTCGCCGTGATCGATACCGGCGTGGATGTTTCTCATCCTGTCTTGTCGAAAGCCCTCATCCAGTCCTTCGACGCGGTCGGCGACGGCAAGCCAAAGGCCCAGCGCCACGGCACCGCGATTGCCGGACTGATAACCGGCCAGGGCAAGGTGCAGGGCGTCGCCCCGCTCTCCAGCCTGCTTTCGGTGCGCGCCTTCTATATGCACCCGGTATACAAGCGCCCCGTCACCAGCAGCGTGATTTTGCTGCGGGCGCTCGATTGGTCGTTCGCCAACAAGGCGCGCATCTTCAATATGAGCTTCGCCGGCCCGTTCGATCCACTGGTAAAGAGGGCGCTTGAAAATGCCTATAACAAGGGTGTCATTCTTGTGGCTGCGGCCGGTAATGGCGGGCCGAAGGCGGCCCCGGCTTACCCGGCGGCTTATGAGAATGTGATCGCCATTACCGCGCTCGACCATAAA
>CAXMMX010000225.1:0-7417 GCA_964194535.1 uncultured Alphaproteobacteria bacterium | reverse complement strand
CCTCGCCACCCCGGCGCGTCCATTCGCACCTTACGTCAGGCTCCAGGGCCTTGCCGCCGCCATTGCCCGGGCTTTCAGCGCCTGGCGCAGAGACACCGTAGACCATACGCGCCTTTACAGGCTCAACGGCCACGTGCTCCGGGACATCGGAATCACCCGCCACGACATTGGCCACGGCCCGGCAGAGTCATTCTGGCGGGATTAAGGGGAATTAACCCCGGTCAAGGCGGCCTTCGGCGCTTTCCCCTTCATCGACCCCCTAACGAAGCAAGCTAGGGGGTTGATCATGTCCGCTTTGGGTCATAAGCGGACATAAATCACCTATCCGCACAATGTCCGCTTTACCCCCGAAAGCGGACATAAACCCACATAGGCTGGAATGTCCGCTAATAGCCATAAGCGGACATACAGCTACGAGTGAGTTGCGTCTGAAATCTTCCGAAATCGGGGGTACGGTAAACCGTTTTTTGGCACAACCTAACTCAAGCGCTGTAATCCGTGCTTCTCGTAAAAAGCACCAGCGATATCCCCGAGCATGAAATCGACGAAACTCGATCCCCAGTCACCACCGTCGCCGATCAAACCTAAATGATATCGGGTGATGCTGTGCGCAGGCCCCGGTTGGGGGTCGTCACAGGTCCCGCCCAGGGCGACCATACTGAACATATCGGGGAAGATGCGGCAATAACGCAAGGCCAAGTGATAATAGACCATGGCCACGTCGGCGCGGCCATCAGCAAGCATTTGCGGCACCTCGCGGTGATGGATGGTGTTGCTGAAGATCACCCGCACGGATTTCCCGGAGAATAGTTCCATCAGTGCGGCCCCGTCCATGCCGGCCAAATCGGCGAGAGCGACGAGGGAATCCATGTAGACTTGGAAACTAGCCTTTTCGCTCTCGGGGTTCGACATAGCGACGCGGATGTCCTCACGCATGATGTCGGCGACTCCCTGGATGTCCTTCGGGTTTCCCTGGCCCACCAAGAGGGCATTACCGCGGCTTTCGGCGAAGGCATGGTGACTTTCCATGGTCCCCGACGCGACCAGCCTGTCCAGGATCGCCTCGGGACCAATGAACACGTTCGGCGACATCGAGAGTTCCAGGTTGCCAACATGGAGCACACCCGTTTCCACCGCCTGAATCAACGGCCCCGGCGGCGTGGTAGCGTAAAAGACGTCGCCCATGTCCGGGTTGTTGGCGAGATGAAAAGCCACACATTCCTCGAGTGCCATATGGTGGTTGCCGTCGGAAAAAATCACTAGCTTGGCCTTCGTGGGATCGCCGTGGAAATCCAGGCAGATGTTCGCGCCCGGCTGGCGGAAAGATGGCTCGCCTTCTTCCCGCGCCCGGGCGGATTCTACCGGCCACGATAAAAAGTTAGTTTCGAACTTGGTCATCTCACTGCTCGGCCCCATCCAAGGATCCAATCGCAAAGGATTTGTCGAGGCCCATTAAAGCACCGCCTTCGTCTTCGATTGATCCCGCTGAATGTTAAAGTGTTCCTTCCATCGGCGCTGGGCGCGCATACCGGAAAAGTATTCTTCGTGTTTGTGGCCGATGGGGAAGGGTGGGGGTTTAGGCACATCCGTCCAGATGCCGGCCTGGTGGCGGGCCTGGCGCCGGTCGATCAGCCAATCCCCATAGCTTTCGTAGACGATCCAGCCGTGCGGCGCGTCCAGCGTCGCCGCCCGGAGGCGACCATCCATCTCTTCCATCAAGGCAACCTGATCTTCGGTAAGTTCCAAGGGCTCTTCGATGCTGTCGTAGCCCAGTTCCCGCATCAGGCCGCCGGCCACCCAGGACATGATGCGCTGCTGGTCTAGCGAAAGCTGATTCCTGTAAATGCCGACATGGCGATCGGTGATTGGATGGGCCAGCGCCCAGTTGTCCTTGGTTTTGCCACGGCGCTGGGCGGTTGCCGTGGTGTGAAATTCCATTAGCTCTTCGGTGTAGTCCTCGCCCAGGAACGCGCACATCCGCTTCAGGTGATCCACCGGGTCGAGCACGAAATCCTCGTATTTGATGTCGAACCACTGATCAAAACCTAACTTCTCGCGAAACGGTTTGGCCGCTTCCTGGCCGTCCCGCCACAGTTCTGCGGCGCTATAGGCGTTGGTGGGACCGAATTGGGAATCCAGGAATTCGGCCGAAACGTCGCGGCAGTCCCGGTATATATAGACGAACTGGGCGTTGGGGAAATCTTCCAGGATTTTATCGATGTAAAACAGGTTATAAGGCGTCTTTTCGCCCCAGCGGGGCTTGCCTTCGTATTCCGTGTAGCATTCGAACATGGCGGCGAAGACGCCGGCGAAGGATTGCTCGATCTTCAGGGCGCGCTCGGTGATTTCGTCGCCGAAAGTGTCGGGATTAACGTCCTCCATCCCCCAGAACGGCAGCCGCAGTCCATTGGCCATCTCACTGGCAAGGGTGGAGAAGTTTTCGGCATCTGAAAGATCGCCGAAGGTGTGGAGATAGGGTCTAAAGCGCGGGTAATACCAAGTGACCTCGGGCACCGCGATGCGCGGATGGCAAGCCAGGATTGCCAAAATCAGCGTGGTACCGGACCTCTCGGAGCCAATAATGAAAACGGGACGTTCCTCAAGGGTTACGGGCATATCGGATTTCCTTTTTGAACTTTCGAGCCGGGCCCGGTTTTATTCGCCGTTGTTAGTCATGGCGATGGCTTCATGCAGGCCGGCCTTGACTTCCTCCACCAGTTTTAAAAAGGCTTGCCCTTCGCGTCGTTCCTTGCGGTCAAGGGTGATGGGATATTCCTTAACGATCTCGGCCGGCTTACCCCCCAACAGCAGCACCCTGTCGCCCAGGTAGACCGCTTCTTCGATGTCATGGGTAACGAACAGGATGGATTTCTTGGTTTCGCTCCAGATGCGCAGAAGCTCTTCCTGAAGCCCCGTCCGGGTGATGGCGTCGATCGCCCCGAAGGGTTCGTCCATCAGCAGGATGTCCGGGTCCACCGCCAGCGCCCGGGCGATACCAATACGCTGGCGCTGGCCGCCTGAAAGCTGATAGGGCCAACGGTCGCGGACCTCGGGAAGGCCAATGAGATCAAGCGTGTCGTCCACTCTTTTCTGCTGTTCCTCGTCGCTGATTTCGATTCCTTCAAGCCCGAGAGAGATATTCTCGGTGATGGTGCGCCACGGCATCAGGTTGGAGGCCTGAAAGACCATGGCGATAGGGCGGCGGGACCGCACCTGGACCGTGTTGATCTCGATCGACCCTTCCAGGGATGGAATCAGATCGGAAATGACGCGAAGCAGGGTCGATTTTCCGGCCCCCGAAACGCCGACCAGGGTGACGAATTCACCTTCATCGATGCTGATGTTGAGGTGGTGGAAAATGGTTTCCCGTGCTTTCCCTTCGCCGAAGGCGACGGCCAGATCCTTGGTTTCAATTACTGCTGCCATGCCAGGATCCTTTGCTGGATGGAAACGAAGATGTAGTCGCTGATGCCGTAAAGGAGCGCGATCGAGAACATGTAGAGGATGACCACGTTGGTCGCCAGCAGCCCCGACGCCTCGATCATGCGCTGGCCGATGCCCTGAATGCCGAACAGCTCGGCCGCGACCACCGTCATCCAGCCCTGGCCCAGCCCGGCGCGAAGCCCGGCCAGGATACCCGGCGAGGCACCCGGCATGATGACCTTGCGCAACAATGCCGGAAAGGTCCGGTGGCCGAAAGCCCGAGCGACCTCGATCAAATCCTTGTCGACGGCCTGAACCGCGTTCATGGCGGTGAAATAGTTGATCCAGAAAATACCAATGGAAATGATAAAAGCGGCCGCCGTTTCAGAAATCCCGAACCAAATGATGGCGAACGGAATCCACGCTAGCGGTGGTATCGGCCGTAAAACCCTAGCCAACCACGCTTGGCTGGCATCGACCCGGGGGAACAGCGCCACGGTGACGCCCAGCGTCACGCCCAGGAAAGAGCCTATAAAAAATCCAATGGTGTAATGGCGAAGGCTGGCCCAGACCATGGACTGCCAGATGCCTTCGTTGATTTCGGAAACGAGGGCGGGCGGAATTGTACTTGGAGGGGGCAGCAGATGAGGCTCAAGAATCCCGCTGCGTGCAAGCCCCTCCCAGAATAATAAAAATCCGACCAACCCGGTCGCCGAGAGAACATACCGTGTGATTGGCTTCACGGGTTACGACTTCACTCTTTTTTCGGCCTGTTTTATGACTATCCGCCGAGTTACTTAGAGGCGTCCCGGTAGATGCTCAAATCGAACAGGCCATCCACCGACACCTTGGTCTTGATCTTCTCACTTTTCTGGAAGTCGTGCATGTATTTGGTCTCTTTCAGAATTTCATTGGGGTTCGCCTTGAAATTGGATGAAGGAGACTCAAGGGACATTTGAATGGTCTTGACGTCGATAAGACCCTTGGCGACGAAATCCGTGACGTGCGGCGCCGCCTTGGCCGGGTCATTCTTCAGCAATTTGGTCGCTTTGATGTGAAGCTTGATCAGCTTGACCAGCACATCGCGGTTCTTGGCGATGACGTGCTCACGCGCCGCGATGGTGGAACCCGGCTGACCCGGCATCATGTCCTTGGGGCCGGCGACGATCTTGGAGCCCTTGAGCTTGCTTTTGACGATGGTCAGGATCGGCTCCAGGATACCGGCGGCGTCTACGGATTTTGTCAACAGCGCCTGCTGAACTTGCGACGAGCCCATGCCGATGAGCTCGACTTCTTTCAGGTCCATCTTAAGCTCGCGCAGGAGCCAGTGGCGGGTCACCGTGTCGGGGACCGAACCCTTGGGGAAGCTGGCGATCTTCGGCTTGCGGCCCTTGTCCTTGGCGAACGCCCGCAAGGCCTTGGCGCCGTCCTTGTATTTGTCGAAGTACTTGACCAGGTCACCTTGGGCGATGACGGCAATCTGGTTGACGATGCCGGCGGCGATGACCTTGAGCTTGATGCCCTTGCCGCGGGTCACCATGGCCGGCCCGATGCCGAAGCACATGACGTCCATCTTTCCCGACGCAATGGCTTGGACGATGGCCGGGCCGTTCGGGAAACGGGTCAGCTTGAGGTTGATGCCTTCCTTCTTGGCCCAACCCATGCCCTCAATGACAAAAAGCTGGGCGCAGGGCACGATCGGCATGTAGGCCATTTCAAGGGTGACTTCGGCCCGGGTTTGTCCCGGAAACAAAGCCAAAAAACCCGCCAGCAGGACACCGGCAGGAGTCTTCAATTTAAACGATTTCATGTTCCGCCTCCCCAGAGTGTTAATTATTGATTGAACATTATTAAAATTAAACAAATTGAATGTGTAAATAACACGATATTCAGTTTGTGGGGGGGAAAACCAGCCATTACATTGGCTGACGGGCGGGAATAAGTGTATCTCAGCCCCGGCCTTTACGGCTTGATATAGGTCCAGCCTGCGCGCTGCAGTTCGATGATCTCGGGAATGCCCGCCAACACCATGACTGCCTCGGGGATTAATTCGGGCTTCTTGCCTTCCGCCTTGGCCATCCTCTCTTGGGTGTTGGTGCAAGCGTAAAGGGAAAGATTATCCATGTCCGCGGCCATTTTCTGTAGCCGTTCTTTCACTGGCGACGTGTCTTCACGTAGGATATGCAGGCCAAGACCGTGGGCAACGATGCGGATTTCCACCTCGTTCCCCTTGGCGGCATAATATTCGTCGATGTTTTCGCAGTTATTGAGGACGAAGTTATAGCGTTTCGCATCGTTAAAGTTCACGTGCAAAACGATCCGGCGTTTTTCCTCATCGCGGACGGGATTTTCGGTGGCGAGCATGGAAGGACGCTATAAATCCTTCCGGCGAAGCACAAGGCCTTTCGGCTATGTCCGCTTTGGGTCATTAGCGGACATTCTGAGGGGTTGCGTTCGATGTCCGCTTTACCCCCGAAAGCGGACATTCACAAATTAGAATATTGCAGTCCACTATCTGCTTGCTCCGAGTGTCTAGGTCTCTCAGCAGTAAGCGTAACATGTGGGGTTTTGTGCGACCATTTCTTAGGAGAGCCAGGATTTATCTTCGCGCTCGCCATATTGTTTATCGGCATATCTAAGTATCAAAACTGCAACACAAAGAAAAACAATGGCACTAACAACAACAATAATTCTTATATCAGTGGTATCAACTACTGTAACGCTAGCTAACATTCTCGTAAGAACTGTAATGGCAATGTAAATAAGGAATTGTGCTGGTATTATGCCACTTTTAAAATAAATACCGACCATTGCGCCAAGTTCAAGATAAATAAATAGCAAAAGTATATCTTCTATCGTGCCGTGACTCTTGCTCATCATATCAAGATAAGCATAAACTGCTGACCATACGATTGTGGCCCCGAGAACAAATAGAGCCACCAAAATGAAAATATCAACCAACTGATTTCCGAAGGTTTCAATTATTAATCGAGAAGGCAATATTGATTGCTCAGGTCCCTTGGTTTTTGTTTGGGCAGATTTTCTGGAAGCTTGCATGCTCGTATCTCCCCTTCATGCAAATAACATCTTGTTTCGTACTCTTAAATGATCCTCTGTCGCCCACAATAATGGAAGCTATGATGCTAGATTAGGCATATCGAATTATTTACTCATATACACCCAGACAATCGCTGCGACGCCGACAACAATAAACACTGCTGCTGCGAGCTGAGTCCACTGAGACACCGTTCTCAAATCAGCGTCCGCTTCCAGTCTGAATTCCTCATCGGATTCGTTTCCACTAAAATTTCCGGGCGGCCAAACCTGAAATACCCGCACGCGTTTAGCAACATTCTTTAACTTCTTTGCTCCCAAATCCTCAAACTCAGCCTTCACTTTGCTTCCTACCTGATCATGCACCGCTGACGTGATGCAGATTGTTCCAGGCGCGGCTAGGGCTTCGACACGAGCAGCTGTGTTCACACCCTCGCCATAGATGTCCTCCTCATCCGCCACGATGTCGCACAGATTAAGCCCCATCCGGAATAAGATCCGACTTTCTTCGGGTGCGTTATTGTTGCGCTTCTCAAGACCGGTTTGCATTTCAATGGCACAGTTCATGGCGTCTATCACGCTTGGAAATTCTGCAAGGAAGCCATCGCCGGTGTGTTTGACGATGCGGCCGCGAAAATAATCGATCTTGGGGTCGATGATGTCATTCCGACACGCATACCAAGCGTCCAGGGTGGCATCCTCGTTCTCACCCATGAGGCGAGTGTAGCCAACAATGTCGGCCATAATGACTGTGACCAGCCGTCTATGAGTGTCGGGCGTAGGCAAGCTCGGTATCCCTTCCCGGGTTCCGGGGTTAACCAGCAAAGTTTGTCCCGTTTGAGGTGTCCATCGTCAGTTAAATTGGTGCTGCGTGCGGCTTGACTAACTTAGTATGTGGCTGATCTGGTTTGTTATAATAGGTGGCGGATACTAGTGGGCG
>CAXMMX010000224.1:0-7897 GCA_964194535.1 uncultured Alphaproteobacteria bacterium | reverse complement strand
CGGCACAACAGGGTCATCAAAACGGGGTCACCAACAGGAGCATTGAGAAATGACAAACGGTTTTTCCGGGGCTAAAGCATTCTCTGTTTTTGCCGCGCTGGCCTCATTTCTCTTCAGCACCGAAGTACGGGCTGAATTGGGCCAGCCAACAAACTGGCAGCTAGGCTTCCAGGAAGCGGTGACACCGATCATGCAGCAGTTGACCGACTTTCATAATTTTCTGCTGATCCTGTGTACGGTGGTTACCCTTTTCGTGATGGGACTTCTAATTTACGTGGCATTGCGGTTCAACGAGAATGCCAACCCGAATCCTTCCAAGACCTCGCACCACACCTTGCTTGAAGTCGCATGGACGGTTGTCCCGATCCTCATTCTGGTGGTGATTGCCGTTCCCTCGTTCCGGTTGCTGTTCGCGCAATATGATTTTCCGAAAGCCGATCTGACCGTGAAGGCGATCGGCAATCAATGGTACTGGACTTATGAATATCCCGATCAGGGCGATCTGACATTCGATGCGGTTATGCTGGAAGATAACGAATTGAAGCCCGGACAGCCCAGATTGCTTGCGACCGACAATGAGGTCGTGGTTCCGGTCAACAGGAACATACATGTTCTGATCACCGCGACGGATGTGCTGCACAACTGGACGATTCCCGCTTTCGGCGTAAAAGTCGATGCGGTTCCGGGGCGTGTCATTCGCACATGGTTCCGGGCTGAGAAAACCGGCGTTTATTACGGGCAGTGCTCTGAGCTTTGCGGGCAGAAGCATGCGTTCATGCCGATTGCGGTTCGCGTGGTGTCCGATGAAGAGTTCGCAAGTTGGCTCGAAAAGGCGAAAAAGGAATTTGCATCCATTCCCTCCGGTGGCGGGGACGGCGCGTCTGTGGGATCCCCCAGGCTTGCGCTAAACCAGCGCTAGAAGAGTTTAAGTGATTTTATTTAGCGGTGCCTGAGTGAAACTGAACGGGCGGCAACGACGTAAGAGGGATTGAAAATATGGCGGGTAAAGCAGAAGCCGCGCATTACAGCGACCATCCGACTGGGTTGAAGAGGTATATCTTCTCCACCAACCACAAGGATATCGGGTCACTGTATCTGATATTTGCCCTGTTCGGCGGTCTTGTCGGCGGCCTGTTGTCGATTGGCATGCGCATGGAGCTGCAAGAGCCTGGCATGCAGATCTTTGCCGACGCGCATGTCTTCAATACCTTCACCACCGCACACGGCCTCATCATGGTGTTCTTCATGATCATGCCGTCGCTGTTCGGCGGGTTTGGCAACTGGATCGTACCGCTGATGATCGGCGCACCGGACATGGCTTTTCCGCGCCTGAACAACATTTCCTTCTGGCTGCTGCCGTCGGCTCTCATGTTGCTCGTCATTTCGTTGTTTGTGCCTGGCCCCGCGGGCGGCTATGGCGTCGGCGGTGGGTGGACCATCTACGCGCCGCTCTCCACGACCGGGTCGCCCGGCCCGGCAATGGATTTCGCGATTCTTGCGCTTCACCTGGCCGGTGCATCCTCGATCCTGAGCGCGATCAATTTTATCACCACGATCTTCAACATGCGCGCACCCGGCATGACCATTCACAAAATGCCGTTATTCGTATGGTCGATCCTTATCACAGCATTCCTGTTGCTGCTGGCGCTTCCGGTTCTGGCCGGCGCCATCACCATGCTGCTGACGGACCGCAATTTCGGCACCACCTTTTTCGACGTGACCGGCGGCGGCGATCCGGTGCTGTTCGAGCATCTGTTCTGGTTCTTCGGTCACCCGGAAGTTTACATCATCATCCTGCCGGCCTTCGGACTGATCAGCCATGTAATCTCGACCTTCTCGAACAAGCCTGTATTCGGTTATCTCGGCATGGCTTACGCCATGGCGGCTATCGGCGCGGTTGGCTTCGTGGTGTGGGCGCATCACATGTACACAGCCGGCATCTCGCTGAATACGCAGGCATATTTCGTCGCCGCGACCATGGTGATTGCGGTGCCGACAGGCGTGAAGATTTTCTCATGGATTGCTACCATGTGGGGCGGGTCAATCCAGTTCCGCACGCCGATGCTGTGGGCCTTCGGCTTCATCTTCCTGTTCACGGTAGGCGGGGTGACGGGCGTCGTCCTGGCCAATGCGGGCATCGATCGCGCGATGCATGACACTTATTATGTGGTGGCCCACTTCCACTATGTGCTGTCGCTTGGCGCCACCTTCGGCTTGTTTGCGGGCTGGTATTACTGGTTCCCGAAAATTACCGGTTACATGTATTCGGAGTTCATCGGCAAGCTGCATTTCTGGGTCACATTCATTGGCGTGAACATCGTTTTCTTCCCGCAGCATTTCTTGGGGCTGGCCGGTATGCCGCGCCGAATAGCAGACTATCCGGACGCTTTCGCTGGCTGGAACTACGTCTCTTCCATTGGCTCGTATATCTCGGGATTTGGCGTGCTGATCTTCCTGTTCGGCGTGTTCCTGGCTTTCCGGCGCAAGGTAAAGGCAGCGGACAATCCCTGGGGTGAGGGCGCCACGACGCTGGAGTGGACGCTCTCATCACCGCCGCCATTCCATCAGTATGAGCGACTACCGCGTATCAGATAAGGCGCTGGCTTCCAAACGCATCGATGAGCGAAACAGGTAATAGGCAATGAGCGACAACAGCTTAGGATTCACCCGGTCAGAATATGAATCATCGCTTGCGTATGGCTCCGGCGGTGTGGGAGATTTCTTTGCCCTTATGAAACCGCGGGTCATGTCGCTCGTTGTGTTCACCGCCCTGGTAGGGCTCGTTGTCGCGCCTGGCACGCTGCATCCCGTTATCGCCATTGCAGCGTTGATCTGCATCGCCGTGGGAGCGGGTGCTTCGGGCGCGCTGAACATGTGGTACGACGCCGACATCGACGCAATCATGCAACGCACGGCAGCGCGACCCGTGCCGCGCGGGCGTGTTTCGGCTGATGAAGCCCTTACATTCGGCACCGTTCTGGCCGCTGGATCCGTCATTACCATGGGCATGCTGGTGAACTGGGTCTCCGCCGCTCTTTTGGCGCTCACCATTGGCTTTTATCTGTTCATCTACACCATGTGGCTGAAGCGCCGCACACCGCAGAACATTGTGATCGGCGGCGCAGCGGGCGCGTTGCCGCCGATAATCGGCTGGGCCGCGGTTACGGGCACAGTGGGCTTGGAAAGTATTGTGCTGTTTCTGATTATCTTCATATGGACACCTCCCCATTTCTGGGCGCTGGCGTTGTACCGTACCCGCGATTATGAACGCGCCGGCATCCCGATGCTTCCGGTGACGGCTGGTCCTGACACCACGCGGAGTCATATTCTGTTTTACTCCCTGGTGTTGGCGCCCACTGGTCTCGCGCCGGTCTTCATCGACATGGGGGGCATCGCGTATGCGGTTTTGGCAACTGTGCTCGGGGTCGCGTTCGTGGCGCTGGCACTCCGGGTTTATACCCGGCGTAAGGGCAGGGAGGCGGAGAAGGCTGCAAAGAAGCTCTTCAGCTTTTCCATATTGTATCTCCTGCTCCTATTCGCAGTGTTGCTGGTCGAGCATGTGCTTGGCGGGCTGACGGTGACAGGGGCGTGATGCAGCTCAGCGAGGCGCAGAAGAAACGCCGCCGGTCTCGTTCGATTGCAATTGCCTGGGCGCTGGCGGCAATGGCGGCGCTGTTTTTCGTTGTCACGATGGTGCGTCTCGGCGCCAATGTGATGAACCGGCCCTTCTAGAGGTTGGCGGGATTTGAGAGCAATGAGTAAAAGAGCAACAAAATCCTGTACAGATGCGAAGGGCCGCAGGACATCTCCGCGCCGCAATCTGGCCGTTGCACTTTCCATGGCGGGCATCGCACTATCCATGGTGGGGATGTCTTACGCGGCTGTGCCACTCTACCAGATTTTCTGCCAGGTTACCGGCTATGGCGGGACCACGCAGCGCGCAGAAGAGACGCCTGATACAGTGCTCAACCGTATGATTACCGTGCGGTTCGACGCCAATGTTGGCCACGGCATGGGGTGGAAATTCAAGCCCGTTCAAACAAAGCTCGACTTGAAGATCGGTGAAACGGCTCTGGCCTTCTATGAGGCGAGGAACCTGACCAAAGCGACGCTCACGGGCACCGCGACGTTCAACGTCTCGCCGCAAGCCGCCGGACGCTATTTCAACAAGGTCGAATGTTTCTGCTTCACCGAACAGACCCTTGAAGCGGGCGAGCGGGCCGATATGCCGGTGACGTTCTTCATCGACCCGGAAATCGTGAACGATCCGGAAGCGAAAAATATTCAGGAGATCACGCTGTCCTATACATTCTTCCCCGTGAAGGAGACGGAAGAGGTGGTGGCAGTCAAGCAGACACCGCGCCCGGACGGGACGTGAAAAATTGTAATTTGAGGAATAAGCGCCCGAAATCGGGCTCATGACAACCGCCCCTCATAGGGGTTTACGGAGATGAACAATGGCCAAATCGCACGCCAACCAACACGATTATCATCTCGTGGATCCCAGTCCATGGCCGATCGTCGGCGGGTTATCCGCATTTGTAGCGGCCATCGGTCTCATCATTTGGATGAGATCCATGGGGGGTGGCGAAGGATTGTTCGGCATTCACGGGCCTTATGTCTTTCTGACCGGCGTGATCTGTATCGCCGGCACCATGTTCGTCTGGTGGCGCGATGTCATCAATGAGGCGGAACATCAAGGGGCTCACAAACCTGTTGTGCAGCTGCATCTGCGTTACGGGATGATCCTGTTTATCGCCTCGGAGGTCATGTTCTTCGTCGTATGGTTCTGGGGCTTCTTCGACGCAGCACTCTATCCAGACGAAGCGGTACAGGTTGCGCGCACCGAATTCACCGGCGGACACTGGCCGCCCAAGGGTGTTGAGACCTTTAATCCGTGGGATATCCCGCTGGTCAATACGCTAATCCTGCTGACCTCCGGGACAACGGTCACCTGGGCCCACCATTCGCTGCTGCATGATGACCGGGGCGGTCTGATCGCCGGGCTCGTGTGCACGATTTTCCTCGGCGTCCTGTTCACCGCCTTGCAGGCATACGAGTATGCACACGCATCATTCCCCTTTTCTGGCAGTATTTATGGCGCAACTTTCTTCATGGCGACGGGTTTTCATGGCGCCCATGTGATCATCGGAACCATCTTTTTGACGATTACCCTGTTTCGGGCACTCGCGGGACATTTCAATTCCAAGCAGCATTTCGGCTTCGAGGCCGCCGCCTGGTATTGGCACTTCGTTGATGTGGTGTGGCTGTTCCTGTTCAGCTGTATCTATGTCTGGGCCGCGGGCACGCCGGCAGCGCATTAACGCGCCAAAAAGGTTATGCCCAGGGACATCAACTTGAAACGAGATCTGATCTCTCTGAGTGTGCTGACGCTTGCCGCTTTTGGCATCCTGGCCGGACTGGGTATATGGCAACTTCAGCGGCTCGAGTGGAAGCAGGGACTAAGCGCGCGTATCGAGGCACGTACGGCTTTACAGCCGGTGACACTCACCGATGCGCTGAACAAGTGGGAAAAGTCCCGGGATGTTGAGTATCTCAGGGTGCGCTTCAAGGGATCCTTTCGTCACGATAGAGAATCCCATTATTTCACGGTCATTAATGGCAAAACCGGCTGGCGCGTGATTACACCGCTCAAAACCCCCGGCGGACGGATCGTCTTGGTCGACCGTGGGTTTGTTCCCGCTGCTAAAAAACAACCGCGCACGCGCGCCCAAGGACAGCTTGAAGGGGAGCAGACGGTCATTGGGCTGGCGCGTTCACCGGGCATAAAAGGCACCTTCTCGCCAGAAAACTCGCCGGAGAAAAACAACTGGTTCTGGCGCGACCTGAAAGGCATGGCGGCGGCGGCGCTGTCTGCAGGAGATGTAAAACGCGTTGCGCCGTTCTTCGTGGAGCAGGAAGTCTCCTCCATACCGGGCGGCTGGCCCCGAGGCGGTGTAACGCGGGTGAAATTGTCAAACAGGCATCTCCAGTATGCATTTACATGGTTTCGCCTTGCTGGCGCATTGCTTGGCGTTTTTGCGCTGAATTTACGGAGCCGTTTGCGTGAGCGTCCGTTCACCTAAAACCATTAGATGCGCTTGCGGGTGGGGCGGTTCGCATTTACCGTGCGCGGCATAACAACCATGCCGGATAAAATGCCAAATCAAGCCAACGAATTGCGCTATGTCAGCACCCGCGGAACCGCGCCTGCGCTCGGTTTTGAGGATGTCATGCTGACGGGGCTGGCACGCGATGGCGGACTCTATGTTCCAGAAATCTGGCCGCGGCTTGCCCCTTCCGACATAGAGGCGCTGGCCGGCCTGCCTTATGCTGAAATCGCCGCCCGTGTGATGGAGCCCTTTGTCGGCTCGGATATCCCCCAAATTGAATTTTCAGAACTTGTTGAGCAGGCCTATGCCACTTTCTCACACAGTGCAGTGACGCCGCTCATCGGGATGGGTCCAGACCAATGGCTGCTTGAGCTGTTTCACGGGCCGACACTCGCCTTCAAGGATATCGCTATGCAGTTGCTGGCGCGCCTGATGGACCGGACGCTGCAACGACGCAAGGCCCGCGCCACCATTGTCGGCGCCACGTCGGGTGATACGGGCGGTGCGGCTATCGAGGCTTTTGCCGGGCTCGAGGCAATCGAGATTTTCATCCTCCATCCCCATGGCCGGGTAAGCGATGTGCAACGCCGGCAGATGACCACGTCCAGCGCTGAAAATGTGCACAACATTGCCATTAAAGGCACCTTTGATGATTGTCAGGCGCTGTTGAAGGAGCTGTTCAATGACCTGGATCGCCGCGACCGGTTGTCGCTCGCCGGGATCAACTCCATAAACTGGGCGCGAATCATGGCCCAGTCGGTCTATTATTTCGTGTCAGCTGTTGCTCTCGGGGCGCCAGGAAGGGGAGTGAGCTTCTGCGTACCTACAGGAAATTTCGGTGATGTTTTCGCAGGTTACGCGGCTTCGCGCATGGGATTGCCGATCAATCGCCTCGTTATAGCCACGAATGTAAACGATATCTTGGTGCGCACGCTGAAGACAGGCCGTTACGAGCCAAATGAGGTCGTGGCAACCTCGAGCCCGAGTATGGATATACAAGTATCGAGTAATTTCGAACGGCTTGTTTTCGAAGCCGCGGGACGGGACGGAAACCGGGTTTGCCACTTGATGGACGGCCTTGCCGAACAGGGCGGTTTCGCCTTGTCCGATGACGAGCTTGCATCCCTGCGCGCGCTGTTTTCCGCAATAGCCGTGGATGAGGCTGAAGTCGAGAACACCATCCGTGATGTTGCCCGGGAAACGGGATATGTGTGTGATCCGCACACCGCCATAGGCCTTGCCGCCGCGCGCCGTGCCGACAGGGACGGCAGTCCCATGGTGACGCTGGCGACGGCTCACCCCGCCAAGTTCCCAGAAGCCGTTGAAGCCGCGACCGGCAAACGCCCCGACGCGCCAGCGCGCCTGGAAAAGCGTCTGGGTGCGCAAGAGCGTTACACGGTGCTTGAGAATGACTATGGAGTGCTCACGCAATTAATCGAGTCGCGTGCAAGCGCGGTGAGCGAGCAGGCCACATGAGTATCGAAACGACGGCCCTGGCAAATGGTTTGCGGGTGGTGTCACACGCCATGCCGCATCTTGAAACGGTGTCGCTCGGCGTCTGGGTGGGGGTCGGCGCTCGTTGCGAAAGCGGCGCCCAGCATGGCATTTCGCATCTTCTGGAGCATATGGCGTTGAAGGGCACAGCGCGGCGCAGCGCGCGGGAAATCGCCGAGGAAATCGAAACTGTCGGCGGTGATCTCAACGCGGCGACCAGCCTGGAAACCACGGCCTATTACGCGCGCGTGCTCAAGGCCGATATCCCGCTCGCCGTCGATATCATTGCC
>CAXMMX010000223.1:0-6804 GCA_964194535.1 uncultured Alphaproteobacteria bacterium | reverse complement strand
GGTCTCCATGCCCGTTTCCACGAACACCGGCACACCGCCGCCGAGCAGGGCAATGTCGGGATAGCTCACCCAGTAGGGCGCGGGGATTATCACTTCATCGCCCGGATTGACGGTTGCCAGCAGCGCGTTATAGAGCACCTGTTTGCCGCCTGAGCCGACGGTCACCTGCGAGGGCTTGTAGTCCAGCCCGTTTTCGCGTTTGAGCTTGTTGGCGATGGCCTGCTTCAGCTCCGGAATACCGTCAACGGCGGTATATTTGGTCTTGTTTCCGGTGATGGCCTTTATGCCCGCCTGCTTGATATTGTCAGGTGTATCGAAGTCAGGCTCACCGGCGCCAAGGCCGATAACATCCTCGCCGGCGGCCTTGAGTTCCATGGATTTGTTGGAAACGGCAATGGTCGGAGACGGCTTAACGCGCTGAAGGGAATCGGAAACAAAGCCCATGATGACCTCTAATTATGTGCTGAAAATTGATATCCGGATGCCTGTTTGGACAGACGTTGCGCAACCTAGGCCCGGGCGCTTGTTCCCGCAAGGATATTTGATGTCGCAACGCCCACCCGACAGGAGACCATGCCCATGACCCGCTGGCTGTTCATGCCGATCGTATTTGTGATCGTGCTGATGGTGTTGCTGTGGCTGAGTAGCTAACGCGTCAAAAAGTACGTAATCGTCGTCACCACCCGCACCTTCTTCTCGACCTGCTTGTCGGACCGCTCATTGGGAATGTTGATGGCCGGACCGATGGTGAACAGCCCCTGATTGGCGCTGAATATCGCCCCCACCTTGGCGCCGGACTCGCGCGCGAACTGCTCCGCCGCCTTGCGCGCGCGCTGGGTCGCCTGGGTCAGCATTTCAGGTTTGAGATCATTCAGACCCGTGAAAATGAATGATGGACCCGAATTATACTGGTCCGATGTGAGCACCACGCCCTCGCGCAGAAGATCGGAAATGTTACGCGACGCGGCCACAAGTTTGTCGACATTGCTGGAGCGCACGACGATGTCTTCCGTCAGCACAAAGCGGTTGGCGCGCGGGGCGCCGGATGAATTATACGCCGTCAGCCTGTCCTCGACCTTGATGTTCTGCACCTCCCAGTCAACGGCTGTAAAACCCTTCGACTTGAGATATCCCAACACCGCCTGTTCCGAGCGCTCCAGCGCGCTGCGCGCACTTTCCAGCTCCGCGCCCAATGCGTTGAAGCGCACGGGAAGGAAGCCGATATCCGCTTTTACCAGGCGCTCGGAGAAACCCTTTACAATGACAGTACGGTGCCCGAGGCGGCTTTCGACAAGGCCTTGGCCAGCCAGCCAGCCAGCGAGCGCCAGGCCAATGGCGATGACAATGGCGGAAGGCAGGAGAGTGCGCATGGTCATGAGGGTGCCTCTGAGGGGCTTACTGGGTGTATCACTTGTCGGACAGTATCGTGGCCTTGATGTGATGCCAATGCGCGACGGGAAAATTGAGCCATGTTCCTCTTCAGACGGCCCGCCCGCGCGGTTTTTCAGATCATCGGTGTTCTGAGTGTCATTGGCCTGTTCGCGGCCGCACTCGCTCTGCCGCTGCTGCCGCGCATCCTTCAGGTGGAGGACGAGCTCCAGAAGGCCGACTTTATTCTGCCGATTGCCGGAGACTGGCACCGCCTGATCAAGACGGCGGAATTGTACAAGGCCGGCTACGCACCGAAGGTGGCGCTGTCAAACGCCCGGGTCCGGACGCCATCGCGTTACGATGAGATACGCAAGGACATGGGCTTTGACATGCCCGCGCAGCGCGAAATGCGCCGCCGTCTCATGCTCCATCTTGGAATACGGCAAGAGGCTCTCACCTCATTCGGAGATGGACATATTTCGACAGCCGAAGAGGCGGAAGCCTTTCGGAAGTTTGTCAATGATGGAGGCGCAGGTTCACAGGCCGGGAAGTCACTGCGGGTTATCCTGGTAACATCGCCCCCCGAGGATAAGCTCGGTGCGCAATGGTGGCGCGACCAGAGATCGGCACAGATTGCCGTCTCCGAGGCCTTCAAGTTCACATATTACCTTATTGGCGGGCGATTTCAGTCCCGCGCCACACACCCCTGATCGCTTTGGTAAGTCAATGAATACAATGTGGTTTTAAAAACGCCTCCACACCTCACGCCCCGATTTCCAGTCATACATCACCGCAAGAGTAGCGAACGCGAAATCCGGGTCCGAATTATCGAGACTTTAGCGCACGCGCGTTAGGGTGCCCTCAAACGCAAGGCGAGTGAGGGGCCGGCTTATGTATACGATCTCAAATACGGATGCACCCTCGCCAATCCGCTCGCAGCGCTGGGCCGCGTTCTCAGCGCTCTGGATCCCGGCGCTGAAGAGCCACGCGCCGCTTTTCCTGCTGCTTGGCATTCACATTGTCTGCGCCGCGGTCCTCACCGCCGTGAACCCGGGCATGACGCCTCCGGAACTGATGACCCTGGTTCTGTTTCTGGCTTTTCTCGGGGTGATCCTGCCCCTGAGCATCGAGTAGTTGCGCTTCTACCACGTGGGGACGAAAGTGCGCCCGGAACATCCCATCTCCACGCTGGCGCGCGACGTTTGGGATTTCCTGCGTCAGCCGGACCGGGCCGCGAACGGGCTCTCGATCGTCATCGTCTTTGTCTTCTTCATGATTGTGTTCGCGTATCTCAAAGGTTCGGTTCCGATCGTCCAGCCATTCGCATGGGACACCACATTCATGGAATGGGACCGCTGGCTCCATTTTGGCCGCGCGCCATGGGAATGGTTGCACCCCTTCCTCGGCTACGCGCCGATCACGCTTATCCTGGTTGCCAGCTATCATCTCTGGTTCATGGTGATGTGGTTGCTGGTCACCGGCCTCGCATTCGCCCGCGTGCCGTCGGTGTTGCGCACACGCTTCTTCCTGGCCTTCATGCTGACCTAGGGTATCGGCGGCAATCTCATGGCGATCATCTTCTCTTCAGCTGGCCCCTGCTACTACGCCCTGATCGGCAACTCGCCAGACCCGTTCGCCCCGCTGCTCGGCTATCTCCACACCCTGAACGAGACTTTACCAATCTGGGTAATCGATACGCAGATGCTCCTCTGGGAGGGTTATCAGGGCAATGGCCTCAGACTGGGTATCTCCGCCATGCCGAGCATGCACATCGCGGCAGCACTTCTGTTTGCGCTTGCCGGATGGCATATCAACCGCAAGCTCGGGATCGCCCTCTTCATATTCACCGGCATGATCCTGCTGGGCTCCATCCATCTGGCCTGGCACTACGCGATTGACGGCTATGCGGGCATTGCAATTGCACTCATCGCCTGGTGGGTCTCCGGTATCGTGGCACGCAAATGGGAGGCCGGCGCGTGGGCGCAAGACTATGCGCGGGCGCTCACGCGATATGGCACACGGCCGCCGGCAGCTCACCGATGAAATTCACAACAGTAGCATTTCGCCTCAAGAGCGCTAAACTCCCCCAAAGCAATCCTTCGGGGAGGAAGCGATGAAACTGACGAGCGAGCAACTCACCGGGTTCGACGAGCAGGGCTATCTGTTTCTGCCGGACTGTTTTTCCGGTGAAGAAGTCGCGGTGCTGCGCGCCGAGGCGGAAGAAATCTACAAGTCCGACCGCAAGGAAGTGTGGCGTGAAAGTTCAGGCGCGCCGCGCACCGCCTTTGCCGCGCACACCTATAACGAAGCCTTCGGCATTCTGGGTTCGCATCCCCGCCTGATTGAACCGGTTGAGCAGGTGCTCGGCGAGAAGCTCTACATGCATCAATACAAGGTCAATGCGAAGGCGCCATTCGACGGCGAACTGTGGCAGTGGCATCAGGACTATGGCACCTGGGCGCGCGATGACGGCATGCCGGAAGCCCGCGCCATGAATATCGCCGTTTTTCTGGATGAAGTGATGGCCATCAACGGCCCGCTGATGATCATCCCGAAAAGCCACAAGCATGGCGTGCTCGATGCCGGGCACGACCTTGAGACAACCTCCTATCCGCTTTGGACCCTGGACAAGCAGACCATCACCAGACTAACCGAGGATGGCGGTATCATCGCGCCTACGGGTAAGCCCGGCGCGGTGTTGATGTTCCACGGCAATCTTGTGCACGCCTCACCGCCCAACATGACGCCCTACCCGCGCAAGATCGTCTATCTGACGCTGTGCGCCGTCTCCAACCACATCACCAAGTTCACCCGCGAGGACTGGATCGCCCACCGCGACTTCACGCCGATCGAGGCAGTGGCGGACGATGCGCTGCTTGAGTATGCGCGGAATTATTCAGTGGCGGCGGAGTAGGCTCGATTCGTTGAGCTGGCACTGCCCAAGCGATGCCCGCTTTGCAGCGAACCACAAGAAATTTGCCCAGAGCCTTCAGCATGTTGGCTCGCGACCCAAGGGAGCCATTCTCGTTAAATCCGTTGTTTCTCAAGCCGTATTTTAATCCTGCCTGGAGAGTAATTGCGTGTTGCTATCTTAAAATCCCATTTGCTCAGCAATCTCGCTGAATTTCATGGACTCATATTTTACATTTACGATGTCGCCTTCCCTACCATCAGGCACAGATTTCAAATTCATAGTGCCAATATCCGTCAGAAGGTCGTGAACCTGGGAAAGTGCCATCCCCTGCATACAAATTGAGATTACTTGACCAGATTCAATATTAAGGCGTTCCCTGTGTCCCGCCATTCCATCAACGCAATCACACAAACATTCATCATTGACAATTGAGCACCAACACCCCGTTTGGTAGACGATAAAGCAATCTGTACCAATATCACAAACAGCCATCTTACATACTCCTCGATTAATCAGACATCTTAACATAGAGTAATTTATCGTAATTCCTCAAGCTGAGCTAAGTTATTAAAAAGTAAACTGTTGATATTTATAGTATAAATAGATTATCCAGAAAGTTGCTTGCTTATTGCTGGCCGCCTGTCTGCCACGTACCTTGCGCCCCAGCTCCGCACACCCGATGATAAGAAACAGAAATTGAGGGAAACCCATCCATGAATCTCCACGCACTCGCGCACGCACGCCTTGAAAGAGGCGAAGGCCCTGTCCGTGTTGGCCTTATCGGCGCCGGCAAGTTCGGCTCCATGTTCCTGAACCAGGTGCCAACCAGCCCGCTCGAAGTCACGGCCATCGCTGACCTCTCACCGGACCGCGCGCGTGCAGCGTGCCAAAATGTCGGCTGGGAAGAAGAACGCATCAACGCTACCGCGTTTCTGGAGGACGGCAGGGAACTCGCCGCGCGCGACGATGTGGATGTGGTGCTTGAGGTCACCGGCTCTCCGCCCGCGGGCATCGCCCACTCACGCGCCGCCTTTGCCAACGGCAAACATATCGTCATGGTCAATGTGGAAGCGGATGTGCTCGCCGGGCCGCTGCTGGCGCGCGAAGCGATCAGCGCCGGTGTTGTCTATTCGATGGCCTATGGCGACCAGCCGGCGCTGGTGTGCGAAATCGTCGACTGGGCGCGCGCGGCCGGGTTCGAGGTCGTCTGCGCAGGCAAGGGCACAAAATACCTGCCCTCCTTCCATACCTCCACGCCGGACACGGTGTGGGACCATTACGGGCTGACCGCCGAGCAGGCCAAGAAGGCCGGCATGAACCCGCAAATGTTCAACTCGTTTTTGGATGGCACCAAGTCGAGCATCGAAATGACGGCAATTGCCAACGCCACGGGGCTCTCTCCATCGCCCGACGGACTGGGATTCCCGGACGTTCCGACGGACGAGTTGCAGGACAAGCTGATACCAGCGGAAGATGGCGGCCTGCTCCATCACAAGGGCCAGGTCGAGGTCATCTCGTCGATTTACCGCGATGGCAGCGAGATGCCGAACAATCTGCGTTGGGGCGTCTATGCGGTGTTCGAGGCGCCGAACGATTACGCCAAAGCCTGCTTTGCCCAATACGGCCTGAAGAGCGACCCGTCCGGGCAATATTCGGCCATGTACCGCCCCTACCACCTGATCGGCCTGGAACTCGGCATCTCCGCGCTCTCGGCTGTGCTGCGCAAAGAGCCGACCGGCCAGACCCGTGATTTCATGTCCGACGTTGTGTCAATCGCCAAACGTGACCTCAAGCAAGGCGAGATACTGGACGGCGAAGGAGGCTTTACGGTCTGGGGCAAGGCGCAACCGGCGGCCAAGAGCCTGCAATTTGGCGCGCTTCCTATTGGCCTTGCGCACGGGGTCAAGCTGACGCGCGCCATCAAGGCGGGCGAGACCGTGCGCTGGGACGATGTATCGCTGGATGAGACGATGGATGCCGTGAAAACCCGCCGCGCCATGGAGCAGGCGTTCACCTGAACACCGGACTAAAAAACATCCGCTGAGTGCCAGATGCGGAAGTTCCAGCATACCCTGTTTTGGTTCCGCTCAGCCCTTGAAAGCGGAAATCACAGCGGTGGAGTTCCACGATCAGCTTGCTGCTCGCTTATCCTGCGATAAAGTGACAAATACGTTCATGTCTTGGGGGGAACGGCTTCATGAAAATCAAGAACACTGTAATGACCTGTTCCGCCTGACCCGCGCAGTGGCAAGGCCGATCAGATGGTGACCGGGCGGTCTATGTCCGTTACCGATGGGGATATCTGAGCGTGCGAGTGGGGCCGCCGGGCGGTGATTTGTGTAGTGCCATAGGCGGTGTCAGGGTCTACGGCGAGCAGATTGGCGACGAATATGACGGCTCTATCGAGTGGCGGGAAGTCCGTGACCGGATAAAGCCGCTTCGGCTTTCTCGGATTCTCCGGAAGCTTGAAATGGACAAAACGGACCCACAATGAAACTGGAGAGCGAAGTGCCGGTCGG